>CAYYJN010000072.1:0-8914 GCA_964472275.1 uncultured Solibacteraceae bacterium
CTACCGGTGCTGCCAGTTCCCGGCGGGCATCGGTTCTCCGGCCCAAGCCGTGGTGAAGGCGGCGCGGACTTCTTCCAGGCCGCGGCCTGCGCCGAGCAGGAGGCCCAGCTTGGCCAGCGCGGCCCAGCGGGTGTGGAGGCCGCCGGGGATGGCGCCGGTCCCTTCCAGGGCGCGGCCCAGCTCGTAGGCGCTCAGGTCCACGCCGCCGTCCTCGCATTGGCTCGTGACGACGACGGGTAGGCCCCGCGCACGCGCGTCCGCGAGGAAGGCTTTCAAATCCTCGCGACCCATGGGGAGGTTGCCCGCGCCGAAGGCCTGGATGAGCACGGCCTTCACACCCTCGGGGGCTTTGCGCCAGGGCATGCCGGGGTGGGGCGTGAGCACGAGGATGTCCATCTCCAGTGCGGCGCCAAGGCCCGAAGGCACGCGCCGCTCGAAGCGGCCCGCGTCCTCGCGAAGCCACACATCCACGCCCAGCTCGGCGAGGGCGTCGAGGTTGGGGCTGTGAAAGGCCTCGAAGCGGCCCACGCTGCGCTTGTCGCTGGCGACGCCGCGGATCCAGGTGGAGCCGAAGGCGATGCCGACTTCGGCGACGCCGCGGCAGGCGAGATCCACGGCGTTGATGAGGTTGCTCCGCGCGTCCGTGCGCGCGAAGGCCAGCGGGCGTTGGCTCCCCGTGAGCACCACGGGCTTGCCGAGGTCCGCCAGCAGGAATCCCAAGGTCGAAGCGGTGAAGGCCATGGTGTCGGTGCCGTGGATGAGCACGAAGCCATCGAAGGCGGCGGCGCGCGCGCGCAGATGCGCGGCCAGCGCGAGCACGCGCTCCGGCTCCACCGTCGCCGAATCGCAGTTGAAGGGCACCTCGACGGTGAGATCCGCCAGCCGCTTCAACTCGGGCACCTGCTCCAGCAAGTGGTCGAGGAACGGCCCCGGCGCCAGCGAGGTGGGCTCGCCGCTGGGCGCCATGCCCAAGGTGCCGCCGGTGTGGAGGAGGAGGATCTTCGCGCTCACGACACCAGCCTAACGGACCCTCAGCCGCGGATGAGCGCCTTCACTTCATCCATGCCCTGCTCGCCCGCGCAGGTGACGAGCAGCGCGCACTGGCCGGGCTGGCTGGGAGGAATCTGGACCTCCGCCTTGTAGACGCCCTGGCCATCGGTCTTGCCCGCGCCCAGCACGACGGCCTTCTTGAGGCTGGAGACGAGCTTCACGGTCACTTCCGCGCCCTTCACCGGCGCCTGGCTGCGGGAGAGGCGGACTTTGAAGTCCAGCGGGAAAGCCACGCCGAACACGGGCCGGAGCGGCTGGTCCAGCACCACTTCCAGCGTGTCCACATCCCCTTCGCGCTGAAGGAACTCGAGGATCGCCTGATCGAGGGGCCGGTCGTTGAAGGCCTCCTTCTCCGAGTCCCCGGGCGGCGTGGCGTCGTACTTGCCCGCCTTGATATCGCGGATGATGGACTTGTGCTGCTCGTCCATGCGGGCCTGGAGCGCGGCCTCGTCTTTCAGCGCGCCGCCGGAGACCAGTTCGTCATAGGCGCTGCGGTAGCTGTCCAGGATCTCGCCGCCCACATAGATGAGCGTCTCCACCTTGGGATTGGCCAGGCCCTTGTCCTCGGTCTGCACATGGTAGACGCGGTTGCCGTGGCGGACATCGGTGTTGTAGCCGGTGATCATCGGGGCCTACTTCTGCAATTTCGACGCGAGGTCGGGCATGACTTCCCAGGCCACTTCGCGCAGCACCTGCTCGCCGCCTTGCGAGAGGAGGGCCTTGAGCAGCGCCTGGCGCGCGTTGGGGTCGGCGAGGATGGCTTGCACCATCGCGTTGGCGTCGCCGGGCGCGGCTGAGGCGCTTGATGGGACCGCGGCAGGCGCGGCTGGAGTCGCAAGGCCACGGAGCGCTTCAGGCTCCACGCCGTGCAGCGTCTCCAGTTCCATCTCCGGTTCCAACGCGGCCGGCGTGGGCGCGGCGGTGAGATCGGGATGCGAGTGCGTGAGGGCGGCCGCGCCCAGGGCCAGGCCCGCCGCGCCTGCCGCCAGTCCCGCGACGCCTTCGGGCAGGGCCGTGACGCCTTCGGCGTGGGCCGTGGGCGCGAGGCCCGCCAGCATCTCGTGGGAGAGGGGTTCGTCGAGGTTGATGGAAGGGATTTCCGGGAGCTCGGGTTCCGGCGCGGACATCGAAGCGGCTATCGGCGCGGCCGCGGCAACGCCGTGCAGCGTCTCCATATCGAGTTCTTCGAGGTGCAGCTCGGGCTCGGCGTGCGCCTCGGGTTCCGCCTTGGCGAGACCGGGCGGGATCGCGAACTCCCCGGTGAGCGGCTCCAGCAGATCTTCCGCCGTGAGCACGAGGAGGTCGTTCTCCGGCTCGGGCCCACGCGCGGGCTGCGCCGCGGCGGGAGCTTCGCTCATCCAATCCTGGAGCCGGGCGCCGGGCACGGTGCCGCGACCGGCGCCTTCCACCGGCGCGGCCATGAAGGCGTGAAGGCGCTCCTCCAGATCGCGGAGCTCCACGGGCTTGCGAAGGAAGCCTTGAATGGGCGCCTTCTCCAGGCGCAGGGGATCCACCGCGTCGAGCACGCCCGCCATGAGCGCGATGGGCATGGCCGCCGTCGCGGGCGTCTGCCGCAGGCGATCCAGCAGGGACCAGCCGTCCATGCCGCCGGGGCCGAGCACGGTGTCCAGCAGGGCCACCTCGAAACGCTCGCCGCCGTTCACGCGCCGCAGGGCCTCCTCGCCGCTTTCCACGCACACCAGTTCCACGGAGGAGCCGGTCAGGAGCGACTCGGCGATGCGGTGGATGCTGGGGTTGTCGTCCACGAGCAGGAGACGGGGCATGTGGCGACCTCGGGGTCCATGGGAAAGCTGCGCTTAAGCTACCAGAAAGTATCTAGCCATTGAGGATCTTACGCACCCGGCGGGTGCGGGCGAGTTCGGGCAGCTTCACCAGCAGCACCCGGTCTCCCACCCAGACCCAGGCCCGGTCCTGGGCCTCGCGGAGCGCCACTTCCGGCCCCGCGGGAAGCCAACCCGCGACGGAGCGGCGGATGGCCTTGGCGCTGAGCCAATCGGGTTTGAAGGCGAGCGTCAACGCCGCGCGCTGCCGCTCGGGCGGAAGCGCCTCGCCGAAGGGCCGCCAGCGGCCGTCCCAGGCGGTGAGGGCGCTGTCCTCGCCCCAGGCCCAGGCGGGATCGTAGGCGGGCCAAGGCGGATCGTCGGCGGCGACCGGGCTCCAGGCCACTCGATCCACCGGCCCCTGGCTTCGCGCCATGCCTTCCCCGGGTGGCGACAGGGGCGCGGTGAGGCCCATGCGAAGCGGCGGCTGCGCGTCCAGCGCGCCGATCCCGGAGGCCGCGCGACGCCACCGGCGATCCACCAGATTCCAGGCGCTCCAAGCCCCATCGCCGGACACCCAAAGCCAATCGGGCCGCGGCATCCAGAGGTGATCGCCCTCCCGCCAGGGCAGCGCGAGCTTCGCGCCGGGCAGGTCGCGGCCATCGTCGCTGAGCTGCTCGGCCTTCACCGGCAGGCCCTTGGGGGGCGGCGGCTGGCCCTTCTCATCCCACGCCGCCAGCGTCGCCTCGGGCGGCTCGCCATCCACGGGCAACGCGGAGAGGAGCAGGTGCTGATCCGCGCCCTCGAGAAAACCCACGAGCGCCGCGCGGCCATCCCAGGAGAAGCGGCTCCAGGGCCCGGCCATCACAGACCAGAGGACGCGGCCTTCGGGCATGGCGAGCAGTTCCGTTTCAAAGCGTCCGGGGCCGGAGGCGAGCGTCACCAGCAGGCGGTCCGGACGCCGCGCCGTCATGCGCGCGGAGACCAGCGGCGAATCGAAGCGGTAGGTGCGCCATTCGAGCCCCTGCCACAGCCGCACTTCGCTGCGCCCCTTGGGGCCGTTGGCCGCGAAGCCCTGGTCCTGCAAATAGGGAGAGGCGGGTTCCCAGGGCGCGCCGAAACCGCCCGCGAAGGGCCAGGGCTCCCATTGATCGGGGTCCTGCGCGCCTTGGAAGCGCGGCGACCAGCCATCCTCCAACCGGGTGGAGGCCTCCACCGGAAAGCTGTCCAACCCCAGCACCGCCACGGGCGCGTCCACGACGATTCCCCCGCCGCTGGCGGGGCGGAGGCCTTGCACGATCGTCACCAGCAGCAGCATGGCGGCGATGAACAGGGTCGCGATGAGATACTTAGTGGAGGGCAAGGGCTCCGTCCGTTCTGCCCATGATGACGGAGGCAGCGTCTTGAAGCACCGGAACCCTCTAGAAACCGAACTGAAGCTCCGCATTCCGGCGGTGGCCCCCATCCGCGATCTGCTCGCCGCCATGGGCTTCGTCGAGACGACGCCCTCCCAAGTCGAGCTGAGCGTCCTTTGGGATCGGAACGGCGAACTGGCCGCCGCGGGCGCGGCGCTGCGCGTGCGGCGCTATGGCGGAAAGACGATCCTCACCTGGAAGGGCGCGGTCGTGCCCGATCCCCTCCTCAAGATCCGGCCCGAGGAAGAGACGGAAGTGGCGGACGCGGACGCGCTGGAGGCCATCCTTACCGCCCTCGGCTTCGCGCCCACGCTGCGCATGGAGAAGACCCGCGCCGTGTGGGAACGCCAAGAGCTCGTTGCCTGCCTGGACGAGACGCCCTTCGGCTGCTTCCTGGAACTCGAAGGCGACGCCCACGCCATCAAAGCCGCCGCCGAGCACCTGCACCTGGGCAGCGACCGCGTCGAGCGGCGGAGCTACCCGGCGCTGTTCCGCGAGCACGGGTTGGGCTGAAAGGCCGTCACACCGAGTTCGCAGACAAGCTCCAGCCACAGCATCGGGCCGTCACGACGAGGCCCGATCCTCCTTGACAGGAGGTGACTGATGCAAGCGCTGCCCCCAACGCCTGAAGGCTCCCGTTACACCGTCCGCGCCCTTGAAAGCTCCGACTTCCGCCACCTGCGCCGCCTCGAAGCTGAAATCTGGGGCGGGGACGCGACCGGCGAGCTTTGCCCCCACTACCTGCGCCTCTGCACTGAGATCTTTCCTGACTGGTGCTTCCTCGCCTTCGACGGCGATCGCCCTGTGGGTTACACGCTGACCTTCGCCAATGGCAAGGTGGCCTACTGCGCGACGCTGGCCGTGCATCCCGACTACCAGAAGTCTCGCGTCAACTACCTGCTCATCCGCGAGACCGTGAAGAAGCTCCTCGCCGAAGACATGGACCAGTGCCGCTTCCTCGTGGAGCCGGGGAACGACGACGCCCGCAGCGTCCACCACGCCCTCGGAGCCCGCGTGGTGCAGGAAGTACGCGACTTCTACCAGCCCGGCGACACGCGGCTCTGGTCCGTCATTGATCGCGGCGACCTCGACCGCGTGCGCGAGCGCTACACGCGCCTCAAGCTCGTTTCGTGATCGCGGCTCTCCGCGGCGCACGGCTGGTCGGCGCCACCGGCACGGTCCTGCCCCAACTCGCGATGGCCCGCCGTTCCGAGCGCGGCGCGGACTGCATCCTGCACCGTTTCTCCAAACGCGCGCTTCGCGCGCTGCCTATCCGCATCGAATGGGTCGGCGACCCGGACCTCCATGCACCGCTCTGGATCGCCAACCATTTGAGCTGGACCGATCCGATCGTTCTTCTCTCGCTGCGCCCCATGGGCCTCCTCGCCAAGGCCGAAGCCTCGCGCTATCCGGTCATCGGCCGCTGGATGAGGCGGGCGGGCCTTCGCTTCGTGGAGCGGGATGACGCCACGAGTCGCGGCGCGGCCGTGGGCGCACTCACGCGGGACCTCCAGGCCAAGCGGCCCATGTTGCTCTTCCCCGAAGGCACGACGACGACGGGCAAGCTCGCGCGCCTCGCCCCCGGTGGTCTGCTCGCGGCCCATTGCCTCGACATCCCCGTGCAGCCTTTCCGCCTCAGCACGCCGGACTTGCACTACACCTGGACTGGCGACGAGTCGCTGCTGCCGCACCTGAAGACGCTATTGAGGCGCCCCGCACGGCTCCGCGTCGAGGCCCTGCCGACGCTCCACCCTTCGGACTTCCCCACCCCCGGCGCGTGGCTCGATGGGCTCCGCGTTTCGCTGACGGAATCCGCATGAACGACGCGACCCTGCTCCCGACTTCGGCTGACCTCTCCCTGCTCGAAGGCCTGCGCACGGGCCTCACGACCTTCCTGGGCCTGCGCTTCCAGCTCGAGCCTTCGACGGTGGAAGGCGTCGTCCTCGGCGCGCCCTTCGACGGCGGCGTCATCAACCGGCCCGGCGCGCGGCTCGGTCCTTGGGCCCTGCGCGCCGCGAGCCTTGGCCTGGGCCGCCAAGCGCTGCCTTTGCGTCTCCAAGGCGAGCGGGAAGCGACTGAAGCCTGGAACACCGCCGGGTGGGTGGATGGCGGCAACGCGCCGACGCGCCCCTTCAACACGAATGAAGCGCTGCAGGCGGTGGAAGGCACCGTCGCGGCCTGGGCCGCCCGCGGTGCGCGAACGCTCATGTTGGGCGGCGACCATCTCATGACCCTCGGCGCGCTGCGCGCACACGCGCGGCGGCACGGATCCGTGGGGCTCCTCCATGTGGACGCTCACCCCGACGCCGCCGATGGCGCCGTGTGGGGCACGACCCATCATCACGGCACCTGGCTCCGCGCCGCCATCGAGGAAGGTCTCGTGGACGCCGAACGCACCGTGCAGCTCGGCCTCCGCGCGCCGCGCCATGATGACGGCGAACTGGCCTGGCTCAAGCGCCACGGCGTGCGTGCCTGGACGCCCTGGGACCTCCGCGATCCGCACCTCGCCGCCCAACTGCGCGGCGACCTTTCCAGGGTGGGTCGCGGCGCGGCCTATGTGAGCGTGGACCTCGACGCCCTGGACCCCGCCGAAGCCCCCGCTGTCGCCGAACCCGTGCCCGCAGGCCTCTCATCCGCAGAGCTGCTGCCCCTGCTGCGCCTCGTCCACCGCTGGGACGAGCCTTGGGTCGGCGCGGACCTCATGGAGTTGGCGCCCACCCTGCCCGGCGCGGACACCACCGCGCGCCTCGCCGCGCACCTCGCGTTGCATCTCCTTGGATGAAATAGTCACGCGGAGAGCAACGGAGTTTTAAAGCCATTCCTCCGTTGCCCTCCGCTTCTCCGCTTCACTCCGCGTAATCGCTTTCCGGTCGGACGCCTCGACGCGAAGAATGCGCACAGCCTTCACAGGGCCTTCATGCGGGAAACCGATCCTGGCAGCAGGAGGTTCGCCATGATCAGTGCCGCGCTCCACATTCTTCAGCGCCACACGAGCGGCGCCATCCGCTGGTCCGACCTGCGCGTGGGCCTGCAGTTGGGCTTCCTCAGCGCATCCGAGCTCCAGGGCTGGCTCCGCGTCCGCGGCGTCTCCGGTTCCGGGGCGGCCAGCGTGCTCGCCCTGCCTCCCGTGGATGACGGCGCCTTCGAAAGCGCCATCCGCGAGGCCTGCATCGAGAGCGAAGGCTTCGTGCCCTTCCCAGGCCATACCGCCTGGCAGCAAGCCCAGGATCGCTGGCGACTGGCCTGGCTGCGCGAATTGCTGAGCCAGGACCACACGCCCACCACCCTCGCCCGCGCCGTCGAAGCCCTCTTCGACCAGCTCGGCTGCCCCGAGGACATGCTCAGCTTCCTGCGCCCCGAGCCCAGCTGGCGCAAACTCCCGCCCCGCGTGGACCCCTACGCCGCGACCGCATTCCTGGGGCGGATGACGGCTTAATTCACCGTGAAGGCGCAAAGACCGCGAAGGCCACCGAGGTTTAAGGCAAGCTGAGGCAGGAGAGCCTCCATGCGAAGCCACCTCGGGAAAGCCAGTGCGCCTGTCGCTTTGACCTTTATCCTGGGCTCTGCGACCTCTCCGGCGATCGCCCAGGAATACCTTGTCCAAATTCCGCCAGAGATCGCGCTAAAGCTGCCCAACAAGAGCACCTTCATCCCTGTCGTGTATGCCGGTGGCATCTTCACAGCCCCAGGGGAGGACAGTCGCCCTAAAAGAAAGTACCAAGATCTCGACCTTTTGAGCCTTGAGCGACTAGTGCAGAAAAGCGATAGAGATGCTGGGTACGAGTTAGGCGTCCGGTATTTCACAGGCACTGGAGTAGGGAGGAATGAAACACGAGCCTTCTCTTATTGGCTTCAGGCTGCGAAGGAGGGTCACCTCGAGTCCGAAAACGAAGTAGGGGTTTGCTTCGCGAAGGGTGAGGGCACCAAAAAAGACATGCCTCAAGCAGTTGCCTGGTACTCCAAAGCCGCTGATGAAGGTTCCGGTAACGCGGCTGATTCTATGGGTGTTCGCTACCTGTACGGTCGCGATCTCCCTCAAGATCCCGAGAAGGCATTCCATTGGTTCCAACGCGGTGCTGCGCTTGGCAATAACGAGGCCATTCACGCTCTAGCCACTTGCTACTTCCGCGGCATCGGAACAACAAAGGATGCGACGAAAGCTGTTGATGTGCTCGTTGATGGCGCGAAAAAGGGCGACAAGCAGTTAATGCTTACGCTTGGATGCGCGTTTCTGAATGGATGGACCATTCCTGATGGAAGTCCGTGCCCGAAAGACGACCGAAAGGCCTTCGAATGGATGACAAAGGCGGCTGAGGCCGGAAGCACGCACGCCATGTTCGTGCTCGGGGGTCTCTATTTCGAAGGCCGCGGCACAGCGAAAGACATCAAAGCTGGCATCAATTGGTTTGAGCGTTCCGCGAAGCTCGGAAATGAGATCTCACAATCCGTCATTGAAAAAATTGATCCGACTGTACTCAAGCAGTACGGATATTAGGTCAGCTCACGCCCTCAGCGTCTGCTCCAGGTCCGCGATGAGATCTTCGACGGCTTCCACGCCGACGCTGAGGCGGAGGAGGCTGTCGGTGATTCCGAGCTTGGCGCGGTCGGCGACCGGGACGGAGCCGTGGGTCATGGAGACGGGGTGGCAGACGAGGCTTTCGACGCCGC
>CAYYJN010000073.1:0-8199 GCA_964472275.1 uncultured Solibacteraceae bacterium
AGCGCGGGGATGGCGCCGGTGCCCATCTTCCCGAGATCTATGAACGCCACGAATTCGTTGGTCACCATGCGTTCGCCCAGGAGCTGGCCCACTCTCCCGGCGTCCGCCCAAGGCACGCCCATGACCCACGCGAGCGGCTTGAAGGCCGCGCCCAGCGCGCCTTCGAGGCTCCACCCGGCATGGATGCCGTGCAGCACGCCGTTGGCCAGCGCCACCAGCGCGATGAAGGCGATGAGCATGACGGCCACATTGAAGGCGAGGTTGCCGCCTTCGAGCGCGCCTCGGCTCAGGGCGTCAATGAGGTTGGCGTCGTGGTTGGGGATGTCCACGCCCACCTCGCCGCTGGTTTCGGGGACTTCCGTCTCCGGGACGATGATCTTCGCCATCATCACCGCACCCGGCGCGGTCATGATGACGGCGGTGAGCAGGTGGACGATGTCCACATGGGCCACCTGCACATAGGCGACCATGATGGAGCCGCTCACATGGGCCATGCCGGCGGTCATGATGACCATCAGCTCGCTCATGGTCATGCGCGCGAGGAAGGGGCGGATGGTGAGCGGCGCTTCCGTCTGGCCCATGAGGATGCTGGCGGCGACGGACACGCTTTCCGCGCCGGAGATCTTCAGCAGCCGCCCCATGGCGCGGGCCGCCGCGCCCACCACCCACTGCATGACGCCCAGGTAGTAGAGCGCCGCGAAAAGTGAGGCGATGAGGATGATGGTCGGCAGCACGACGAAGGCGAAGACGAGGCCGACGGAGCCGCCGGGATTGGCGAGGCCGCCGAAGACGAAGGTGGCCCCGGCTTGGGCGAAGGCCATCAGATGCTCCACCACGCCGCGCATGTGGTCGAAGGAGCTGCCCACGAGGTTGCCCCGCAGCAGGCCGAGGATCACGAGCCCGAAGATGCCCCAGTTCAGCGTGCGGTTCCGGTAGCCCGCGAAGCGCTTCAGCAGAAGCGGCAGGAACATCAGCAGCAGCACGAGCCAGCCCGTGCCCTTCGGGAAGGGCAGGAAGCTCAAGGCCTTCTCGATCCACTCGCCCCGCAGCACGACGATGGCGAAGATCCACTGGAGCCCGAGGCCCCAGCCCACGATGCGCCAGGAGATGGACTTGCGGCTGCTGCTGAGCGCCCAGGCGATGAGCAGGAAGACGAGGATCCCCAGGAGGCCGGTGAAGCGCGCCATGTCCACCCGCCCCTAGAGTTCGTCGTTGAGGCGCTTGACCGCCGATTGCATGTGGAAGCGCGCGCGGCCCAGGAGCCCTTCCCGCGCCATCACCAGCACGAGCGTGCAGCCTTCGTTGCAACCCATCAGGAGGATCCAGTGGGCGGGCGTGGCGAAGGCGATCTGCTCCACTTCGCCGCGGTCGAATTCCTCCACCGCCGCAGCCAAGTGGCGGCGAACCGTCTGCTGGTAGGCGCCCAGGAGCTGCAAGGCCTCGTTGGGCACCTGGATGGTGCGCGTGACGACCTGCTCGCCGTCCCGGTCCGTGAAGGTGGCCGCCAGGGCCTCGGGCACGGACGCGATCAAATCATCCAGGATCTGCTGGAAGGCCATGGACACTCCGGGGAATTTCCGTGGTCCCAGGATGCCAGCTTTCTACCCGCGCGCCATCAGCGCCCCCAGGATCGCCAGCGGGACCAGGACCAGCAGGACGAGGAACAACCCGACGAGAACCAGGTGGAGCAGGGTCGCCGTCACGCCCTTCCAGACTGGGCAGCCGTGGTGGGCGGCGAGCGCCCAGCCCCGGATCAGCCACAGCCAGGCCGTGAGCGGGAAGAGCGCGAGGCCCATCCAGTCCCCGACGCGCGGGAGGAAGGCGAGCAGGCCGAGGGCCGCGCCGATCCAGGCCACCGCCTGGGCCTGGGCTTCCGCCGCCAGCGTGGCCTTCACGCGCCCCGCCTTGTCCGCCTTGAGTCCGCGCAGCAGCCACAGCGCCGCGTGATCCCAGACGCCATCATGGAGCCAGAGGCTGAAGAGGCCGACCACCGCGATCAGCGGCACCCAGGGCGCCACCTGCTCCCAGCCCGGCGCGGCGGGCCACGCGGCGAAAGCCTGGCGGATGTCCTTCCGCGAAAGGTCCGGCATCGCCTGATAGACCGCCTGCCACACGGCTCCGCCGCCATCCCGGAACGCGGCGTATTCGGAGAGACCGGCGCGAAGCCCGAACCAGGTGGCGGCCACCTTCCACGGCAACGCCGCGGCCAGCATCCAGCCGAGGCTGCGCTTCAATCCAGGCGAATCCAGGGCGAGGTCGCGGAAGCCTTCCCGCGGCGCCCAGAGCGGGCGGAGCAGGCGCCGGAACATCAGCGGCGCGATCCGAACAGGGCTTTGAATTCCTTCAAGGAGGCTTCATCGCCTTCCTGCTCCAGCCGCTCCTGGAAATCTCCCGGCGCCAGATCGGCCGTCTCGCCGAAGGCGGCGATGTTGCCGTTGATGTAAGCGATGAAGCGATCCTGGCGGTCCTTGATGTAGCCATGGAAGGGCCGCGCGAAGAAGCCGAGCAGCGAGGAGTCCAGCGCGGTCCAGGTGTGGATCTCGCTTTCGAAGCCCTTCGCGCCCTGCCAATAGCGGTAGGACGCCACCATGCGCGCCGAGACGGAAAAGGGCGTGCGGAGACGGCCTTTGTCCGCGCGGCCATCCACCAGATAGACGCGCCAGCCCGGCCGCGCGAAGATGAGCCGCAGATCGGCCTGGAGGCCCGTGGGATCCACGAGCTTCCACTCCGTGCTGGAAAGTTCGGTGGCGAAGAAAGCCGGCACGAACTGGCACTGGCGCCACATGGCGACGCTCATGCGCGGGTGGTCGAAGAGCTTCTCCATGGTCGCGGGCCGCACCCGCTTGGGCTCGGTGCGGGAGGTGAAGTCGAAGTTGGCCCTGGCGAGGATGTCCTCCACCTGGGCGCGGTCGCTGGCGGCGAGATGATCCAGCGGCAGCCCCTGCGCGGAAAGCAGGCAGGAGCAAAGCAGGACGGCGGGCAGGAGGGCGCGCATGCCCATGAAGGTATCGCCAGGCAGGTTCCAGGGCGAGGCGCGGTATCATCGGCGCACCTTCCCAAGAGCCGCCGATGCCGCCCTTCCGCCCTTCCATCGCCGCCCTCGCGCTCGTGGCCGTCGTTCCGGCCCCTGCTCAGAGCCCGGTCCAGAGCGGAGATCTGGCGGAACGGCTCTACCGCAGCGGCGAGCGGGCCTACCAGGCCAAGTCCTACCAGGAGGCGATGGACACCTGGACTCAGTTGGTCCAGACCGCGCCTCGCAGCGATTACACGCCGCAGGCGCTTCTGCAGATGGCCCAGTACCAGGCGCATGTGGCCAAGAACCTGGACGCCGCCCTGCCCTTGCTGGACAGGCTGAAGGCGGACTACCTCGCGAGTCGCTGGGCCGCGCCGGGCCTCCTGCTGCGCGGCCAGGTCCTCGCGTCGAAGGCCAAGGGACCGGACGGGCTGAAGGAGGCCACGGCCGAATTCAATCGCGTGTTGGATCTGTTTCCCGCCTCGGGCGCCGCGCCCCAGGCGCTGGTGGAGCTGGGCCGCGCCGCCCTCGCTGTCGGCGACGCCACCAAGGCGCTCGGCTATTTCACCGAAGCCTATCGCGCGCACCCCGACGCGGGCGTGGCGCCCATGGCCATGCTGGAAGCGGCTCAGGCCATGGACGCGCGGGGCGATCTGGAAGGCGCGCTGCGCCTGCTGGAGCGCGTGAAGCTCGCAGCGCCCGAATCCCACGCCGCCAAGGAGGCCGCGTGGCGCATCACGGCGCTCGTTCGCCTCCGCCTCCTCCGCCCCGGCTTCAAGGTGGAAGGCGGCTGGCCCAAGGGGCAGATGAAGTGGCTCCACACGCCGACGCTCCTCGCCATGGACCGCGCGGGCCGCGTGCTCGTCTACCAGAAGGACGCCGGAGCCGTCTTCGCCATCGAGGACGGCGTCGCCAAGCCGCTGCCCCTGCAAGGTTCTTCCGCCGTCGCCATTCTCGCGGGCGGCGGCCAGCCCTGGCTCCTCACCGAAGAGGCGCTGGCCAAACCCAGCGACAAACCCGGCGCCGCTCCGACGCCGCTCAACGGTCTCACCCACATCAAGGGCGCGGCGCTGGATCGCTGGGGACGGCTTTGGGTCGCGGATTCCAAGACGGTCGGCTTCACGATCTTCACGGCTGGCGGCGCGGCCACCACCCAAAGCGGACCAACCCTCGACGCCCTGGTGGCCACCCGGGATGGCATGGCGGGCGCGAGCGATGCCGCGCGCAAGCTCTTCCTCTTCGACGCCAGCGGCAAGGTCCGCAAGGAGATTCCCTACGGCCTCGGCCTGGGCGCGCCCTACAAGGAGTGCGTCGCGCTCACGGCGGATGAACTGGGGAACCTCGCCGTGCTCACCTCCGGCGGGGATTTCGGCGAAGGCGTCGCGATCTACGGTCCGGACGGAACCCTGCTGCGGCAGGCGCGCCTTCAGGATCTGGGCCTGAGCGGCCGCTTCGTCTCGCTCCTGATGGACCGCTCCGGAGGCATCCTCCTGGCCGACCGCCGCAACGACAGCCTCATCCGCCTGAATTGACCGCCATGCGCCGACCCCTTCTCCGACTCGCCCCCATCTTCGCCCTCGTGGCGCTTTCGCCGCTTCACGCCCAGGACCCGGCGTTGAAGGATGTCTTCCAGCAGGGCCGCGACCTCTGGGCGAAGAACGGCGACCGCGTCGGCGCCACCGCCAAGCTGGAGCAGGTGGTGGCCGCGCTCGCGCCTCAAGCGAGGACCCTCGATCCCGAGTGGCGCCGTCGCCTCTGCCAGACCTACAACCTGCTCGCGGTGCTGGATGACCGCAGCCCCGCCACCCGCGCCCGCGCGGAAGAACGGCTCCAGGCCTTGCTGGATCTGGACCCGGGCTATGAGCTGGACCGCGACCTGAGCACCACGCGCCTGCTGAACGCCTACACGCAAATGCGCGCCGCGCGTTTCGGGCTCGTGCGCTTCACGCTGGAACCCCAGAGCGGCACGCTCTCCGTGGATGGCGCGGACATCCCGGCTTCAGGCGAAGCCTGGCTTCCTCTCGGCACGCGACAGGTCGTCTACCACCGTCCCGGTTTCAGCAAGCAGGAACAGAGCATCGTCGTGGGCGCGAAGCCCTCCGCCGCGTCCTTCAAGCTGGAGCGCGTCTCGTCCACTTTGAGGGTCTTCACGAGCCCAAGCGGCGCGGAGGTCCTGCTGGACGGCAAGGCCGTCGGCACGACCAGCGGGGTGCTCGCGGCCACCGACAAGGGCGTGGCGGACAAGGCCGGCGTCGCTCCCGATCAGATCAGCGCGGGCCTCGTGCTGGATGGCGTCGGCCCCGGCAAGCACACGCTCGAACTGCGCTCGCCCTGCCACTACGCCAAGACCATCGAGGTTCCCGCGCGCTTCGGCGACGCGAAGCAGGACTTCGACCTGGAAGCCTTCGTCCTCAAAAGCTCGGCGGGAACGCTGAAGATGGCTTCTCCCGCGCCCGGCGCCGAGCTCTACCTGGACGGCGACCGCAAAGGTCCGCTGCCCATGAGCCTGCCCATCTGCAGCGGCCCCCATGACCTTGAGGTTCGCTTTCCCGCCGGAGCTTGGTCCCGCCACCTGGAAGTGAAGGAGAGCGAGCAGATCGCGCTCACCGCCAAACCCCTGCCGCGCCTGGCCTACCTCGGCCTGGACCCCGCCGCGGACTTCAGCGGCCGCGATCGCATGGCGCAGGCCCTGGGCAAGCTCGGGGAGCGGCTCACCGCCGTTGCCTTCGTCGCGCCCAAGCCCGCCGAGCTGCCCGAAGTGGCCTTGAGCCGATTGAAGGACATGAATGGCGCCGAGCTCTTCCTCTCCGTGAAACCGACCGGCGACGGTGCGGGCGCGCCCGTGGCCTTGCAGGTGAGCGCCGTGGATGGCGCTTCGGAGACGCTGCTCGTTCGTCCCTTCGAGGAGGACCCGCTCGCCGATCTCGTGGCGCGGCTCAACGCGCTGCCGCCGCTGGAAGAGCCCGGATGCGGACTGACCCTTCTGGATGTGGAAGGCGAGCCCGGCCCCTTCATGCTTTCGGCGGACGCCGCGGCGAAGGCCGAGGGCGTGCAGACGCTCCGCGCCCTCACCTCGGTCGGCGGAAGCCCTTGCGCCTCCGTGGCGGAGTTCCGGTCGAGGCTCGCCCAGGCCAAGGGGACGCTCCAGGTGTCCCAAGGCGCGGTGAACGCCACGCTGGCCGTGAAGCCGGAGCCGCTGGAAATCCCCCTCAACTCCGATCGCTACAGCTACCCGGCCGTGCTGGCGGCCCTGCGGCTCCGCCTTCTCGGCGCCAAGGGAGACGAGGCCGGGCTCGTGCGGTTGAACCTGGCCCTCGCGCTCCTGCACTTCCGCCGCTACGACCAGGCGCTGGAGCAGCTCAAGGCGGCGCGCCTTCCCGGCGACCGGGGCGTCTGCCAAGGCACCATCAGCTACGACGAGGGCCTCTGCTACCGCGCCCTCGGCCCGCAGTATCAGGACGAAGCCCGCAAAGCCTTCCAGGCCGCGACACAGTATCCTTCAGCCACCCTCCTCGGCCCCGATGGCCCCCTGGTCGCGCCCCTGGCGCAGCAGGCCCTCGACGACCTCCACCCCTAAGGAGTCCCCATGCGCTCTCGCTTCCGCACACGCCAGGCCGGTGAAGGCAAGGTCGGCTGCATCGTCACCGTACTCATCCTGCTCATCGCCATCGGCGTGGCCATCAAGGCGGGTCCGATCTACTACTCCAACAATGAACTGGTGAACGCCATCAGCAACGACATCGGCCCTTCGGCGAGCCGAGCCCGCAGCGACATGCCCGCCGATGAACTCGCCGCCCAGGTCACCACTCAGATCCGAGCCAAGGCGAAGGAGTTGGAGGTCCCCGAGGCCCTGAAGCCCGGCGCCATCGCGGTCACCGTCAGCCAAGGCAGCAGCGATGTACCCGGCAATGTGCATGTGGTCCTGCGCTACAAGCGCACGGCGGATTTCTACGGCATCTATTCCTACGACTTCGATACGGATCAAACCATCAATGTGCAGATCATGACCAGCATCAAGTAGGCGTCATGCGTCTTCGGGCTCTCCTCTGCTGCGCGGCGCTCGGCCTTCCGCTCGCCGCGCAGGACTACTTCACCGAGGAGAAGCCGAACCCCTGGATCCCCGCCTGGGAACTCACCGCCCAGGCGGAGCGCCAGAATCTTCCCGGATGGTCGAAGGACTTCGACCGCTCGGACCTCGTGCTGCGCCTGCGCTGGACCTTCGGCGAGGACGACGGCTTCCAGGTCAAAGCCGGAACGGTGTCGTACCTGGGCAGCGACGGCAACTCGAAGAACCTCGCCCGCTACGACAACCAGCCCAGCAACGGCTCCCGGTTGGACATGGCGGAGCTTCGTTTCGCCCACTTCGCCGAAAGCGCCGGCGTCGAGATCCAAGGCGGCCTCGTGGACAATCCGATGCTGGCCTCGGAGGCGCTGTGGGATCCGAACCTCCGCATCCTCGGCGGCGCGGGCCGGATCTTCCTCCGAACCGAATCCGTGTTGGAGGAAGCGGGCCTGCGCGGCGCGGCCGGGGAAGTGCGCCTGCTGAACGGCGGGCGCGTGAAGATCCGCGCGGGGCAGGCGGTCGCCAAGCTCGCCTTCGGCCCGGTGACCGCGACCTTCCACGGTGGGCTCTGGGATCTCCAGCCCCGGCAGGAGGACGCCTACCTCTTCCTCCGCCAGAACGGCGGCGCGGGCTACGGTCCCAACGGCTATTACGGCGACTACGGCACCTACGGCGACGCGGGCGGCTACGCCGATCCCCACTACCGCTACGAGGTCTACGGCGCTCAAGTGGACTGGGACATGGCCGTGCCCGTGAGCGTCTCCGCCCAGCGCCAGAAGCGCCAGGAAGACGGCGACCTCGGCCAGGATGTCCAGGTGTGGATCGGCAGCCCGACGCGCCGCTGGTGGCCCCAAGCCGGCTTCATCCGCCAGACCCTGGACACCGATGGCGCGCTCGGCTCCATCAACGGGGACCGCTGGTGGTACCACTCCAACGCCGTGGGAGACCGCTTCGTGCTCGCGCTGAACCTTCCCCAGCGCTGGCGCGTGTCCGCCGAATACATGTGGCAGACCCAGCCGGATGGGACCTACCGCTACACGCGCACGGACCTGGTGATCAAGAAGCGCTTCTAGCTGTAACTGCCAATCAGGTTGTTCATCCGAGCTGATCTGGGAAGCTGAAA
>CAYYJN010000074.1:0-8054 GCA_964472275.1 uncultured Solibacteraceae bacterium
GGCGCGATCACGAGCCCGTGCCCGGTGGAATAGACGACGACCTCTTCTTGCGCGCTGATGCCCGCGAGGTCCATCAGCGGCTTGTCGAGGATGAGCGCGTAGCTGTTGCCGACCTTGGTGAGCTTTTTCTGGAGCATGGCGACCTCCATGAAACATTGTAATAACACTCGTCCCGGACGCAAGCCCAGCATGGGCTTTTCGCCTCCAGTCTCCAGTCTCCAGCCTGAGGACTACACCACCACCATGCTCGTCGGCGCGGGCTGGTCGAAGGCCAGTCGCCCGTGGTCGAGGCCGACGACGCGCTTCTTCATGCGCTGGATGAGGCTGCGGTCGTGGGTGGCGACGAGGACGGTCGTGCCCGCCTGGTTGATGCGCTCGAAGAGGGCCATGATCTCTTGCGCGAGATCGGGGTCCAGGTTGCCCGTGGGCTCGTCCGCCAGAAGCACGAGCGGATCGTTCACGAGCGCGCGGGCGATGGCCACGCGCTGCTGCTCGCCGCCGGAGAGCTGGAGCGGGTAGCTGCTGAGCTTGTGTTGAAGGCCGACCAGTTTGAGGGCGCGGAAGGTGCGCTGCTTCTGATCCGCCGCCGACACGCCCAGCACCTTCAGCACGAAGGCCACATTCTCGTAGACCGTCCGCGTGCGGATAAGTTTGAAGTCCTGAAAGACGACGCCGAGCTTGCGCCGCAGGGGCGGGATCTCCTTGGTGGACATGCTGGCGAGGCGGTGCCCGGCCACCTGAATTTCACCCGAGCTGGGCACCTGCTCGCGGAAGAGCAGCTTCAGCAGCGTGCTCTTCCCCGCGCCGCTCGGCCCCGTGAGGAAGATGAACTCTCCCGCCGCCACATGGAAGCTCACCTCCGACAGCGCGGTGTGGATGCGGTCGTACTGCTTGCTGACATGGGTGAGGGTGATCATTTCATCCACAGATTACACAGATTCCACAGATGGGACGGGGCCTCGCCATCTATGAAATCTCTGGAATCTGTGGATTAAAGCCGCTCGACCAGCATGGCCACGCCCTGGCCGCCGCCGACGCAGAGGGCGGCGAGGCCGTAGCGCTTCTGCTCGTCCTGAAGGATGTGAAGCAGGGTGGTGAGGATGCGGGCGCCAGAAGCGCCGATGGGGTGGCCGATGGCGATGGCGCCGCCGCGGAGGTTGACCTTGGCGGGGTCCAGCTCCGGCATGTCGTGCAGCACGCCGAGGCTCTGCGCGGCGAAGGCCTCGTTCAACTCGAAGACATCAATGTCGCCGAGTTTCACGCCGGTCTTGGCGAGGAGCTTCTGGATGGCGGGCACGGGGCCGAGGCCCATGACGGCCGGGTCCACGCCCGCCTGCGCGAAGCCGAGGATGCGCGCGAGGGGCTTGCCGGCCTTGGCGGCCTTCTCATCGCCAATCACGAGCGCGGCGGCGCCGTCGTTGATGCCCGAGGCGTTGCCCGCCGTGACGGAGCCGTCCTTCTTGAAGGCGGGCTTGAGCTTGGCGAGGCCTTCGGCGCTGGCGTCGGCGCGGATGAATTCATCCTTGTTGAAGGCCACATCGCCCTTCTTGCCCGCGATGGTGACGGTGAAGATCTCGCGGTCGAATTTGCCAGCTACCTGAGCCGCCGCAGCCTTCTGCTGGCTCTGGAGCGCGAAGGCGTCCTGCGCCTCACGGCTGATGCCGTAGCGCGAGGCGATGGCTTCGGCCGTGATGCCCATGTGCGTGTCGCCGTGGCCGCACCAGAGACCGTCCTGGATCATGGAATCAATGAGATTGGCGTTGCCCATGCGCGCGCCCCAGCGGGCGGAGGGCAGCAGGTAGGCCGCGTTGCTCATGCTCTCCGTGCCGCCGCCGATGACGAGAGAGGCGTCGCCGTTCACGACGCTCTGCGCGGCGAGGGCCACGGCCTTGAGGCCCGAACCGCAGACCTGGTTGGGCGTGTGGGCGGGGGAGGCGAAGGGCACGCCCGCCTTGAGCGCCGCGAGGCGGGCGACATTCTGGCCGCTGCCCGCCTGGAGCACGCAGCCGAGGACCGTCTCCTCGATCTGGGCGACCTCGACGCCCGCCCGGGCCACCGCCTCCTTCACCGCCAGCGCGCCCATCTCCACGGCGGACAGGGGCTTGAGGCCGCCCCCGAAGGTGCCGACGGCGGTGCGGGTGGCGGAGAGGATGTAGGCTGCGTTCACGGCTTTATCTCCCTGAATCAGCCAGTTTATCATTGGAACTAAACGCGCCCGAGCCTTCTCCGTTTACAAGTTGCCAGGCCAGCCCTGGATCTTTGGGATCTCCCATGAGCCGCCGAGTCCTCCCGTTCGCGCCCGTTCTCACCGTGATGCTGGCCGCCCAGGTGCCTCCCACGCCGCCGACGCCGCCAGTCCCGCCCACGCCCCCGGCTCCGCCGTCGGACATGTCCTTCTCTCCGACCCGCACCGAATCGCGCTTGGAGATGCTGGCCTACGGCTCCCAACTCTGGGTGACCAACCGGAATGGCGGCATCAAGGTCGAGGGCTGGAACCAGGAGAAGGTGGATCTCACCGCCTACATCCGCGACACCCAGGGCCGCCACATTGATCTGAAGGTGGAGCGCCTTGGCGATGGGCTCGCCATCGAAGCCGTGTGGCCCAAGACCGGCTGGTTCAATTTCGGGTTCTTCGGCACCCAGAGCCCGCGCTGCGAGTTCGTGCTGAAGGTGCCCCGCAGGATCGTCAGCAACTACGCCACCACCAACGGAACGATTTCCGTGAAGGGCATCGAGGGCTACGCGGGCTGCGACACGACCAACGGCGACATCCGCGTCTCCGACATCAAAGGCGAGGTCCACGCCAGCACCACCAACGGCGGCATCATCGCGTCGAACCTTTTCGCCCGCATCAAGGGCGGCACCACCAACGGCGACCTGGATCTGGAGAATGTGGCGGGCGGCGTGGATCTGGACACGACCAACGGCTCCATCTCCGCGAAGGGTCTCGATGGCTGGGGCGAAGGCATCCGCCTGGAAAGCACCAACGGCGAGATCGAGGTGGCGCTCGGCCAGGCCAAGGGCGATCTGCAGGCGGACAACACCAACGGCCGCCTGGACATCAAACTCTCGGGCGTGGATGTGGTGAACATGGAAAAGCACGAGGCCCACATCCGCATCCCCGGCCGAACCCAGAAAATCATCCTCTCCACCACCAACGGCGCCATCACCGTCCGCTAAGCGCGCGCCTTTCGGGGGCGTATCCCGATCATCTCCCAAGGTGATCCGATGCGCTCCCGCCTGCTTCCCGCCCTCGTCCTCGCCTGCATCGCCGCGCCCGCCTTCGCGGGATCGCGGACGGAGCAGAAAAGCCTGCCGTTGAAATCCGGCGGGAGCATCACGGTCTCCACCCGCAACAGCCCCATCCGCGTGGAAGGTTGGGACAAAGATGAAGTCGCCGTCACCGCCGCCATCGAGGACAGCGACGCGCGCCCGGTGCGATGGGAGATGACCGCGCGGGACGGCGGCGTGGTGGTGGAGGCCATCTTCCCGAAGGCGAGTTCCGGGTTCCATGTCGGGCGCGGCCCGAGCTGCGCCTTCACGATGAAGGTGCCGCGCAAGGTGCAAGGCGCGTTCACCACCTCCAACGACACCATCGCCGCGGGCGGCTTCGGCGGAACGCTCTCCTTCCGCACGAGCAATGACAAGGTGGAGCTGGAGAACCTGGATGGCGCCGTCAGCGTCGCCACCTCCAACGCCACCATCACGGCCAAGCATCTGAACGCGAGCCTCAAGGGCCACACGAGCAACGACACCATCCGCCTGGAGGATGTTCAGGGCGGAGTGGACCTCACCACCTCCAACGCCGATGTGATCGCTTCGGGGTTGAACGGATGGAATCAGGGCATCTCGCTCCTCACTTCCAACGGCGATCTGGACATCAGCCTCGGCTCCGCCACCGGCGAAGTGACCGCCCGCACGAGCCGCCACGAATCCGTGAAGGTGGAGCGCCGCCAAGTGGACTTGCTCGGGAGCGACAGCGGCGCGACGCGCTTCCGCGTTCCCGGTTCCTCTCAGGCCATCACCCTCACCACCAGCAACGGGACGATCACGGTCCGCTGATAAGCTGGCGGGATGCGCCGACGCCTCCCGCCGCTCCTCGCCGCCGCCTTCCTGAGCGTGGCGGCGCGCGCCCAGGCGCCGCAGCTTCAACTTCCCGGACTCACCGAACAGCGCCTCGCCAATGGCGCCGACCTCATCCTCGTGAGCCGACCCGGCAGCGGCGCCTTCCGGGCCTCGCTCTTCTTCCGCCAGGGCGGCGTGGACGAGCCGCCCCAACTGCTCGGCGCCACCGAACTGCTGGCGCGGTGCCTGCTCGGACCCGCGTGGCCCGAGGATCTGAAGGCGGATCCGTCGCTGGACGCGCTTCTGACCCAAGAGGATGGCCTCGCGGAAGAACTGCGCGTGGCGCGTCTTCAAGCCAAAGATGGCTCGTCCCGCGTGGACGAATTGAACGCGGCGCATCAAGCGGTCATGGCCCGGTTGGAAGCTCGCTTCGATCGCGCGGAAACGAGCGAGACCTACGCCAAGGCGGGTGGCGAAGAGAGCCGCGCGGTGGACACCCGGGACTTCCTCGCGTCCGAGGTGGAGTTGCCCGCGTCCAGTTTCAAGCTCTGGTGCGAGACGGAGGCGATGCGCCTCACCCGCCTGGAGCTGTCGCGCCTCCCCTTCGCCCGCGCCTCGCTGGTGGCCGATCTGCGCTCGGGCGCCTTCCCCAAGGACCCGGCCGTCGCGGTGCTGCTGGGCGCGGCCCTTCCCGGCCATCCCTACGGCCGCAACCTCGCCGACTACGCCGCCGCGGTCGAAGCGCTGAGACGCGACGAACTCCGCGCCTATGCCCGCGCCGCGTGCGCGCCGTCGCGCATGGCCATCGTGCTCGTGGGGGATCTGGACGCGGCCTCCACCCTCGCGGAGCTTCAGAAAACGCTCGGCGCCATCCCCCAGGCCGAGCCGCCCGAACCGCCCGTGCTGCCGGATCTCAACCTCGCCCTCGGCGACCGCCGCGTGCAGATCCAAGGCGAAGGCTTCCGCCTGCTCGCGGGATGGCGCATCCCCGCGCGGACGGACGGCGACGCCGCGGCGTTGGATCTGATCGCGCGCATCCTCGGCGGCGGCGCGAGCGCGCGCCTCGCCACGCGCCTGAAGACCCTCGCCACGAATCTCTCGGTCAGCACCGGCCGCCCCGGCGCGCGCTATCCCAACCTGCTGGTGGTGGACGCCACCCCCCTGCCGGGCCACAGCCTTCAGGAAGTGGAGGACGCGGTGGAGAGCGAGATCCTGCGCCTGCGGCAGGAGCCGGTCTCCCAGGACGAGTGGAACCGCGCCCTCGCGCAATTGGAATTGGGACGACTCACCGAAGAGTCCGATGCGGGCAGCCTCGCCTCCGCGTTGGGCGTGGCCTGGGCTCAGACCGGCTCCTGGCGCGGCTTCGCGGGTGAGGGCGCGCGTCTTCGCGCGGCGGGTCCGGAGGCGCTGCAGCGAGCGGCCGCGACCTTCCTCATCCCCTCGCACCGCACGCTGGTCGAAGTCGTGCCCGATCCCAGCCGCCGCCTGGACGCGCAGGACCGCGCCTTCGTGGAAGTGCTCCGCGCCCTCGCCGCCCGAAAGGTGGAGGATCCCGCCCAGCGCGAATCGCTGGTGGGCGAAGGGCTCCGCCAATTCCAGATGCTGCCCCAGGCCGAACGCGCCAAGACGCTCGACCTGCTGCGGCAGCAGATGAAAGGGAGCGCGCGATGAAGCTCGCCGCCTTCCTCCTCGCCGCCTCCGCGCTGCTGGCCACGCCGCCCGCGCCCACCTCGTTCACCCTGCCCAATGGGATGAAGGTCGCGCTGTTCGAGGATCACAGCCTGCCCTTGGTGCGCGGCGAACTGCGCCTCGGCTTGCCCATGCCTTCCACCGATGGCGAAGCCTGGCTCCGGCCGCTCGGGTTCCGGATGCTCGCCGCCGGTGGTTCCGGAACGCGCGGGGCCGCCGCGTTCGCCCTCGCGTCGGACGCCATCGGGCTCGATCTCGATCTGAGCCGCACGGCCGACGCGGCCACTTGGACCTTCTCCGCGCGATCCCAGGATCAGGAAGCGGCGCTCTCCTTGCTCGCTGACCGCGTCATCCGCCCGGCCTTCGATCCGCTTCCACTCGAACCCGCGCGACTCGCCGCGTGGAGTGAACTCGCCGAAGCCGACGCGCTTGGCAGGGCCCGCCTTCGCTTCGACCGCAGCCTCCACGGGCTGCCCGAACCGGATGAGCGCTCTCTCGGCGCGGTGGATCCCTCGCGCCTCGCCGCCTGGCACCGCCGTCTCTTTCAACCGAGCCGCGCGACGCTCGTGCTCTGGGGCGATCTGGATCCCAGTCAGGCGCGTCAGATCGCGCTGCTCTGCTTTGGGGCCTGGAGCACGCACAGCGAACCTCCCGCGGGTGCCGTGAGTGCCAGCCCCGAATCCGGCCCCTTCCTCGCAACCTTGCCGGGCGAAGCTCCGATCGTCTCCTTGGGACTCGTCGCTGATGGCCAGGAACAGAATGAACGGCGATTCCTCCGCCCCTGGCTCGCCGCGCAGGTGAAGGCGGCTGGCCTGGAACTCGCGCCAGGCGACGACTTCATCCTGGAAGCCAGCGCGCCGCTCGGAACGAGCGCGGAGTCCTTACGCGCCCGCTTGGCGGTGGCGTTGGACACGCTGCCGCACGAGTTCGCCGCCGCGGACCTCGCCGCGCTCCACGCGGAAGCCGACGCGCGGGAGCGGCTCGCTCGCCTGCACCCGGCGGAACTCGTGGCGGGCGCGCTCTCTCCCGCCGTCGCGCCTCAGGATCTGGTCGCGGCCAAGAGCGTTCTCGAACGGTGGTGCGCGCCG
Organism: uncultured Solibacteraceae bacterium; assembly: GCA_964472275.1. Lineage (GTDB taxonomy): Bacteria > Acidobacteriota > Holophagae > Holophagales > Holophagaceae > JAFDVN01. The sequence goes on from CAYYJN010000074.1 coordinate 6,843, forward strand.
ACCAATCGCCGCCTCATGGTGAGCGGCGATCCGGGTTCACTGGAAGGGCTTCAGGCTTCCCAGACCTCGACGCCAAAGCGCTGAGCGAGGTCCGCGTAGCGGGCGTGGATGCCCTCCACGATGGCCGGGGGCAGGTGCGGCGCGGGCGGGGTCTTGTCCCAGTCCTTGAGCGTTTCCAGGTAGTCCCGCAGGAACTGTTTGTCGAGGCTTGGCGGATTCGCGCCGGGCTTCCAGGATTCGGCGAGCCAGTAGCGGCTTGAATCCGGCGTCAGCGCTTCGTCAATGAGGATGGTCTTGCCATCCCGAACGCCGAACTCGAACTTGGTGTCGGCGAGGAGGATGCCCCGCGCCGCCGCCAGCTCCGATCCCCGCGCGTAGAGGGCGAGGGCGAGGGAGCGCAACTCCTCGGCGCGGGCCGATCCCACGATCTCCGCGAAGCGCGCGAACGGGATGTTCTCGTCGTGGCCGCTTTCCGCCTTGGTGGCGGGCGTGAAGATGGGCTCCGGCAAGCGGTCGGCGAGGGTGAGGCCCTTCGGCAGCGCGAGGCCGCACACGGTGCCGCTGGCCTGGTACTCCTTCCAGCCCGAGCCCGCCAGGTAGCCGCGCACGACGCATTCCACCGGCAGCGGCTCCGTCTTCGCGACGAGGACGGAACGGCCCGCGAGGCGCGCCCGATGGGGCGCGAGGGCTTCCGGATAGTCCGCGGCGTCCGTGGCGATGAGATGGTTGGGGACCAGATCCTTCGTCGCGCCGAACCAGAAATTCGCCACCTGCGTGAGGATGGCGCCCTTGCCCGGGATGCCTTCGGGCATCACGCAATCGAAGGCGCTGATGCGGTCCGTGGCGACGATGAGGAGCCGGTCGCCGCCCACCTCGTACACATCGCGCACCTTGCCGCGCCGGAAGACGGGAAAGGGAAGATCGGTGGTGAGGATCGCTTCGGCCATCCCTCCATTGTCCGGTGAGGCCTCGCGTCTGTCAGCCCAGTTCTGGCAGCCGGTGGGGCGTGGGCGCGGACCAGGCGAGGCCGATGGGCAGGAGCTGGTAGCGGTTCTGCACGCCCACCCACCGGGCGAGCTCGGATTCGCGCACGGTGCCCTCCATTCCGGTGGCGGGCAGGCCGCCCTCCGACAGATAGGCGTCCACTTCCGCCGAAGAAACGCCGAGCAGCACCGGCAGATGCTCCATCTCGTAGGTGAGTTCGCCCGCGGG
>CAYYJN010000075.1:0-8030 GCA_964472275.1 uncultured Solibacteraceae bacterium
GCACGGTCTTGCCCGTGAGCCAGGTGTCGCCGTAGCCGCGCTTGATGGTCTTCACCACCGCGCGCGCGGTGCAGGGCGTCATGCAGCGCTTATCGCCACCATCCATGCGCTTCTTGTACTTGTTCAGGTAGCCGATGTTCGTGGCGTGCAGGCCTTCGATATCTTTGTCCGGATCCACGAGGTCCATGACCTCGTCGTCCTTCAGGCCCGGATAGCGCAGCGGATAGAAGATGAAGGTGCCGTGATTCTTGGGATCCTGGTTGAGCCGCGAGATGGTCTTCACCAGCTCGATGCCGTCCTTCACGCCGATGTCCTTGGCGTCCACGCCCAGATCCTCGCAGTCCTTCATGAGCCAGCGGTGATAGGTGATGCAGCCCAGGTCGTCGCAGCCGAGGATGACGCCCAGGCCCGGCGCGAAGCCCAACTTTTGGATGTTCGAGCGGACCAGCCCCCGGTAATGCGTGGCCGTCTCGTTGCAGTCCAGGCGGCCCGTGGGCACATGCTCCATGGCATCCTCCAGCCCCTCATTATCGCCCAGCCGCGGGGCGCCGCGTCATGATGGAGCCATGCGCTGGACGAAAGCCAAACTGGGCGAGCTTCAGGGGCGGTTGAGGGCGGCCTATCCGGATGCCCGCTGCGCGCTGGATCACGGCGATCCCTTCCAGCTCGTGGTCGCGACCATCCTCAGCGCCCAGTGCACGGACGCGCGGGTGAATCTCACCACCCCCGCGCTCTTCAAGCGCTATCCCGACGCGGCGGCGCTATCCAAGGCCAAGCTGCCGGAGCTGGAAGGCCTCATCCGCTCCACGGGCTTTTACCGCAACAAGGCGAAGAACCTTCTCGGCCTGGGCCAGGCGCTCATGGCGCGTCACAACGGCGAGGTCCCGAACGATGCGGCCGCCCTCGCGGCCCTGCCCGGCGTCGGCCAGAAGACCGCCAATGTCGTCCTGGCCAACGCCTTCGGCGTGCCCGCGCTGGCTGTGGACACGCACATCTTCCGCGTGGCGCGGCGCCTGGGCTTGAGCGCCGCGAAGACGCCCGAAAAGGTCGAGGAGGATCTCTGTCGGCTCTTCCCACGCGAAGACTGGATCGAGCTGCATCACCAATTGATCTTCCACGGACGGCGAACCTGCGACGCCCGCAAGCCCGACTGTGGCGCGTGCCCGTTGCTTGATCTTTGCGAGGTGGGGCGTGGGAAGGCGGTGGACCCGCATTCGGGCGTCAGGCTTCAGGCGTCAGGCGTCGGAACTCGAAATCCGGCCTCATCCTCCCGAACCGGCGACCCGAAGCCCGAAGCCCGACGCCCGCCGCCGCAGGCCGGAGGCCCGCAAAGGATCGTCAGCCTCGTCCCCAGCGTGACGGAGCTGCTCGTCGAGTGGGGCCTCGCCACGCGCATCGTCGGTCGCACGCGCTACTGCATCGCGCCCAGGTGGATCCGCATGGCCATCCCCGCCGTGGGCGGCACGAAGGATCCGGACCTGGACGCCATCGAGGCGCTCGCGCCGGACCTCGTGATCCTGGAAACGGATGAGAATCCCAAGGCGGTCGCCGATGCGTTGACTAGGCGCGGCATCCGATGGATGGCCCTGGAAGTGAAGACCGTCCGCGACTGCTTCCACGCGTGGAAGGCATTGGGCGACGCCCTCGGCGAGAAGGAGCAGGCCGCCGCGCGCGTCGCCACGCTGAAGTCGCTGCTGCCGAAGCGCGTGAAGAAAGGCCCACGCGCGCTCACGCTCATCTGGCGCGATCCCTGGATGGCGGCGGGCCCCGACACCTATGTGGCCGATCTCGTCAGACAGTCCGGCTTCACGCCCATCGGCCCCGACCGCTATGCCGCGCTCACGGACGCCGACCTTATCGCCCTCGACCCCGACCTGGTGCTGCTGCCCACCGAACCCTACCGCTTCAACGCCCGCCACGCCGCCGAACTGCGCAAGCTCCTCCCCAAGACCCGCGTCGAGCTCATGGACGGCCAAGCCATGACCTGGTACCTGAGCCGGACGGAAGAGGGGCTTGCGCGGCTGAAGGAGCTGGCGTCTATTCTTTCTTGAGCCAGGCCAGCATGTCGGTGGGGGGCTGGAAGCCGAGGATGCGCTTCCGCTCCCGGCCATCGGCGTCCAGCACGATCACGGTGGGGTAGCTTCCGATCTTGAGCTGGGTCGCGAGATCCTTCCGCACTGCGTCCGTGTCAATGCGGACGGCAATGGCGTTGGCCTGGATCCAGGCCTTCACTTGGGGATCGGGCCAGGTCTTCTCATCCAGCTCGTGGCACTGCGCGCACCACTCGGCGTAGATGTCCACGAGCACCACCTTGTGCTCGGCTTTGGCCTTCGCGATCGCGCCTTCGAGATCCTGGGACATCCACTGCGAATCCTGCGCCACAGCAGCGGTGGCCGCGCCTGAAGGCAGCAGCTTCACGCCGAGGCCAGCCTCAAGCCCGCGGAGGCCGCAGATCACGCCGAGGGCGAGGGCGAGAATGGACAGCGCCTTGAGGAAGCCGCCCACCAACCCTTCGGCCTTTTCGAAGAGGCCCAGGATGGGCGCGGCAAGGAGCGCGACGAAGGCCCACATCGCCCAGTTCGCCCAGTCCGGCACGAGGTAGCGCAGCGTCCACGCGGCGAAACCGAGGATGACGAGGCCCATGACGCGCTTGAAGCGCGTGAGCCAGTCGCCGCTCTTGGGCAGCGCGGCGCTGAAAGTTCCTCCCACGACGAAGAGCACGCCCATGCCCAGCGCGAACACGAAGAGCGTGAGCGCGCCCACCGCCACCTCGCCCAGTTGCGCGATCTGGATGAGCTGCGCGCCGATGAAGGGGCCGACGCAAGGCGCGCTGATGGGGCCGAGGATGAGGCCCATGATGAAGGCGCCGCCGAAGCCCTTCTTCGCGCCGCCTTGGAGCTTCGTCTGGAGCGACGCGGGCAGGGCGAGTTCAAAAGCGCCGAAGAGCGAGAAGGCCAGCGCGGCGAAGAGCAGCGCCACAGGCACGAGGAAGGCGGGCTTCTGGGCCGCCGCGCCGAAGGCCGCTCCCGTCCGCGCCGCCAGGACGCCGAGAATCGTGTAGGTGACCGCCATGCCCAGGACCAGCGTGAGGCTCAACAATAGACCCCGCGCCTTGCCGCCGCCCTTCGCGCCGATGATGGCCATGGTGATGGGAATCATCGGAAGCACGCAGGGCGTCAATGAGGCTCCCATCCCGAATCCGAAGGCGGAGAGCAGCAGCCAAAGCAGGCCTCCGGATTTCGGCGCGGGCGATGGCTCCGGGGCTTGCGGGACGGCGATCACGCTGGGAGCGGCGACGGTGGGGATCGTGGAGACGCTCGATGCGGGCGCTTCGGGCTTCGGCGCGACCTTCGCCTCGGGTTGCACCGCCGCCTTGAGCGCCGGAATGGCGGAGGCCGCCACCTTCAACTCCCGCGTCGTCGGCGCGTAGCAGACGCCGCCGACGCCTTCGGTGCAGGGCTGGTAGGTCACTTCCAGCGTGACGGTGTCCTTCAGGCCTTCGCCTTTCACGGGAATGCGCACGGGACCGTGCCAGATGCCGTCGCCCAATTCGTCCTTCGCGTTGGTGGGCGTCATCGCGCCGAGCGTGATCGTGCCGGGGCCATCCTTCTTCTCCACCTTCATGAAGGCGGCCTTGAGGTGCGCGCCCGCCGGGGCCTCCACCACCACCGCGCCCTTGTCGAAGGCGAGCTTCACGGAGGTCATCGGATCGAAGGTTCCCTGGGCGCTTCCCTGGGCCATGGCCGGAAGCGCGAGAACGGCGAGCAGGAGGTGGCGCAAGAACCGCATCGAGGACTCCCTGACCTTCCAGGATGCCAGGATCGCCGCGTTCCTGGGCGCGGTAGCCTGGGAGGATGCCCATGAATGACCTAGCCTGGTTCAAGGCCCTGCTGGAAAAACTGGAAGCCCACCTCGCGGCGGAGCCCTTCCAGCGAGACGCCGCCCATGATCTCGCCCACATCCGCCGCGTCGCGGCCCTCGCCCGCCGCATCGCGGAGGCAGAAGGGGCGGACGCGGAGGTGGCGGTCGCCGGGGCGCTGCTCCACGACCTCGTTTACCGCCCCAAGAACCATCCCGAATCGCCGCGCACCGCCGAACTGAGCGCGGAACTGGCGCGGGCCTGGTGCGCGGGCATCCCCGCCCTCGCGCTGAAGACGGAGGCCATCGTCCACGCCATCGCGGCCCACAGCTGGAGCGGCGTGGCCGAAGCCCAGACCCTCGAAGCCCGCGTCGTGCAGGACGCGGACCGGCTGGAGGCCATCGGCGCCGTCGGCATCGCCCGGGTCTTCGCCACCGGCGCGAGTTTCCATTCGAAGCTCTGGCACCCTTCCGATCCGTGGGCCGAAGGGCGGGATCTGGACGACAAGGCCTACACCCTCGATCACTTCTTCAAGAAGCTGCTGCGCCTCGCGGACGCGATGACGACGGATGAAGGCAAGCGCCTCACCGAATCCCGGCAGCGGACGCTGCTCGCTTACCTGGACGCGCTCCGCTCGGAACTCCAAGTGGACGGCGCGCAGCCGGATTAAATTGGGTCATGGCCTTCCTCTACTCCAGCCGCCGTCCTTTCGTGGCGGATCATTTCCACGAAGAACCCTACTTCGTGGAGGCTCGGCACGGGCACAACTGGATGGTGGAAGCCGCCGCGTGGCTGGAGCGCGAGGACGACGCGGCCCGCTTCGACGCCGCGCTGGACGCCTGGGTGGAAGGCCTCGATTACACCGTCCTCAACGCGCAGCCGCGCTTGGCGCGACGCAACCCGACCACGGAGCTGCTGGCCCAGTGGGCGTGCGAGCATCTCGCTGTCTCCGGCTTTCAGGTGGACGCGGTGAAGGTGCGCGAGAAGGCCAACTACTGGGCGCTGTGCAGGCCCGCATGACGCGCGCCGTCCTTCCTTCCGCGCTGCTGCTCGCCGGGCTGCTGGCCTGCGGCACTTCCAAGCCGCCCGCCGCGCCGCGAGCGGCCACAACGGAAGCCGCTCCCTGGTCCTGGCATCGCATGGGCGACTACCTCGTCATTGACGGCGAGCTGGACCATCCCACCGAGCTGACGCTCTCAGGCCCTTCCACGCGCATCAGCACGGCGGCGGATTTCGGCCCCGTCCACTGGGAGCTGCGCAGCCCCTTGAAGGGCGAACCCGTCACGCTGAAAGACGCCGAAGGCCGCGTCTACGCCTCGTGGGTCTTGAAGGGCAACGGCTCGGACGAAGCGCCTGTCCTGGCCCACGCCGCGTCGCCCGCTTCGCCCCGCGTCGTCGCGAGTCGCCCCGCGCCTGCGCCCGCACCCGCGCGTCCCGCGCCCACGCCCAGCCATCCCCGCGAAGTGGCCGCCGCTCAGCCGCCTTCTCCAGAACCCACCGCCACCCATGATCTTTCCGGCCTTTGGCCCGGCGCGGGCGAGGCCTTCAACCTCACCCGAGGACCGCGCAACCAGAAGGTCATCCTCCTCAGCTTCGATGGCGGCTCCAGCGACGAGGCCGCGGACGAAATCCTCACGACGCTCGAAGCGCGGCACCTGCGCACGACGATCTTCCTCACCGGCGCGTTCATCGAACGCTTTCCCGATGTGGTGCGGCGCATCGTGGCGGATGGCCACGAGGTCGGCAACCACACCTTCGACCACCCCCATTTCGCGCCCAACTACCGCCGCGATCCTCGATGGAGCGAAGCCCGCGTCCAGGACGAACTGCTGCGGGCGGACGAGGCCTTCTTCCGCCTCACCGGGCGGCCCATGGACCCGCTGTGGCGTTCGCCCTACGGCGAGAACACGAAGGAGATCCGCGCCTGGGCCGAGGCCGTCGGCTTCCGCCATGTGGGTTGGAGCGAAGGCGCGGACAGCCTCGACTGGGCCACGGCCCAGGACCGCCGCCTCTACCGCAGCGGCGGCGCGATCCTGGAAAAACTCCACGCGCGCCTGGAACACGATGGCGACGGCCTCATCGTCCTCATGCACCTGGGCAGCGCACGCCCGGAGCAGGACCGCCCCGCCGCGAAGCTCGGCGCCTTCATTGACCAGGCCAGGGCCGAGGGCTGGCGCTTCGTCACCGCTTCCGAGATGCTGCGGCTCATGGGCCAGCCAAGCTGGAACCGGGACCGGCGGGTGGGCCTGCTCCGGCAGGGCGCGTCCGCAGGCGTCTCGATGGGCGCGTCCACCTCGGGCGGGCGCTAGACTGGAGCAGCGCAGCGGAGGCTTGGTGGCGAAGAAGGCCGTCGGAGGCGGCAACGAGAAGCGTTGGGGCGCCGTGGCCCGGGTTTCCCTCCGGCTGCTCGGCGGAACGGTGGCCGTGCTGATCGCCCTCGCGGTACTGAGCTTCCACCCCGGCGATCCCCAGCTCTTCGACACCGGCGCGGGCTTCGGCCCCACGCGCAACCTCTGCGGCTCCATCGGCGCGACCATCGGCGGCCTGCTCCACGCCTTCGCGGGCTACGGCGCGCTCGTCCTGCCCGGGTGGCTGGGCTGGGAATGCTGGCCGCACCAGGAGATGAGCGGCGCGCGGCGCTGGGCGGGACGCGCCGCCTGGATCGTCCTCGCCTTCGCCGCGTGGACGCTGCTCGGCGGATTGCCCTCCCAGCACTGGATGCTCCAGAACGGCGCCGCTCCGTTGGAACTGCCCTTCGGCGGCTGGATGGGCCGCGCGCTCTGGCCCCGCATGAGCGCGGCCCTCGGCCCCATCGGCCTGCCGATCCTGCTGATCGTCGCCTTCGCGCTTTGCGCGCTCGTGCTCGCGCCCACGCTGTCCAAAGCCGTCGCCCGTCTGCTCGCGAAGTGGATGGGCGAGAAGGCCTGGCCCTTCCTCCGGCCCCTGCCCTTCAAGGGCGCGAAGGGCTTCCTCACCTTCGCCAAGCGCCCCTTCCTGCGCTGGAGCGGCGGCGAAGTGCCCGAACTCGCGGCGTCGGATGTGCTCGCCATCGAATCGGACGCGGCGAAGCAGTCCGAGTTGGAAGCCCAGCGCGAAGCCCTCATCCGCGCGGAGATGGAAGCGGCCGACCTACGGCGCAAGGGCGTCTCCATGGACGAGACCGTGCTGCCGGGCATCCAGTCCATGCGGCTGGACACGCCTTCGTCGTTGCCCGCCATCCGCTCGGTGAACCTCGATGGCCATCCCGAAATGCCCAGCGGCGCCTTCAAGCCCAAGCTCCTGAACGAGCCCGCGCCCAAGGCCAAGGCGCCCCTGGTCGCGCCGCGGGTGATGAAAGACCGCTACGGCCGCGAATCGGTGCAGCCGGGCCTGCCCATGAGCGAACCCACGCCGCGCGATCCGCTCCCCGCGCTTCCGATGAAGGCCGCGAATCCGGACGCTGGCGAAGCGTCGGAGCTGCCACCCCGCCGCCTCTTCGATCCGCCGCCGCCCCACGGCCGCGTGGACCCGACGACGCTTGAACACATCCGCGAACAGATCTCCGCCAAGCTCTCCGAATTCAAGATCAAGGGCTCCGTGGTCGGCATCCAGCCCGGCCCCGTCGTGACGGTCTTCGAATTCCAACCGGACCCTGGCATCCCGCTGTCGCGCATTCTCGGCATGGAGGAGGATCTCGCGCTGGCGCTCCAAGCGGAGAAGGTGCGCATGGACCGCATCCCGGGCAAGAACCTCGTGGGCATCGAGGTGCCGAATCCCAAGCGCGAAGTGATCGCCTTCCGGGAAGTCATTGACGCGCCCATCTTCAAGGACGCGGCGAGCCTGCTCACGCTGGCGCTGGGCAAGGACATCGAGGGCAAGCCCGTGGTGGCCGACCTCGCCAAGATGCCGCACCTGCTCATCGGCGGCTCCACCGGCAGCGGCAAGAGCGTGGGCGTGAACGCGATGATCTCCTCCATCCTGCTCCGCGCGCGGCCCGACGAGGCCAAGCTCATCCTCGTGGACCCGAAGATGGTGGAGATGGGCGTCTACGAGGGCATCCCGCACCTCTGGGCGCCGGTGGTGACGGACATGCGCGAAGCCGGCCGCGTGCTCAAGTGGGTCGTGGCCCAGATGGAAGACCGCTACCGCCGCCTCTCCCTCATCAATGTGAAGAGCCTGGAGACCTACAACC
>CAYYJN010000076.1:0-7719 GCA_964472275.1 uncultured Solibacteraceae bacterium
GCCCCTTCGGCGTGTTGTTCACCTTGCCCAGCGTGAACACCACCGCGCGCTCGTATTCGTTGATGACGCGGAAGGACGCGAGGAAGTAGAGCGCGAACGCGACGAGGATCGGCCCGAAGCAGCCGAGGCTGGCGATGACGGCGTTCATGGGAAGCCTCCCAAAAAGAGTCTTGTCCGCAGATTACGCCGATTACGCCGATTCAAAAGCCCGCTTGGCATTCAATCTGCGTTATCTGCGAAATCTGCGGATGACTATCCTGATCCCCGCACGAAGGGATTGCCCGCCTTCTCTTCGCCGATGGTCGTCGCGGGGCCGTGGCCGGGGATGACGAGGGCGCCTTCACTCAAGCCGTAGAGCTGGCCTTGGATGCTCGCTTCGAGCTGCTCGTAGTCGCCGCCCCAAAGGTCCGTGCGGCCGACGCCGCGGCGGAAGAGCGTGTCGCCCGCCAGCACCACCTGACCATGTTCGAATTCGCCGTGGAAGCAGCAGGAGCCGGGCGTGTGGCCGGGCGTGTGCAGGGTCGCCAGCGCGCCGAAACGGTCGCCGGCGTTCAAACCCGCCATGTCCGGCGCGGGAATCTTCGGCATGCCGAAACGACTGGTCTGGTCATCCAGGTTCTCGATGAGGAAGGCGTCGCCTTCGTGGAGGTGGGCCGGGCATTGCCACAACTCCTGCAATTCCTTCGTCGCGCCCACATGGTCGAAGTGGGCGTGGGTATGAAGCAGAGCCTCCACCTTGAAGCCGAGAACCTCCACGCGGCGGCGGATTTTCGCGCCATCGCCGCCGGGGTCCACCACGAAGCCCCGCGAGGTTTCGGGATTCCACAGCAGGGAACAATTGCACCCCAGCGGGCCGACGGGGAAGGCTTCCAGCTTCAGCATCCGCCCATTGTCGCAGCGTCCTAGACTGGAGGCATGGACACCGTTCGCCCCCGCCTCTTCTCCGCTTGGGACCTGTTGCCCCTCGCCGCGCTCGCCGGGGCGTGGTTCTGGCTCCAACACTGGCTGCCGCTGCTGCCGGAGCGCATTCCCTCGCACTGGAACGCCGCCGGGCAGGTGAACGGCTGGATGGACAAGCACAGCTTCTTCGCAATCGCGGCGTGGCCGAGCCTGGGGCTATGGGCGCTGCTCTTCTGCTTCGCGCTGCTCCTGCGCGGAAGCGCCAAGCCCAGCCGGGACCTTGGCCTCGCCGCGCTGCGTTCCTTGAGGGCCTTTCTGCCCACGGGCTTCCTCGTGCTCATGGGTTTCTGCGCGCCCCTCGCGGGGCGCTACGGCGGCAAGATCATCGGGTGGGGCGCGGGATTCTTCGTCCTCTCCCTGATCCTCGGCCTCATCCCCGTGTTCCGCCTTTCGCGGCTCGCGCCGCCCATCGAAGGCGCGCGCGAATCCGACTATCGCTGGGGCGGCCTGCTCTATTGGAACGCCTCTGACCCGCGCCTCCTCGTGCCCAAGCGCCTGGGAATCGGCCTGACCTTCAATTTCGGGCGGCCCGTGGCCTGGGTCCTGATGGCGCTGCTGCTTTCGCCGGTCGCCGTCGCGCTCGTGGTGCTCGCGCTCCGCTGAGCCCCATACTGATTTCGTGGCCGCGATCCGCAACAACCTCGAGAAGAGCCCCTTTCTCAAGCGCAAGCTGGGCGACCTGCCCGCGCGGCCCGGCGTCTACCTCTACCGGGACAAGGACGGCGCGCTGCTCTATGTGGGCAAGGCGAAGGTGCTGCGCAACCGCGTGCGCTCCTACTTCCAGAGCAAGCAATTGGACGCCAAGACGCGGCGGCTCGTGGCGCGGATCTGGGATCTCGAACTCATCGTCTGCGAGACGGAGCTGGAAGCCCTCGTCCTGGAAAACAACCTCATCAAGGAGCACTTCCCGCCCTTCAACATCCTGCTGCGGGACGACAAGACCTACCCCTTCGTGAAGCTCACCCGAGAGCCCTTCCCCAAGGTGTTCGTCACCCGCAAGGTGCTCAAAGACAAAGCGCATTACTTCGGCCCCTTCTTCCCCGCGAGCACGGCCTACAAGGCCGCGGAGCTGGTGGAGCGCTTCTTTCAAGTGAGGGACTGCGACATCGAGATTGATGGCAAACGCGGCCGCGCCTGCATGAAGTACCAGCTCCACCGCTGCACGGCCCCTTGCATCGGCGCCGTGTCCCAGGAGGCCTACGGCGAGCAGGCGAAGGAGGCCAAGCTCTTCCTCGAAGGCAAGCGCGACGAGCTGAAGGCGCGGCTCGAAGCCGCCATGTGGCAGGCCGCCCAGGTGGAGGCCTTCGAGCAGGCGGCCCATCACCGCGACACGCTGGACCAGGTGGACGCGTGGTTCACGCGGCAGAAGGCCGCCGTCGCGGATCAGGAGGACATGGACATCTTCGGCGGCGCGGTGCTGGATGGGCGCGCCTGCGTCCATCGCGTGCTCATGCGCGAAGGCCGCATGGTGGATCGCCGGGAATACCTGCTGGACGATTGCGAGGCGCTGGACGCCGAAGCCCTGAGCCAGGTACTCCAGCGCGTCTACGCCGATGAAGCCCCGCCGGGCCGCCTGCTGATGGAAATGGAGCCCGCCGAACCGGACCTGCTGAGGGAATGGCTGGGGCAGGCGCGGAGCGGCAAGGTGCACTTCGTCATCCCGCAAAAGGGCCAGAAGCTCGATCTGCTCGCCATGGCCCAGGAGAACGCGCGCCTCGCGCTGGAGCGGAAATTCGAACCGGCGAAACTGAACGAGGCCGTGCTCAGCGGGCTTCAGGCCTTCCTGGGCCTGGCGCGGCTGCCGCGCCACATCGAATGCTTCGACATCAGCCACGGCCAGGGCCGCGAGGTGGTCGCGAGCTGCGTCGTGTTCAAAGACGGCTTCCCGGACAAGGGCAGCTACCGCCGCTTCAAGATGTCCAACGAGCAGAACGACGACTTCGCCAACATGCGCGAGGCCGTCTTCCGCCGCTACAAGCGCTTGAAGAACGAAGGCAAGGACTTCCCCGACCTCGTGCTCATTGATGGCGGCATTGGCCAGCTCCACGCGGCGGAATCTGCGCTCGCCGAATTGGATCTCATGGACCTGGAGCGCGCCTCGCTCGCGAAGAAGGAAGAGCTGGTGATCCGCCCCGGCGCGCCGGAACCGCTTCGCATCCCCAAGAGCAGCCCGGTGCTTCAGCTCTTGCAGCGGGTGCGCGACGAGGCCCACCGCTTCGCCATCACCTACCACCGCAAGCTGCGCGAGAAGCGCACGCTCCAGACCCAGCTCACCCAGATCCCCGGCATCGGCGCGGCCACGGCGAAGAAACTGCTCGCGGCCTTCGGCAGCGTGGAGGCCGTGCGGAACGCGGAGGAAGCCGCGCTGGAAGCGGCCGTCGGCAAAGCCGCGTCGGCGAAAGTCCTGGCCTGGCGGAACTCGATCTAAGGACTCGATGGTTCCTGGCGACCGATGCGAGACACAGAGATCACAGAGGGTCACAGAGGGCACAGAGAAAAACCCATTGAAGAGCAGTTCTCTGCGCCCTCTGTGCTTGCTCTGTGTCCTCTGTGTTCCTCTTTGAGATCCAGCCGGAACTACGGCTTGCCGCCCGCGGCGGCGAGTTCCTGCGCGGCCGTCTTGTCGCCGGCTTCGGCGGCTTTGCGGTACCAGGCTTGGCCTTGAGCCTTGTTGATCCGCACGCCGAGGCCGTAGGTGTAGCTCGCGCCCAGCATCCGCATGGCCTTGGCGTCGCCGAGCTTCGCCGCGTCCACATAGCCTTGGAGCGGAAGCGGAACCTTGTCCGCGATGGGTTCGGGAGTCGCGGAGGGCGCATCCGATCGCAGGAACCACCACGACGCCCCGCCGGCGATCAGCAGCGCCGCCACGACCATCCCGGCGATGGCCTTCCAGGGCCGCGTCGGGGATGGAGCGGCGGGCGTTTCGGGCCGAGGTTGATTGATGGGCAGGACGAGTGTGGATTCCGCGGGCAGCTCGGGCACGCCGGGGATGATCTTCGTGCGATCGAAGGGATCCACCTGCGGCTCGCTCATGCGTCCTCCCGCTCCAAGGCGAGCTTCCAGGCGTGGAGGCGCGGCACGAAGAGGAAGAACATCAGCGGCGTGAGCGCCATGAAGGTGCCGACGAAGCGCGCGGCGTTCTGGCCCACCATCATCCAGTAGAGGAGGCCCCACAGGCTGCTCGTCTCGAAGATGGCCGCGTAGATGAGGCTTTCGCGCATCACGACGCGGGGACGCTCTTCCACGGAGAGTTCGCGGAAGTCCTTCAGCACCTTGCCGCTGCGCCAGGTGACCCACGCGGCGGCGATGCAGACGAGCGCCGTGAAGGTGTAGCCGATTTGCTTGGCGGGGCCGATCATCGGCGCTGTCCCCGGCCGCACCGCGCCGGTGGCGACCATCACCATCAGGAACAGAGGCCAGGCCACGCAGATGATCAGCCCCAACAGCCGCGCGCGTTTGTACGCGGGCAGCAGGGCCAGGAGTTCCGGAGCGTCGTCGGGAAGCTGGGCCATGGCTCAGGCGGCTTTGACGCGGATCTCGCCGAAGGATTCGGTCTGCACGAGCGCGATGCGGCGAGTGCGCACCAGCTCCAGCAGGGCGAGGAAGGTGAGCACCATCTCCTCGCGGGTGCGGATGGCGGCGATGAGCTGGTCGAAGGGCTTCCAGAGCCCGTCCCGCAAGTCGCCGAGCACTTCCTCGATGCGCTGGTCCAGCGTCTTGGGCTGGGCGCGCACCTCGACGGGCGGCGGCGGCAGCAGCTTCTTCAGCGCCTCGCGGTAGGCGCCGAGCAGATCGAAGAGGGTCGCCTTGATGGGCTCCTCCTCGACGATGGCGTGTTCCTGAATGTCGAGAGGCTTGGTGTAGACCACCTGGGCCGCGTCTTGCTCGCGGCTGCGAAGGGCTTCCGCGGCCTCCTTGACCTGCTGGTAGTCGAGCAGTTTCTGGACCAGCTCTTCGCGGGGATCCTCGATGCCCTCGTCCGCCGGGGGGCGGGGCAGCATGAGGCGCGATTTGATCTGGAGCAGGTGCGCCGCCATCGCCACGAATTCGGCCGCGATCTCCAGGTTCAGCTCCTCCATGAGGTGGAGGTAGTCCATGTACTGCCGCGTCACCTCGGCCATGGGCAGATCCATGATGCTGAGCTTCTGTTCGCGGATGAGGTGAAGCAGCAGATCCAGCGGGCCTTCAAAGGCCGTCAGATGCAGCGGCAGCCCGCGGAATTTCGTCTCGAAGCCCTTGGGGGCCTCGAAGGTCCGGGGCGCTTCCGGGACTTCGGACACGGCGGCCGTTTCGACCGGCTCAGGGATGGGTGGCATCTCGTCGGACATGGTCCCATCATTCTAGCCGACCTCCCCCAGGAGCCCCCATGAGAGCGGCAACCCTCGCCTTGGCGCTCACCGCGCTTCCCTGCCTGATGGCCGCCCCGGCCGATTCGGCGCTCGCCGGAACCTGGCGGGTGGCCTCCACGGCTCCGGGCAAGGGACGACCTGCGGAACTGGGCGAACTGAAGGTGGACCCGGGCGGCAATTACCAATGGAGCGAGAACCGCCAGTTGGCGGGCCTGGGCGCGCTCCAGCCCCACCGCCCCGCCAGCGGCCCCCGGGCGGGCCAGGACTGCTGGCTCTTCCACCGGGGCAAAGGCGACTTCTACGCGTTCCGGGATGGCGACGCGCTGGAGGTCTACGACGCCGCCTCGAACTCGCTCATCGGCCGCGGCGCGAAACGGCGCTAGGAGGCGGTCGCCTCCACCACCAGCGCGGACATGGGGCTGACGAAGGGCGCCGCCCCGCCGAAGGCCGCCAAAGCTTCCGCCACCAGGGCCTCCGCCCGCTCAAGATCCGCGCCCCGGGTCGCGAGTTCTCCGGCCAACGGTGTGCCTCGGAGCAGGCCGAGGGCCAGCTCCCGCGCGCTGGGGCTTCGGCATTCCTTGGGGACCGCTTCCATGCGGATATCCATGAAGCCCGCTTCCTCCAACAGGCCTCGGATGAGCGACTGGTCGTTGAACCCGAAGGGCACCTCCAGGAATCTCGGAGGGTCCGCCGGAAAGAGGTCTGTCAGCGCGTGGAGCACCACGGGATTGGCGGGATTGGCCGCCAGCGTGTCCCACACGCTGAAAAGCAGGACGCCTCCAGGCTTCAGCATCCGCCGGGCCTCGTGGAAGGTGGCCGCCTTGTCCGGCGGGAACATGAAGCCGAATTGGCAGACCACGGTCTCGAAACCGTGATCAGGGAATGGCAAGGCCGTCATGTCCGCCTGGCGCCACTCCAAACGCGGATCAGGCGGCACCCGCGCTTGAGCTTCGACGAGCATGGGCGGGTTCAGGTCGGTCGCCGTCAGGCGCGCATTCTCGCCCAAACGCTCCAGCAACCGCCGAGTCAGGATGCCGGTGCCGCAGGCCAGCTCCAGAACAGGGCCGGTTCGTCTCGCCACGCGGGCGGCCATGTCCTCCGCGTAAGGCTCGATGAAGGGCGCGCGCATATACCGTTCGTAGAATTCCGGGACGGACCCGGCGAAGGCGGGAGGATTCCCAGTCATGGCGGTCTCCGGAAGCTCCGCCCATTGTCCCAGGGTGGTCCAGCGCGGCGGATAGACTGGAGGCCATGGCCCGCCCGCCCGTCCTCCCCGGCCCCCGCCCCGAATGGCTGAAGATCCGCATCCCCGCGCCGGAGGTGGTGGAGGAGGTCCACGGCCTCATGCGCGAGAAGAAGCTTGTGACCGTGTGCGAGGAGGCCCGCTGCCCGAACTTGAATGAGTGCTGGGGCGTGCACCGCACCGCCACCTTCATGCTCATGGGCGAGATCTGCACGCGCCATTGCAGCTTCTGCTCCGTGGGCAAGGGCAAGCCCGGGCAACTCGACGAAGACGAGCCCCAGCGCGTGGCCGAGGCCGTCGCGGCGCTCAAGCTGAAGTTCGCCGTCGTGACGAGCGTGAACCGCGACGATCTTCCCGATGGCGGCGCCGAGCATTTCGCCCAGACCATCCGCTGGATCCGCACGCTGAACGCGGGTTGCGGCGTGGAGGTGCTCATCCCCGACTTCCGCGGCATGGAGGACGCGCTTCAGCGCGTATTGGAGGCCGAGCCTGAAGTGCTCAACCACAATGTCGAAACGGTGCCGCGCCTCTACAGACGAGTCCGCCCCGACGCCAACTATGAGCAGTCCATGACCGTCCTCAGTCGCGCCGCCGCGTACCGCGACGCGCAGGCGCCGGAGCTGCGCACCAAGAGCGGCATCATGGTGGGCCTGGGCGAGACCGAGGACGAGATCCTCGCGCTGATGAAGGATTGGCGGGCCGCGAGCGTCAACATCGCCACCCTCGGCCAGTACCTGCCGCCCACTGCGAACCACCTGCCCCTGGAGCGCTTCGTCGAACCCGCCGAATTCGAGATGTACCGCCGCAAAGGCGAGGAGATGGGTTTCCAGCGCGTTGAGAGCGGCCCGCTGGTGAGGAGCAGCTACCACGCGGCGGAGAGCTACGCAGGGTAAAGACGGGCCTTCGGCTTTCGTCTCTGGGCTTTTGCTGGTTCCGACCCAGCAAAGCATTCGTGCGGACGACCGAATGTCCGGTCAAGCGAGAGCCAAAAGCCGATAGCCAATAGCCCAGGCCTATTCGTTAGACTTTCCAGGTCTCATCCCGCACACCCCACCCCGGAGGACCTCATGGTCTCGCTCGCGCATCTCTGGCTGCCGATTCTGCTTTCGGCCGTCTTCGTGTTCATCGCCAGCAGCCTCATCCACATGGCGCTCAAGTGGCACAACT
>CAYYJN010000077.1:0-5877 GCA_964472275.1 uncultured Solibacteraceae bacterium
TCCACGCTAGCGCGGCCGATCTGGCCGATCTGCTGCTCGGCCCCGTAGGTGAAGCTGTTCTGGATTTCCGAAGCAAGGGGCGGCGCGGGGGTTCCGGCTTCCGCGCCCAGATCTCGCGCCTGCTGGCTCAAGGACAGCGCGAGGTTCTCATTCTCCGGCGTGATCATCAGCCGGTCATAGGAGGCGCGCAGCACGGTGCCGAGACCGGGCACGGTGTAGGCGAGGCCGACGCGCGGCTGGAGCTGGTTCTGGGTGAAGCCGTTCTGGGTGTAGCGGTCGTAGCGAAGCCCGGCAGAAACATGCCAGGCCGCGAGCTTCCAATCCGATTGGAGGAAGGCCGACGCCAGCGTGGGCGTGAGGCTCTGATCGAACCGGAAGAGGTTGCCGCCCCCTGCGGGCGTGTAGGGATAGAGCGGATCGCCCGGATTCGTCACCTGGTTCGGATCGGTGATGGCGAAAGCGAAGCGTTCGTGGATGGGGTAGCGGATGTAGCTCAGGCCACCCTTCAGCGTGCCGCCCGCGCCCACCTGCTGGGTGAGGATGGATTGCACGCCCTGGTTGTCCAGGGTGCGGTCCTGCTTCACCCACACGGGGAAGTCCGCGCCGCCGCCCGCGAAGCCGGGCTGAAGGTCCGCCGTGGGATCCAGTCTGGTGCTGGCATGGCGGTAGAAGATCGTCGTCTCGAGCGTGCGCGCGTCGCTGAACACATGGGCCCAGGCCAGGCTCGTGTTGGCGCTGGACTCGTGGAACCGCTGGTCCATGCCGGCCCCCTCCTGGGTGGGGAGGTTCACCACATCGCGATCCGTGCGCCCGCCGCCAATGGACAACCGGATCGTGTCGGCGCTGCCGATGAGCCAGTCGAAGCGCGTGAAGAGATGGCCCGTCCGCCCGTGATTGTGGAAGTTGTCGAAGGTGACGGCGTCCGCGAAGCGGTCCGAGCTGCTGGCGAGGCCGCTCACGAAGTAGCCGAAATTGCCGCTGCCGCCCCGGAGGTTCACGCCGCTCTCGACGGTGGAGAAGCGGGAGACGGAGGCGGAGACATCTCCGCTGAGGCCGGATTGGCCGAGGCCCGTCTTGGTGGTGAGGTTCACCACCGCCGCGGGCTTGCCGCCGTACTCGGCGGAGATGCCGCCGGTGACCACTTCCAGGCTCTCCACTTGATCGGGCGCCGGTCCGGTGACCCCGCCGATCTGGTCGGTGACCGGCACGCCATCAATGACATAGGTGACCTGGCCGTGGCTGCCGCGGAAGTGGAAGCGTCCATCCGCGTCCTGCGCGAAGCCCGGCGTCTGGAGGATGATGTTGTCCAAGCCCTTGCTCTGCGTCGCCGTGGGAATGGACTGGATGGTGCTTTGAGTGATGTCCACATGGGCCGCCGGTGTGGCTTCCACCAACTGGCTGGTGTCCTGGATCACCACCGTGGCGCTGGCGGCGCTGCTGAGGCTCAACCTCTCATCCACCGCGAGGCCAGAAAGCACTTCGATGTTGCGGTGGGCCTCGGTGAAGCCGGGGGCCCCGGCTTCCAGGTGGTAGTTGTTGAAGGGCACATTGTAGAAAACGAACTTGCCGTCGGCGCCGGTGCGGACCGTGGCCAGGTAGCCGCTCACTTTGTTCTGGATGCGCACCACGGCGCCTTGGACGCCCTGCCCATTGCCGTCATCCACGAGGCCTTGGACCGTGCCCGCGCCCGCCGTCACTGGCGCCGCGGCCATGCCGGGAAGCGCGACGAGGGTGAGGAAAACACTGGAGACGGTTCGCATGGGGATCCCTCAAAGACCGTGATACCCCTGAGCGTGAGGCATGGCTTAGTCCTGGTCAATAGAAATAATTTTCATTTAGAAAATGTAAGACACCCTAAACCCTTTCGTCACCTCGCACGGAACCCAACCAGTCCATTTCCGACCTATCGGGGGCCTTTGACATGAAGCGCAAGAAGCTCTGGTTCATCGCCGGAGGCGTCGGCCTCCTGCTCGTGGTGAGCGTCGCCGCCACGCACAACAACGAGAAAGGGCCCGGCGTGCAGGCCATCCAGGTCAAGCGCGAGCGCCTCATCTCCAAGGTCAGCGCCAACGGCACCATCCAGGCCGTCACCAAGGCGGACATCTCCGCCAATGTGATGGGCCAGGTGACCAAGCTCGCAGTGAAGGAAGGGGACCGGGTCAAGAAGGGCCAGTTCCTCCTGGAGATTGACCCGACCCGCGCCCAGGCCGATGTGGCCGGCGCCTCCGCCGCCGCCGAAGCGTCCCGCTCCGACCTCGCGTCATCCGAGGCGCGGCTGGCCCAGGCCAAGGCCGACTTCGACCGCGCCCAGGCCAACTTCAAGGCCGGCATCCTCTCCAAGGCCGACTACGACCAGGCCAACACCGCCTACCTCACCGCCAAGAGTGGGGAAGCCGCAAGCCGCCAGCGCGCGGATCAGGCCAAGGCCCAGGTGCGCGCCTCGCGGGTGAACCTGGACTACGCGATCCTCACCGCGCCCATGGATGGCGTGGTGACGGCCAAGCGCATCGAGGTGGGCGAGACCGCCGTGCCCGGCATCCAGAACCAGCCCGGCACCGTGCTCGTCACCGTCAGCGACATGAGCAAGGTGGAAGCCGAGATGCAGGTGGATGAGGCCTCCATCCCCAATGTGAAGGTGGGCCAGCAGGCGGTCGTCCACATTGACGCCTATCCCAACCAGTCCTTCGACGCGCAAGTGACGGAGGTGGGCGGCAGCCCCATCGTCCAGACGAACACCAACGAGGCCATCAAGTTCAAGGTGAAGGTCTGGATCAAGAACCCGCCCCTCACCATCAAACCCGGCCTCAGCGCCCAGGCCGACATCTACACCGGCGAGAAGGACGACGCCCTGGCCGTGCCCATCCAGGCGCTCGTCATGCGCGACATCCCGCTGAAGCCCGGCCAGACGCTCGCTCCCGGCCAGCCCCGCGAAGAGGAAGGCGTCTATGTCATCGAGAATGCCAAGGTGAAGTTCGTGCCCGTCAAGACCGGCCTCATGGGCGATCTGGATGTGGAGATCGCCAGCGGCCTGAAAGGCGGCGAGCAGATCGTCCAGGGCCCCTTCAAGGCCTTGCGCGAACTGAAGGACGGCGCGGATGTCCACATCCAGAAGGACGCGCCCAAGGATTCCACCGACGGCCCCAAGGGCTGAGGCGGGACGGGACCGCGAGCCATGGACTACCGGGAACTCTTCCGCGTGGCGCTCCGCGCGCTCAGGGCCAACAAGCTCCGCAGCGCGCTCACGCTCCTCGGCGTCATCATCGGCGTCTCCACCATCGTGGGCGTCGTGGGCGTCATCTCCGGGCTGGACAACTATGTGAAGGACCAGCTCGCGGTCATGAGCCCGGATGTCTACTTCATGGACAAGTTCGGGATCATCCACTCGCGGGAGGAGTTCCTCCAGGCCATCAAGCGCCCGCCCATCACCTACCGCGACTACGAGCGGCTGATGGGCGCCGGGCTCCGCCACACGGACTCCATCTGCGTGAGCGGCGCGCGGAGCATGAAGGTCGTCAACGGCACCAAGCAGCTGCCCAATGTGAACATCAACGGCGTGAGCGCGAACATGGGCGACATGTTCCGCGTCTCCTTCGAGGCGGGCGGCTTCTTCTCGGCCCAGCAGGATCAGGCCGCGCAGGCCGTGGCGGTGATCGGCGCCAACACCAAGGACGAGCTGTTCCCCATGGTGGACGCCATGGGCCGCACCTTCACCATCAACGGCCTGCCCTTCCGGGTCATCGGCGTCATGCCCAAGCAGGGGCGCGGCATCGGGCTCGGCCAGGACAACGAGATCTACATCCCCTTCCAGGTCTATCGGAACAACTTCATGGCCTCCAACGAGTCGCTCCAGCTCATGGTGAAGGCGGCGGGGGGCGTGGCGGGCCTGGACGCGTCGGAGGATGAAACCCGCGCCATCATGCGCGCCATCCGCCACACGCCCTTCAACGCGCCGGATCCCTTCGGCCTCCTCACCCAGGACACGCTGAAGGAGCTTTGGGCCAGCATCAGCACCGCCGCCTTCGTCCTGCTCATCCTCATCTCGTCCGTCTCGCTCGGCGTGGGCGGCATCGTGATCATGAACATCATGCTGGTGAGCGTCGTGGAGCGGACCCAGGAGATCGGCGTGCGCATGGCGCTCGGCGCGCGGAAATGGGACATCCTCCGCCAGTTCCTGCTGGAAGCCGCCCTGCTCTCGCTCGTGGGCGGGCTCATCGGCATCGGCATCGGCTCCGCGGGCGTCCTGCTCGTGAAAGCCGCCTTCGGCGTGCCGGCTCAAGTGACGGCCTTCATCGTCGGCATGGGCATCTTCCTCGCCGTGGGCGTGGGCGTGGCCGCGGGCTTCCTCCCCGCCTGGCGCGCCTCGCGGCTCCTCGTCATTGACGCGCTGAGGGCGGAGTAGCCATGGCATCCCTTCGCCACAAGACTCCCGGACTCCGCGCCATCGGCAAGGAGAACATCCGCTTCGCCTTCCGCGCGATGGCGGCGCAGAAGCTCCGCAGCTTCCTCACCCTGCTCGGCATCATGGCGGGCGTCGCGACGGTCATCGGCATGGTGAGCTTCGTCGTCGGCTTCAACCGCAGCGTGACGGATTCCTTCTCCTCCTTCGGCACGACGCTCGTGCAGTTCCAGAAGTACGAGCAGCGCTTCGGCGGCGGAGGCCCGTTGCCCGAAGACCAGAAGCGCCGCCGCGACCTCACCATCGAGGACGCCAAGGCGCTGAAAGAGCTCTGCCCCCTCGCCGAGGCCGTGAGCCAGGAACGCTACCTCTTCGGGCCCGCCGGGGCGAGCCTCATCGTCAAGAACAGCGAAGGCCAGGTGGCCAATGGCCCCGCCTTCTGCGGCACCAACCCCGACTACGCGCCCGCGAACAATTCCTTCATCAAGGACGGTCGCTTCCTCGTGGACGCGGACATCCTCCACGCCTCCCATGTGGCGGTGATCGGCCCCAGCACCGCCAAGACGCTCTTCGGCGCGCGCGACCCCATCGAGAAGACGCTCTACATCCAAGGCATCCCCTTCCGCGTGGTGGGCCTGCTGGAGTCCAAGGGCTCGGCCTTCGGCGGCGATCAGGACAACATCGTCCTCATCCCCATCAGCACCTTCGACGGCATGTATCCGCAGGTGAAGAACGGCGGCGGCGACACCATCCATATCGCGACGGTGCCCAAGGACCCCAAGAAGATGTACGAGATGATGGACATGGAGACGGCCATCCTGCGCTCGCGGCGCGGGCTCAAGGCCGACCAGCCTAACGATTTCGCCATCTTCACGAGCGAGGCCCAGCTCAAGTCCTTCCAGCAGGTGACCGGCGGCATCGCCGCGGCCATGATCCTCATCGCGGGCATCGCGCTGCTGGTCGGCGGCGTCGGCGTCATGAACATCATGCTGGTGAGCGTCACCGAGCGCACCCGCGAGATCGGCGTGCGCAAGGCGCTCGGCGCGACGAAGAAGGACATCAGCTTCCAGTTCCTCGTGGAGGCCGTCACGCTCACCGGCTTCGGCGGCGCCATCGGCATCCTCTGCGGCCTCGGCCTCGCCTTCTTCGCCCGCGTCGTCCTCAACTCCCCCGCCGCCGCGCCGCTCTGGAGCATCTTCCTCGGCTTCGGCGTCAGCACCGCCGTGGGTTTGGTGTTCGGCATCTGGCCCGCGATGAAAGCCGCGTCGCAAGATCCCATCGAGGCGCTCCGGTACGAGTAGGCTCATCGTGCGGCGACCGGCCAGGGCGCTGGGCGCTTCGCGCACGCGCACTGGCTGCCCGCGAACGGACGCGCCGCATGGCGCGTCCTCCCACGATCGCTCCGCGCTCGTGGAGCGGGTCCCCCGGCCCGCGATGAAAGCCGCGTCGCAAGATCCCATCGAGGCGCTCCGGTACGAGTA
>CAYYJN010000077.1:5977-7326 GCA_964472275.1 uncultured Solibacteraceae bacterium
GGCCCGCGATGAAAGCCGCGTCGCAAGATCCCATCGAGGCGCTCCGGTACGAGTAGGCTCATCGTGCGGCGACCGGCCAGGGCGCTGGGCGCTTCGCGCACGCGCACTGGCTGCCCGCGAACGGACGCGCCGCATGGCGCGTCCTCCCACGATCGCTCCGCGCTCGTGGAGCGGGTCCCCCGGCCCGCGATGAAAGCCGCGTCGCAAGATCCCATCGAGGCGCTCCGGTACGAATAGAGAAAAGTAACCACGCGGAGGGCAGCGGAGAATAACCAGCTTGTTCTCCGCTGCCCTCCGCCTCTCCGCTGCGCTCCGCGTAATCGCTTTTCAGCCCGAACCCGTTAGCCTGTTCCCATGGACGCGCCGATCTCGGTCAAACGGTTCCTGGAGCAGGTGAAGACGCGGATCGAGCCGCCCTTCGCGGGCGTGTGCCTAGTGGGCGAGGTCAGCAATTTCCGCGGCTCGGGCAAGCATTGGTACTTCACGCTGAAGGAGGAGGGCGCCTCCCTCAACTGCGCGGTGTGGGCGAGCCAGCAGCGGCTGCTCAAGCACGCGCCGAAGGACGGCCAGCGCGTCGTCGTGAAGGGCAGCCTCAACCTCTATGTGGCGGGAGGCAGCCTCACGCTCTCGATCACCCATTGCGAACTGGCGGGCATCGGCGATCTCCAGCAGCGCCTGCGCGAGCTGGAAGCCCAGCTCCGCGCCGAAGGCGTCTTCGACCGCCCGAAGCGCTCGCTGCCGAAGGTGCCCGCGCGCATCGGCGTCGTCGCGGCCACGGGCGGCGCGGCCTTGCAGGATGTGCTTCGGGTGACGCAGCGGCGCGCGCCGAGCCTCAACATCCTCGTCGCGCCCGCGGCGGCCCAGGGCGAGCGCTGCGTTCCGGAGAACCTGCGCGCGCTCCAGGCCTTGCAGGACCCCGCGCTCGGATGCGACCTCATCCTCCTCGTGCGCGGCGGCGGCAGCCTCGAAGATCTCTGGGGCTTCAACGACCCCGTGCTCGTGCGCGCGGTGGCCGCGAGCCGGGTGCCGGTGGTGACGGGCGTGGGCCACGAGATTGACACGACGCTGGTGGACCTCGCCGCTGATCTTCGCGCAGCGACACCGAGCCAAGCCGCGGAACTGGCGACGCCGGATCGCGCGGCGCTGCTCCAGGCGCTCAAGGCCCGCGCGGACCGCCTCGCCTTCCGCGCCCAGTGGCGGGTGGATGGCCTCGCGACGACGCTCAACCTGCTCAAGGACAGCCCCGGCATGCGGGCCGTGCCGGATCGGATCAAGGCGCTGAACGCGCGGCTCGCCACGCTTCGCGCGCGCATGGAGGGCGCGCATCCGCGGCGCCGGCTCGAAGTCTC
>CAYYJN010000078.1:0-7263 GCA_964472275.1 uncultured Solibacteraceae bacterium
GGTGGAGATGAAGACGCGCAGCCTGATCCTCCCTTCCGCCTTCGCCGCGATCCTCCTCACCGCCGCGCCCGCGCTCCGCGCCCAGGCGCCCGCCGCCAGCCATTCCAGTCCCGGCGACCACGGGCAGGATGAAGGCCGCTCGGTCTCCGCTTCGTCTTCGGCTTCGACCGCCAAGTCCCGCGCGCTCCACGAGGCGCAGCCCCAGGCTGAACCGGCGCACGAGGCTGAACACGCGGAAGAGCACGAGGTGAAGCTCTTCGGCTTCGCCCTCGGCACGCTCGCCCAGTGGATCATCCAGCTCGTCAACCTCGCCCTCTTCGGCGGCGCGCTCTGGTACCTGCTGAAGGGTCCGGTGAAGTCCGCGTTCGCGAACCTCCGCAAGGATCTGGAGGAGCGTCTCGCCCAGGCCGAGAAGGACAAGGCCGAAGGCGAAGCGCAGATCCACGAGCTCGAAGCCAAGATGGCCGGGCTCAAGACTGAGCTGGACGAGATCCTCGCCAAGGCCGGGATCGAAGCCGAGGCCGAGAAGCAGCGCGTGCTGGAATCCGCTCGCACGGAGGCCGCCGCGATCCTCGCCGCCGCCGAATCCGAGATCGCCCGCCAGAAGCAAGTCGCCAGCCAGGAGCTGCGCGCCCTCGTCGCCGAACTGGCGGTGGAGGCCGCCGCCAAGCGTCTGGAGGCCAAGGTGCAGGGCGCGACGGCAACGGGCGTCACCGACCACGCCATCGCCGAGCTGGGAGGCATGAAGTGAGCCGCTATCTCATCGCCCGCCGCTACGCCAAGGTGCTGCTGGATCTCGGCGAGAAGGCCGGGTCCGTTCCGGCCGTGGGTCAGGAGCTGGACCGCATCGCGACGCTCGTCGCGGGCAACCCGGATCTGTCCCGCCTCGCCTCCTCGCCCATGCAGACGCCCAATAAGAAGGCCGTCGTCTTCGACGCGGTGCTGGCCGCCGCGAACGCGTCCGACCTGCTGCGCCGCTTCTTCAAGGTCGTCGCCGAGGCCGGTCGCCTCGACTGCACGACGGCCATCCGCCAGGCCTTCCACGAGCTCGCCGATGAACGCGCCGGAATCGTGGAGGCGAAGGTCGCTTCCGCCCAGCCGCTCAACGACGCCCAGGCACAAGCCCTCTCGCAGGCGCTCGCCAAGCGCACCGGCAAGACGATCCGCCTCGCCTTCCGCCAGGATCCGGCCCTCATCGGCGGCCTGAAGGTGCAGGTGGGCTCCACCGTGCTGGACGCCTCCCTGCGAGGCAAGCTCGCCCAGATCAAGCAGCAGCTCCTGACCGCCTAGTTCCCGACTTTTCAGAAGATCACGGAGGAATCCATGGACATTCGCGCGGAAGAGATCTCCCGCATCATCCGCAGCCAGATCGAGGGCTTCGACGCCCAGGTGGATGTGGCCGAAGTCGGCACCGTCATCAGCGTCGGCGACGGCATCGCCCGCGCCTACGGCCTTGAGAAGGTCATGGCCGGCGAGCTGCTGGAGCTGGGCGAGGGCGCTGAGAAGGTCATGGGCCTCGCGTTCAACCTCGAAGAGGACAATGTCGGCATCATCATCCTGGGCTCCTCGGACGCCATCAAGGAAGGCGACCAGGTCAAGCGCACGGGCAAGATCATGTCCATCCCCGTCGGTCCCGCCTTCGTCGGCCGCGTGGTGAACGCCCTCGGCGAGCCCATTGACGGCAAGGGCCCCATCCAGGCCGCCGCCTTCAACCCCATCGAGCGCATCGCCCCCGGCATCGTGGACCGCAAGAGCGTGCACGAACCCATGCAGACGGGCCTCAAGTCCATTGACAGCCTCATCCCCGTGGGCCGCGGCCAGCGCGAGCTCATCATCGGCGACCGCCAGACCGGCAAGACCGCCGTCGCGGTGGACACGATCATCAACCAGAAGGGCAACGGCGTCATCTGCATCTATGTCGCCATCGGCCAGAAAGCCTCCACCGTCGCGCAGGTCGTGAAGACGCTGGAGCAGTACGGCGCCATGGGCCACACCATCGTCGTCTCCGCCACGGCTTCCGATCCGGCGCCCATGCTCTTCCTCGCGCCCATGACCGGCGCGGCGCTGGGCGAGTACTTCATGTGGCATGGCAAGGACGGCAAGCCCGCGGGCAAGGACAACGCCGGCCAGCATGTGCTCTGCGTCTACGACGACCTCTCCAAGCAGGCCGCCGCCTACCGCGAGATCTCGCTGCTCGTGCGCCGTCCTCCCGGCCGCGAAGCCTACCCCGGCGATGTGTTCTACCTCCACTCCCGCCTGCTGGAGCGCGCCTGCAAGCTCAGCGATGAGCGCGGCGCGGGTTCCCTCACCGCGCTGCCGGTCATCGAGACCCAGGCGGGCGATGTGAGCGCCTACATCCCGACCAATGTCATCTCCATCACCGACGGCCAGATCTTCCTGGAGTCCGATCTGTTCAACGCGGGCGTCCGCCCGGCGGTGAATGTGGGCATCTCCGTGAGCCGCGTGGGCGGCAGCGCCCAGATCAAGGCCATGAAGAGTGTCGCCGGCACCATCAAGCTGGACCTCGCCCAGTACCGCGAGCTGGCGGCCTTCGCGCAGTTCGGCTCGGATCTCGACAAGGCCACGCTCGCGCAGTTGAACCGCGGCGCGCGCCTGGTGGAGATCCTCAAGCAGGGCCAGTACCAGCCCATGCCGGTGGAGGAGCAGGTCGCTTCCATCTGGATGGCCACCAACGGCTTCGTGGATGACATCGCGGTTTCCGAGGTGCGCCGCTTCGAGACCGAACTGCTGGACCACCTGCGCGTGAACGCGCCGGAGGTGCTGCGCGGCATCGCTCAGAGCAAGCAGCTCTCCGACGATGCCAAGGCCGCCCTCAAGACCCAGGTCGCGTCGTTCAAGGAAGGCTTCCTCGCCTCCTTGAGCGCCCCCACGGGAGCCTAAGCCCATGGCCGGTCTCCAGGACATCCGGCGCCGCATCCGCTCGGTGAAGAACACCCAGCAGGTGACGAAGGCCATGAAGATGATTTCTGCGGTGAAGCTGCGGAAGTCCCAGGAGCGCCTCGCCGCCATGCGTCCCTACGCGGCCAAGCTCCAGGCCATGGCCCTCTCCGTCGTGTCCGCCGTCCAGGGCGGCGACGACGCCGAGTTCGGCCCCATCGCCATGGCCTTCACCAACCCGCGCCCCGAGAAGGTCGTGCGCGTGGTCGTGGTGGCCAGCGACAAGGGCCTTTGCGGCGGCTTCAACGCCAATGTGCTGAAGAAGTCCCTGGCCTTCCTCCGCTCCAAGGACGGCGTGAAGGTGACCGTGGACGCGGTGGGCAAGCGCGCCAACGACTGGGCCCGCAAGCAGAGTCTCAAGCCCGTCAGCGAGCACACCGGCGTGCCGCTCCATGGCCTCGATCGCGTCGCCCAGTCCCTCGCGGACGACGCGGCGAAGCAGTACATCGAAGGCGAGATTGACGCCCTCTACATCGTCTACAACCACTTCCACTCCGCCATGTCCCAGGAGCCCACCGTGCTCCGGGTCTTCCCGGTGGAACTGCCGCCCGCGGAGGAGCGCCCCTTCCAGGTCGCGCCCCTGCTGGAGCCGGACGCGAACACGATCCTGGAAGCCCTGCTGCCCCGCTACCTGGGCATCACGCTGCTGCGCGGCCTACTGGAATCCAGCGCCTCCGAGCACGGCGCGCGCATGGCGTCCATGGACAAGGCCAGCAACAACGCGGGCGAGATGATCTCCAAGCTTACGCTGACCATGAACAAGATCCGCCAGGCCGCGATCACCAACCAGATCATCGAGATCGTGTCCGGCGCCAACGCCTGATCCAGACGCTTGACCTAGCCATGTTCCAACAGCCGCTCCCCTTCGCCGAGGTCCCCATGTCCAACCAGCTCACCGGCCGCGTGATCGCCATCGTCGGCCCTGCCGTGGATGTCGAGTTCGACAGCCATCTGCCGTCCATCATGAACGCGCTGCTCACCGACATCAGAAATGTGGACGGCACCATTAGCACGGTGACGCTCGAAGTGCAGCAGCACCTCGGCGAGAACCGCGTGCGCTGCGTCTCCATGCAGCCCACGGAGGGCATGATCCGCGGCCAGGTCGTCACCGACACCGGCGCGCCGATCTCCGTGCCCGTGGGGCCTGAGACGCTCGGCCGCATCCTCAATGTGGTCGGCGAGCCCGTGGACGAGCGCGGTCCCGTGGGTCACAAGATGACGCTGCCCATCCACCGCGAGGCGCCGAAGTACGAGGACCTGAACACCGCCTCCGAGATGTTCGAGACGGGCATCAAGGTCATTGACCTCCTTGAGCCCTACGCGAAGGGCGGCAAGACCGGCCTCTTCGGCGGCGCGGGCGTGGGCAAGACCGTGCTCATCATGGAGCTCATCAACAACATCGCGAAGGGCCACGGCGGCTACTCTGTGTTCGCCGGCGTCGGCGAGCGCACCCGCGAAGGCAACGACCTCTGGCACGAGATGATGGATTCGGGCGTCATCAACAAGGACGACATCTCCAAGAGCAAGGTGGCGCTGATCTACGGTCAGATGACCGAGCCGCCCGGAGCCCGCGCCCGCGTGGCCCTCACCGGCCTCACCGTCGCCGAGTACTTCCGCGACCAGGAAGGCAAGGATGTGCTCCTCTTCGTGGACAACATCTTCCGATTCACTCAAGCCGGCGCCGAAGTGTCCGCGCTGCTGGGCCGCATGCCCTCCGCCGTGGGCTACCAGCCGACGCTCGCCACCGAGATGGGAGGCCTGCAGGAGCGCATCACCTCCACGAAGAAGGGCTCCATCACCTCCGTGCAGGCGGTGTATGTGCCCGCGGACGACTACACTGACCCCGCGCCGGCCACGACCTTCGCCCACCTGGACGCCACCACGAACTTGAGCCGCGAGATCGCCGCCCTCGGCATCTACCCGGCCGTGGATCCGCTCGCGTCCACCTCTCGCCTGCTGGATCCCCGCGTTCTCGGCGAGGAACACTACGGCACGGCGATGCGCGTGAAGTCCATCCTCCAGAAGTACAAGGAGCTCCAGGACATCATCGCCATCCTCGGCATGGATGAGCTGAGCGACGATGACAAGCTCGTCGTGGCCCGCGCCCGCAAGATCCAGCGCTTCCTCTCCCAGCCCTTCCATGTGGCCGAGCAGTTCACGGGCATGGCCGGCAAGTATGTGAAGCTCGGCGACACCATCAAGGGCTTCAAGGAGATCTGCGAAGGCAAGTGGGACCACCTGCCCGAGCAGGCCTTCTACCTCGTCGGCACCATCGAGGAAGCCGTCGAGAAGGCCGAAAAGATGGCGGCCTCGGTCTAATAGGACGCATCCATGCCCGATTCCATCCTGCTCGAAGTGATCACGCCCCAGCGCCGGGTCTTCTCGGCGCAGGTGTCCGAGGTGCAGTTCCCCGGCGCCGACGGCTACTACGGCATCCTGCCCGGCCACACGCCGGTGATGACGCCCGTGGGCAGCGGCCTGGTGTACTTCATCCAGGATGGCCAGCGCCATTGGCTGACGGTCTTCCGCGGTTTCGCGGAGGTCGGCCCGGAGTCCGTCACGATCCTCGCCCGCGAAAGCGAGACGACGGACATGATTGATCTCTCCCAAGCCGAGGCCGACAAGCAGCACGCCATGCAGTTGATGAAGGAAGCCCAGACCGAGAAGGATCTCGCCGAAGCCCACGCGGCGCTGGACGCGAGCCTCATCCGCATCCAGGCCGCGAGCCAGCCCGGCGGCCACGGGAACTGAACCTTTTCGATCCCCTGAAAGCGGCCCTTCGGGGCCGCTTTCAGTTTGGGTAGCCCAACTCCTTGAGCAGGCCGCCGGAGAGCCGGTCGAAGCGCGCGATTTGAGCGGGGCTGAGGTGGTTCCGCCAATCGTTCGGATCGCCTTTGCGGAAGAAGGAAGCCTTGTCCTCCTCACCCGCCTTGCGTCCCTGGCTGAGTTTTTCGAAGGAAGCCGCTTCCACGCAGGAGCGAACCACCGCTTCGTCGGCCGTCGCGCCCAGGAAGGCGAGAACTCGCGTCAATCCCGCGAGCGGTTCCGCCACCAGATCTTCATAGCGCACTTCGAGGTGGCGATCCCCGAGCGGCGTCGCGCTCTCCCGCGCGCGACGCACGCGGTCCGACCATTCGCGCGCGGTGATGTCCAGGAAGGCGTCGAAGTCGTGGGTCTTCAAGTGCTCGTAGTTGGAACGCACATTGTGGTGCCAGGCCGAGATGAAGACGCCGCGCCCATCGCGGAGGATGTGGATGAACCTGGCTTCGGGAAAGAGCGGAGCGAGTTCCTTGAAGTGGAGCGCGTGCTCGGGGTCCTTCTCGCCGACGAAGCGAAGCGCGGGCTTGGCCGGGTCGGCGACGGTCTGGAAGCGCAGCTCGATGAAGGCGCGCATGAGCACCAGCACATCCTCGAAGGGCAGCGCGGGGAAATCGTTGGCGTCGGTGATCACCGCGCGGCGCCGCGCCAGGAGCCCGTTGTAGTCTTTGGCGGCGGCCACGAGGCGCTGACCGAAGTGATGGATGCAGGCTTCGCCCCGGCAACTGATCTCGGGGTGCGCGTCCAGCAGCTTGCCCAACCAAGTCGTGCCGGACTTCGGGGCTCCGGTGAGGAAGAAGGGCGCGTGCCGCATCAGAACCGGAAGACCGCGTTCTGCTCCAGCAATCGGACGCGCGAATCGTTCAGCGCCTCAAGCTCCGGCAGCATCTCTGGCCGGTCGCCGGGGGTGAGATGGTAGATGCCCACGGGGATGTCCTTCTTGAGCTTCTTCAGCTCGGCGCCCAGCATCTCGGGCGTCAGGTGCTTGCTCGCCTCCGCCAGCCATTTCTGATCGTTGGGGAAGCTCGCCTCGGTGATGAGCAGGCGCAGGTTGGGCGTGGCGTTGGCCACTTCCCAAACGCGGTCCGTGATGGTCGTGTCGCTGGTGAAGATGAAGGCGTCCTTGCCATCGTCCACCTTGTAGCCGACGCAGGGCACGAGGTGGTTCACGCGGATGGGCGTGAGGGTGAGGCCTTCCACCTCGTAGCCGCGTTCAGGTTCCACTTCCGTGTAGCGGATCGTCGGCTGGTCCTTCGTCGGGATCACGCTGAAGTCGGGCCAGAGTTCGTCGTTGAAGAGATGCTGGCGCAGCACCTCCAGCGTCTCGGGCAGCGCGTGGATCTCCACCGGCGCCTCCACATGCCCGAACACATTCTTCGTGAAGAAGGGCAGGGTGCAGATGTGGTCCAGGTGGCTGTGGCTGATGAAGATGTGGCGGATGGCGATCTGCTCGGCCACCGTGAGCGCGCCGGTGAGGCTGCCCGCGTC
>CAYYJN010000079.1:0-6958 GCA_964472275.1 uncultured Solibacteraceae bacterium
TCCATGTCCTGGAAGGTGGCCTCCAGGGTCTGGATGGCGGCCCGAAGCTCGGGTTCCGGCACGGCGGAACGCAGCTCCAGGCTCCGGCCCAGAACCTCCACCTGGACGGGGTGGACCGCCTTCCGGGCCTTCATCCGGCGGCCTCGAGCGTGGCGAGGAGCCGCTCCAGACGCTCCCGGACCTCTTCGCGCTCCCGCTGGAAGGCCTCGCAGGCTTCCTTGGACTGGGCCAGCTCCGCGCGCAGCCCCTCCACATCGCCCGCGCCCTTGGCCTTCAGCGCCTCCAGCTCGGCGAGGAGCTGGGTCCGCTGCTGGACGAGGGTGTGGAGCTTGGCTTCGAGCTGTTTGAGGAGATCCATTCCGGCATTCTACCCCCGGAGTTTCGCTCCCGTGGCTTCGGCGGCGGCGAGCGCGGCCTTCATCCAGCCATCCACTTCGTCGGAGGTGAGCGTGCGGTCCGCCTGGAAGGTGACGCGGATCAACCAAGCCTGCTGGCCCGGCTCCAGGCCCTTGCCACGGTAGATGTCCACGCAGCGCAGGTCGCAGCACTCGGGCGGCAACGCGTTCCGCATCGCCGCGTCCAGCGAACTGTAAGTCTGCTGCGCGCCCACGAGCAGCGAGAGGTCGCGGGAAACGGACGGGAACCGCGAGAAAGCTCGGAACGAAGGGATGACGCGCGCTTCCGGCGCGGGCAGTGGGTCGAGCGCCACCTCCAGGCCAAACAAGCCGTCGCCGAGATCTTGCACGGTCCCGTGTCCGCCGAAATCCTGCGCCACAGCCACCGCGTCAAGGGGGTGGACGGGGCGCGAAGGCGTCAAGGGATCCTCGCCGCCCCGCTGGCCGGACCAGACGAGGCCCACGCGACCAGAGGCGACGGGACCTGAAGGCGAGGACGCGTAGACCGGGGCCACTTCGAAAAGCCGCACTTCCCGCGCGCCGTTGCGCTGGTTGTGCTTGGCGGCCGCCGCGAGACTCGGGAGCAAGCTGCCGCGCAACACCGAATACTCGACGCCGAGCGGATTGCCCAAGGCGCGGCCCTCGGGCGCTTTTGCGAAGGCCGCGTCCATCTCCGGGCTCACGAAGCCGTAGGTGACGGTCTGGTGGAAGCCGAGGTTCGCGAGGCGTCGCGCGAGGCGCTGACGCTTCAGGTAATCCGGCGACAGCGGCTCGGGCTCGGACTGCACGGGCGGCAAAGCTTCGGGCAGGCGATCATAGCCGCGCAGGCGCAGCACCTCTTCGGCGAGGTCTTCGGAGATCGTCAGATCGTGGCGCCAGGAGGGCGGCACGGCCCCGTGAGGCGTGAGGTCGCAACCCAGGCGCGTCAGCAGATCCTTGATCTCGGCCGCAGGAATGGCCTCGCCCGCCATGCGCGCGATCATCGCCTCATCCACGGGGATGGGCGCCGGTTTCGGAGGCATCGCGCCGACCGTCCAGGATGCTTCGAGTTTCGCGCCGCACCAGGCCGCGAGCCGCGCGGCGAGGAGGTCCCGGGCGACCGTCGCCATGGCGGCATCGGCCCCGCGGCCGAAGCGCGCGGAAGCGTCCGTGTGCAGGCCGTGGCGGCGGGCCATGAGGCGCACCGTGCGCGGATCGAAGTAGGCGCTTTCCAGCAGCACGCGCGTCGTCGCCTCCGTCACCTTCGTCGCGTCGCCGCCCATGAGGCCCGCGAGCGCGATGGGGCCCGATTCATCGGCGATGACGAGGTCTTCCGTCGTGAGCTTGCGTTCGACGCCATCCAGCGTGGTGACTGCCTCGCCCACCTTCGCCAGCCGCACTGTGATCGCGCCCTTGAGCTTGTCCGCGTCGAAGGCGTGGGTGGGATGGCCGTAGCGGTGCAGCAGCTCGTTGGAAGCGTCCACCGCGGGCAGTCCCTTCGCCGTGGAACCGAGCCCCCCGAGGAAGCTCTTCACCGGCTCTGGTGTCTCGCCCGTGCCCAACGACAGCACCGCCGTGGCATAGAGCGAGCAAGCCGAGGACTCCAGACGGATGCTCCGCTCGGCCGAGCCTTCGACGAGCGGCGCGTGATCCAGCGGCTTCAGGGCCGCGCCCAGCTTGGCCGCAAGGTCGCGCGCGACGCCGCGGACGCTCATCATGTCGCCGCGGTTGGCGGTGATGTCCACATCAAGGATGACATCCGCTTCGTTATCACTGGACATGACAACCGCGGAACCATCAATCGGAAACCCGAGCATGGGCAGCGTTGAGATAACCTCATGCTGATCCACAACGCCATCAAGCTCGGCTCGGAACGCTCTCAGTGAAACGAGCATCAGTCCAGCCCTCCCATGGCCGCGAGGAAGCGTTGATCGTTCTCGAAGAAGAGGCGCAGGTCCGGCGTCTGGCTCACCATCATCGCGGTGCGCTCCACGCCCATGCCGAAGGCGAAGCCGCTCCACACCTTCGCATCAATCCCGGCGTGCTCAAGCACCTTCGGATGGATGAGCCCCGCGCCGAGGATCTCCACCCAGCCGCTGCCCTTGCAGACGCGGCAGCCCCGGCCGCCGCAGAGCGGGCAGCTCACATCCATCTCGCAGCCGGGCTCCACGAAGGGGAAGTAGCTGGGGCGGAAGCGCGCCTTCGTGTCCGGCCCGAAGAGCGCGCGCATGGCGTAGCTCAGCGTGCCCTTGAGGTGGTGGAGGCCGATGCCCTTGCCCACGAGCATGCCTTCGATCTGGTGGAACATGGGCGAGTGCGTGGGATCAATCTCGTCCTTGCGGTAGACGCGGCCCGGCGCGAGGAAGCGCAGGCCGCCCTTCTTCTCCAGCAGGCTCGCGCCGTCCGCGTCCTTCGCGCCATAGCGGGCGAGCACGCGCACCTGCACGGGGCTCGTGTGCGTACGCAGGAGCAACTCCGGATGCGCCGCGAGGTAGAAGGTATCGCTGGAGCCGCGCGCGGGGTGGTCCTCGGGGATGTTGAGGCCATCGAAGTTGTTGGCGGCCGTCTCCACTTCAGGGCCTTCTTCGATGTGGTAGCCGAGGGGCCGGAAGGCCTCCACCATGCGCCCCATGAGGCGGTCCAGCGGATGCAGCGCGCCGCGCGCGGGCAGGGGCGGCGTCATGGTCGGATCCCAGGACGACGCCTTCTTCGCCGCGGCGAGCTCCGTCTGTTTGGCCTTGAGCGCCTCCTCCCACGCGTTCTTCAGCGCGTTGATGGCCGCGCCGAGGTCGCGCTTCTGCTCTTTCGGCGCGGTCTTCAAGAGGTCCATCATCCGCGCGGCGTGGCTGCCCTCGCGGCCGATGTAAGCGCCCTTGAGGCGATTGAGCGCGTCCAGGTCGGCGCAGGCCGCGAGCGCGGCCGGAAAGGCGGCCTGGGCTTCGGCGATGTCGGGCGGAAGCAGGGCGAGGTCCATGCTGAAACCTTAAACAAAGAAAGGCCGCTTGCGCGGCCTTTCGAGCTTCATTCGAGGAGGAACCGAATCAGCCCTTGGCCACGGCCACGAGCTTGGTAAACGCCTCGGGATTGCGAACGGCGAGATCCGCGAGGACCTTGCGGTCCAGGCCCACGGAAGCCTTCTTCAGGCCGCCCATGAACTTGGAGTAGGACACGCCGTTCTGCGCGCAGGCGGCGGAGATGCGGACGATCCACAGGCGGCGGAAGTCGCGCTTCTTCTCCTTGCGGCCGCGGTAGGCGTAGCCGAGGGCCTTCTCGACGGCCTCCTTGGCGGAACGGTAGAGACGGGACTTGGCGCCGTAGAAGCCCTTGGCGAACTTCATCATCCGCTTGCGGCGTTGGGCGCGCTTCGGACCGCGTTTGACACGAGACATCGAAATCTCCTCGGGGCAGCCGCCTCATCAGCGGACTTTGAGCCCTGTTGGGGGCGGCTACGCGGGCCGCCGTGGTTAAGGCGATTTCAAGCTCCGCTTGGAATCGCCGCGGGGTCCGGGGTGTGCGCGCAGCGCGGGACCCCGGGGAAAGACGCCTCAGGCGTAAGGCAGCATTTCCTTGATGGCGAAATTGTCGGCCTTGCTCGCCGTGGTGGCGATGTCGAGCTGGCGCTTCCGCTTGGGGGACTTGCTGGTGAGGATGTGGCGCTGGTGGGACTGCCCGCGCTTGTAGTTGCCGCTGGCGGTCTTCTTGAAGCGCTTCTGGGCGCCCTTGTGGGTCTTGAGCTTGAGCTTCTTCATGACAACCTCGGGGTGAGTGCGGATCTGGCTTGCTTGGCTTCTCAGGCTTGCTTGGCGTCTCAGGCTTGCTTCGCTTCGGGAGCGGCTTCCACCGTCTCGACCTTCGGGGCTTCGGGCTTGGGGGCCTTGGGCTTTTTTTCGACGGGCTTCTTCTCGATCGGCTTGGGGGCGATGAAGGCGTGCATGTCGCGGCCTTCGATGCTGGCGCCCTTGTCCACCTTGGCCTTGTCGGCCACGCGGGTGAGCACCTCCTCGATGATCCGGTAGCCGATGTCGCGGTGGACGACTTCGCGCCCGCGGAACATGACGACCACCTTCACATTGAAGCCGTCCTCGAGAAACCGCTCGATGTGCCGGACCTTGAACTCGAAGTCGTGATCATCCGTCTTGGGGCGGAACTTCACTTCCTTGACGACGATGGACTTCTGCTTGGCCCTCGCGGCATGTTCCCGCTTCGCTTCCATGAACTTGTACTTGCCGTAGTCCATGATGCGGCAGACGGGCGGGTTCGCGCCGCCTGCGACTTCCACGAGGTCGAGGCCGCGGGATTCCGCGATCCGGATGGCCTCGTGGGGCGGCATCAGGCCTAGCTGCTCGCCATCCTCCGCGATGACGCGGACTTCGGCGGCCCGGATGCCGTCGTTGATGCGGGTCTCGTTCGGACGAATGGATACACCCCCGGAAAACAGGAACTGAAAGTCTATCAACGCCTGGGTCTTTGGCCAAGCGAAATTCCGGGCAGGTCTTGGTCGGACCCGGCCCGCTGTCTACTGGGCGCGGGTCTGGACTTCGTCCTTCAGGGAAGCCAGGAAGGCATCCAGGCTCTGGACCCCGAGATCGCCTTTGGACCGGTGCCGGACGGAGACGGTGCCCGCCTCGGCCTCACGGTCGCCGATGACGAGCATGTAAGGCACCTTCTGCAATTGGGCCTCGCGGATCTTGGCGTTGACCTTCTCGTTCCGCAGGTCCAACTCCGGCCGGAGCCCCGCCGCCCGCAGACGGTCCGCCACCTGGGTGGCGAAGGGGTGGACGCGGTCCGTGATGGGCAGGACGGCCGCCTGGACCGGCGCCAGCCAGGCCGGGAAGGCTCCGCCGCAGTGCTCCACGAGGATGCCGAAGAAGCGCTCCAGGCTGCCCAGGATCGCCCGGTGCAGCATCACCGGACGGGCTTCGGTGCCATCGGCCTGGGTGTAGTGGAGCTCGAAGCGCTCCGGCAGCATGTAGTCCACTTGGAGCGTGCCCAGCTGCCACGGGCGCTTGAGCGCGTCCAACACCTGGAACTCGATCTTGGGGCCGTAGAAGGCGCCTTCGCCGGGGTTCAGCTTGAAGGCGAGGCCCTTCTCGGTCATCGCCTCGGCGAGCGCGCTCTCCGCCTGGTCCCAGATCTCGTCGGAGCCCAACCGCTTCTCCGGCCGGGTGGAGAGCGCGACGCGGATCTCGCCGAATCCGAAGGTGGCGTAGACCTCATAGAAGAGGTTGAGGAAGGCCGCCATCTCGCTCTTGATCTGATCCTGCGCGCAGAAGAGGTGCGCGTCGTCCTGGCAGAAGGTCCGCACGCGGGTGAGGCCGTGCGTGACGCCGCTGCGCTCGAAGCGGTGGAGGCGGCCGAAGTCCGCGATGCGCATCGGCAGGTCGCGGTAGCTGTGCTTGCCGGTGCGGAAGTAGACGCAGTGGCCCGGGCAGTTCATGGGCTTCACCGCGTATTCGCGCTCTTCCGCGGTGGTGAAGTACATGTTGTCCGCGTAGTTCTCGTAGTGGCCGCTCGTCTTCCAGAGCTCCACATCCATGATCTGCGGCGTGATGACTTCGCTGTAGCCGTGCGTGTGGTAGAGCTCGCGGATGTACGCGACGAGTTCGTTGTAGACGATGGTGCCCTTCGGATGGAAGAAGGGCGAGGCGGGCGCTTCGGGGTGGAAGCTGTAGAGATCCAATTCCCGCCCGAGCTTGCGATGGTCGCGCTGCCGCGCCTCCTCCAACCGCTGGATGTGCTCATCCACTTCCTTCTGGGTCGCGAAGGCCGTGCCGTAGATGCGGCTGAGCATGGCGTTCTTCTCGTCCCCACGCCAGTAGGCGCCGGCGACGCTGAGCAGCTTGAAGGCCTTGAGCTTCGAGGTGTTGGGGACATGAGGCCCGCGGCAAAGATCGTAGAAATCGCCTTGGCGATAGCCGCTGATGATTTCGCCCTGGGGAATGCTTTCGACGATCTCCGCCTTGAGCGATTCGCCTTCGGATCGGAAGAGTTTCGCGGCGTCATCGCGCGGGAGTTCTTCGCGCGTGACTTCGATGCCTTCCGCGACGATCTTCCGCATCTCCGCTTCGATGGCGGGAAGGTCCTCGGCGGTGAAGGGTTTCTCCACCTGGAAGTCGTAGTAGAAGCCGTCTTCGATGACGGGGCCGATGCCCACCTTGGCGTTCGGATGAAGGCGTTTCACCGCATGGGCGAGCAGGTGCGCGGTCGAATGGCGGAGGAGGTCCAACCCGTCGGCATCCTTGCCCGTGAGGATGGCGATCTTCTCGCCCTCCTGGAGCGGGGCCTTGAGATCCCGAGCCTTGCCATCCACGCGCACCGCGAGGGCGGCCTCTGCCAGACGGGGGCCGATGCTATGCGCCAGGTCCGTCCCCGTCGCCCCAT
Source organism: uncultured Solibacteraceae bacterium (assembly GCA_964472275.1). GTDB lineage: Bacteria > Acidobacteriota > Holophagae > Holophagales > Holophagaceae > JAFDVN01. The sequence continues at coordinate 6,756 of CAYYJN010000079.1, forward strand.
CCGGTAATTGGCGGACGGAGTCATCAGGCAGGCGAACCGAGATGGACATGGGCTCCTCGCGCGGCGCGGGCCGCGAAACATCCAGTGTAGCGATGGGATCGGATCAGAAAAAGGAAAGGGCTCGGCGCGGCCAGGGAGGGGAACACAAAAAGCCCCACGCTGACGCGTGGGGCTTGGTATTAACGTCGCAGCGACCTACTTTT
>CAYYJN010000080.1:0-6876 GCA_964472275.1 uncultured Solibacteraceae bacterium
GGCCACGAGCTCCTCAAGATGGGCAAGATCAACGACGCGCGGAAGATGCTCCGTTACATCGAAGCCAACATGCCCGGCACGAAGGCCTACCCCGAGGCCAAGCTGCTGCTGGGCGACAGCTACTTCTTCCAGGGCAATCCCAGCTACCCGGAAGCGATGGTGGAATACACGGGCTTCCTCACCTACTTCCCCAACGACGCCCGCCGGGACTACGCCCTCTACCAGATCGCCCTCTGCCACTACGCCGCCATTGACTCGGCGGAGCGCGACCAGACGGAGACCCGCGCCGCCATCACCGCCTTCTCCCAAGTCCTGCGCGAAGCGCCCGGCAGCCCCTACGCCCAGGAAGCCAAAGACCGCATCACCCAGTGCTGGCGCCGCATCGCCGAGCATGAGCTGGTGGTGGGCATCTTCTATGTGAACAGCTACAACTACCCGGGCGCCCAGCAACGCCTCACCACCCTGCTGGAAAGCTACCCCGACTATGTGGATCGGGAACGCGCCTACTACTACCTGGGCGAGACCTTCCGCCAGCGCGGCATCACGCCCGATGAGCTGGAGACCTGGGCCAAGGGCGAACTGAACCAGAAGTTCGGCGGCAAGGAAACCTACCGCGACCTGGACAAGGACCAGCAGAAGCAGATGGCCGACGATCAGATCGCCTGGACCAAGTCCCTCGTCGAAGGCTGGCGCCAGCAGGCCAAGGACTACTACCAGCGCCTGGTGGAGAGCTATCCCAACTCCGAGTGGGCGCGCCACGCCTCCGACCGTCTGGTGGAAATGGGCCAGACCGGGCTCAAGGAAGAACTGGACATGTAGTCTAGAGGGCGTGATCCACGCCCTCTCCAGCCTCGGTCTCGGCACCTACCTCGGCGCGCCCAGCGCCGAGGCCGACGAAGGCTACGCCGCCGCCGCGCGGCGCTTCTTCGAACTGGGCGGCACGGTCTTCGACACGGCGGCGAACTACCGCATGGGGCGTTCCGAGCGGGCCTTGGGCCTCGTCCTGCCAACGCTGCCCCGCGACGCCTTCTTCGTCTCCACCAAGGCGGGCTACCTGCCTATGGGGGATGGCGTCACCGACGAGCGCCCCGCCGCGTGGTTCGATCGCGTGCTGCGGAAACCCGGCGTCTTGAAGGACGACGAGGTGGTGGACGGCTGCCACGCGCTGACGCCGCGCTACCTGGCGCATCAGCTCGAAGCGTCCCGCCGCGCGATGGGCCTGGAGACGATTGATCTCTTCCACCTCCACAATCCCGAACAGCAACTTCCGGCGTTGGGCGCGGAGGCGTTCCATGGCGTGATCGCGCGCGCCTTCGAGGCCTGCGAGGCCTTCCGCGCCGAAGGCAAGATCCGCTTCTACGGCGTCGCCACCTGGGACGGCCTCCGCGTGCCGCCGGACGAAGCGAACCACCTCGACCTCGCGCGGCTCTGGCGCCTCGCCGAAGCCATCGGCGGGCCGCGCCACGGCTTCCGCTGGGTGCAGGCGCCGCTCAACCTCGGCATGCCCGAAGCTTTCCTCACCGCGACGCAAACGCTCGACGGCGAGCGGCTCACGCTGCTGGAAGCGGCCCAGGCGCTCGGCCTTTCCGTGCAGACCAGCGCCTCCATGCTCCAGGCCAAGATCCTCCGTTCCCTCGCGGCTCAACGCGCGCCATTGGATGCGGCCCTGCCCGGATGCCAAACGGAAGCCCAGCTCGCGCTCCAGTTCACGCGTTCCTGCCCGGGCGTGACGACCGCGCTTTGCGGCATGGGGCGCGTCGCCCATGTGGACGAGAACGCCGCCGTGATGGCGCTTCCCAAGGCCGATCCCGCGGCGCTGCGCGGGCTCTTCGCGTGAAGTTCATCCTCGCCATCACCCCCGGAACCGGCTTCGATCCGAGCCGCTGGAAAGCCGTCCTCCAAAGCGGCGTGGATGCCTTCCTCATCCGCGAAAAGGACCTGGAAGCCCGCGCCCTGCTGGACGCCGCGCGGTGGTGTCAGGACACCGCGCCCGACCTCGAGCTGTGGATCGCCGGTCGGCTCGATGTGGCGCTCGCCGCGGGCTGCGGCCTCCACACGCCGGAGGCCTATCCCGAGGTGCCCGATGGGATGCTGCCGCTCTCCCGCCCGCTGCACGAGGAGGCGCAGCTCCCCGCGCGCCTACGCGCGAAGCAACTCCTCGTCTCGCCCCTCTTCGAAACGCCCGGCAAAGGCGCGCCCTGGGGCGCGGCGCGGCTCCACGCCCTCCTGGATCAGGTGCCTGCAGGTCCGCGCCTCCTCGCCCTCGGCGGCGTCACGTCCGACACTGCGCCCGCGCTCGCTCATCCGCGCCTGGATGGCGTGGCGCTTATCCGCGCGCTGTGGGAGGCGCCGGAACCGCGCCGCATGATCGCGCGCCTGCGGGACGCCCTTCCCCGCTAGACTTCCGCCATGTTCCGCGACCTCCGTGAGCGCATCAGCCCCCAGCGGCGGGCCCTGGCCTGGGTGATCCTGGCGGGGCTCGTGGCGGCGGGGGCCTTTCTCTTCCATCGCATGAGCGGCAATCCGGCGGTGCGGGATGGCGCGGTGGCCGTGCTGTGGGTGGCCATCGCCTTCCTGCTGGTGCGCGCCATCACCTTCCTCGTGGTGGACCCGCTGGCGCGGCAGCGGCGCAACGCCACGCCGGGCTTCGCTCGAGACATGATCGTCGTGCTGCTCTACGCCCTCGCCGCCGGTGGTCTGCTGCGCCATGTGGCGGGCGTGAGCCTCACTCAGCTGCTGGGCACCGGCGCGCTGGTGGCGGCGGTCATCGGCCTCTCCATGCAGGAGACGCTGGGCAACATCTTCGCGGGGCTTTCCCTGAGTCTCGACAACGCCTTCCAGGTGGGCGACTGGATCGAGATCAGCGGATCGGCGCTGGGCAGCGCCCGGCCCAGCTTCGTCGGCCGCGTGGAAGCCATGACCTGGCGCGCGGTGCAGCTCGTGAGCTGGGACGGCGACACGGACCTGGTGCCCAACCGCCTCATCGCCCAGAGCGTCGTCACGAATCTCTATGCTCCCACCGGCTTCCACCGCCGCACGACCCTCTGCACCGTGCAGCCGCACGGGCGCATGCACGAGGTCCTCGACGCCCTGGGCGTGGCGCTGGCTGGCCTGCCCCACCCGCCGGAGAAGCGGCCCAAGGCTGTGGTGTGGGGCCAGAAGGATGGCGGCGTGGTCATCGAGTGCCAGTGGTGGCCCCTGGGCTACCGGCACTTCCGCGCTTCCAAGGACGAAGTGAACCGCCTCGTCGCCACCGTGCTCTGCCGCGAAGGCGTGCCGCTCATGGGCCCCCACGGCCCCAGCGCCGTGGACCCCCAGCCTTCGGAACCCACCGCCGCGCAGCTCGCGTCCCTCGTGGATCTGCTGCGGCTGCCTGAACACTGGAGTTCCGATCTGAAAGGCAAGGTCCGCCTGCGGGCGAAGGCGCCGGGCGAGGGGGTCCTGCGCGAGGGCGACCCCGGCGACTCGCTCTACGCGGTGCTGGAAGGCCGCCTCGCCGTCGTGCGCGCGGAGATCCGCGAAATGCCCTACTACGGCCTCTTCTGGGAAACGCTCGCGGAACTCGGCCCCGGCGCCTGGGTGGGCGAGGCGAGCCTCCTCACCGGCGCGTCGCGCAACGCGACCGTCATCGCCGCCACGCCCGTCCTGCTTCTGGAGATGGACAAGGCCGCCTTCGAAGGGAGCTTGAAGCGCGAGCCCGTCGTGCTGGACCGCCTCGTGGATCTCATGGAATCCCGCGCGGCGGCCCGCCCCGGCGCGCCTGAGCCCAAGAGCGAAGGCTTCCGCGACCAAGTGCGCCGCCAGATCCGCGCGTGGTTCAACCTCGCGTAGCGGCCGCACGCTTTCGTTCGACAACCACCGCGGGAACGCAGAGATCACAGAGGGGACAAGGCAAGCCGCTGTGATCTCTGCGCCTGCTCTGCGTCCTCTGTGTTCCGCTTTCTGCCCCGGCGGCTCAGCGCGATGGAATGGAACCATCTCCTCCCTCGCGGCGCTTGCGCGGGATCGTAGAATCTTTCGAGAGGGAGGACGCCATGGATCTGCCCGAAGAGATCCAGAAGCTGGTGAGCGAGCTGGGCGATTCCCTCCTCAACTCGCTGGCGGATGATCCGGCCAGTCGCGAGCTCGCGCTCCGCATCCAGGAAAGCGGCTACGACCTCTGCCTCGTGCTGGAGGCGACCCTCGCGCCCAAGGAAGAAGATCCATCCGCCCAGCCCCTGGAAGGCTGGAGCGCCGAGGATCTCCGCGCCATGCAGGGCATGGGCATCGCCCTCGATTGATGGCGCTCTGGGATCGCCCCGCGCCGGAGCTGGACCCCCGGCCCCGTCCGAACGCCGCCCTCCTGGGCCGCGCCGAACTGCGCGCGCTGCTCGCGTCGCTGGGCGAAGCCGCCTACCGCGGCGACCAGGTCTTCGAAGGCCTCCAAGCGAAGCGCTACGGCGCGTGGGAGGAGTTCACCGCGCTCGCGAAGCCGCTGCGGGCCAAGCTCAGCGACGCCGCCGACATCCTCTGGCCCGAGATCATCCAAAGCCTGCCCAGCCGCGACGGCTCCACCAAGCACGCCTTCCGACTCGGCGATGGCAAGGAGGTGGAAGGCGTCCACATGCCCTACGCCAACCGGACGACGCTCTGCCTGTCGAGCCAAGTGGGTTGCGCCATGGGCTGCACCTTCTGCGCCACGGGACAGATGGGCATCCTGCGCAACCTGCGTGCGGGCGAAATCGTCGGCCAGGTCATCGCCATGCTGCGCCGCCACGGCGCGCCCGTCGGCCCTGACGGCGAGCCCGATCCGCTCAATCTCGTCTTCATGGGCATGGGCGAGCCGCTGCACAACCTCGACAACCTCATGGCCGCCTTCGGCACGCTCACCGACGCGAAGGGGCTGGGCCTTTCGCCCAAGCGCATCACGGTCTCCACCTCGGGCCTCGTGAGCGGCATCGAGAAGCTCGGCGCCTTCGCGAAGCGCCCGCGCCTCGCCGTCTCGCTGAACGGCACCACGGACGACTACCGCTCGAAGATCATGCCCGTGAACCGCGTGTGGAACCTGGAGTCGCTCATGGACGCCTTGAGCCGCTTCCCGCTCCAGACCAACGAGCGCATCACGCTGGAATATGTGCTGCTCAAGGGCGTGACGGACGCGCTGGAAGACGGCAAGCGCCTCGTGGACCTGGCGAGCCGCTTCCCGAGCAAGGTGAACCTCATCCCCTTCAACCCGCACGAGGGCAGCGGCTTCGAGGCGCCGGACGAGGCAAGAGTCTCCGCGCTGTGCCGCATGCTCTCCGACGCGGGCGTCATCGTCAGCGTGCGCCGCTCCCGCGGCCAGGACATCGGCGGCGCCTGCGGCCAGCTCGTGCGGGAGGAGATGAAGCGCGCGAAGGCCAGGCCATGAAAAGCACTCACCACAGAGGCACGGAGGGCGCAGAGAGGGCGAGGCGTACCTCCAGCCATGGCAGGGTATGGGAGAAAAAAACCACGCCGAGGGCCGCAGTGAAGTGGAGGGCAGATGATGCGCGCCGACCCACCAGGCCAAGGCCCGCCGCAAAGCGGCTGCTTTCGCGCATCGCGCGAAAGTGGCGTGAGGCGGCAGCGGCGCTCCCGCGCCAAAAGCGTGGATGCGCCGCTGCCGCCTCACGCCCAGCCCTGGCCGACGCGATGCCTCGCCTTCTCTGCGCCCTCCGCGTCTCTGCGGTGAAAGGCATTTCTTGGCGCCCTCACGGCTCTTCACGCCTCCGCCGTGAATCACTTCCATGAGCCGCCCCAGCCTCACGGACCTGTTGGAAACGCTGCCGGGCCCGGATGGCACCTTCGCGTTGCGGGATCTCCTCGACCAGGGCGGGCCGGAACACATCTACGGCCTTGGCGTCACGCTGCTCGCGGCGACGGCCTTCATCCCCGGCGTCACCAATGTGCTCGCCCTCGGCATCGTCGGGCTCGGCGCGCAGATGGCCGCGGGCCGCGCCTACCCCTGGCTGCCCGCGCGACTCCTGCGGCTGCGGCTGCATCCCGGCCGCCTCAAAGTGATCCTCTCCAAGGCTGGGCGATTCCTCGAACGGCTGTCGCCCCAGCGCGGCGAGCGGCGCCCCATCCCGCGTCGCGCCTTGGGCCTGCTCATCACCTGGACGGCGCTCCTGCTGGCGCTGCCGCTGCTCCTGCCCTTCTCCAACCTGCTGCCCGGCGCGGCGCTCCTCTTCATGGGCCTCGCCCTGCTGGAAGACTGGCCCTTCGCCGCCTGGATCGGCCTCGCGGGCTCCGTGGCCACCACCGTCTACTTCGCCGTGTCCTTCGATCTCGTGCTGAGAGGCCTCCGCGCGGCCATGCATCTGCGGCACCTCTTCGAGTGATTCCATCCCGAATCAGGAAAGCGACCACGCGGAGAGCAGCGGAGGGGCGGAGGGCAACGGAGAAGGGCCTCAAAAGCCAGGACGCGACCCAGGCATTCGCTTCACTCCCGTCCCTTCCTTCTCATTTTATTCTCCGTTGCCCTCCGCCCCTCCGCTGCCCTCCGCGTGGTTTGTTTTTCGTTTGTCCCTGTGATGCACCTATGTTTGAGACATGCGCTTCGACGCCCTCACCCTCTTCCCGGAATTCTTCGAGGCCGCGCGCCTGGGCGTGACGGGCCGGGCGTTCCGCGAACTACCCATGGATGTCGAGGGGCGCATGCGCCCCTCGATGGGCCATGAACTCACCACCCACAGCTACCGCCCCTTCGCGGGCAACGCCACGGGCCGCGTGGACGCCAGCCCCTTCGGCGGCGGCCCCGGCATGGTGCTGCGGCCGGAAGTGCTACAAGCGGCGCTCGCCTCCATCCCGCGCGCGCCGAAGGCCAGAGTGATCCACTTCAGCCCCGCCGCGCCGCCCCTGCGCCACGCCGATGTG
>CAYYJN010000081.1:0-6746 GCA_964472275.1 uncultured Solibacteraceae bacterium
TGGACGCCGTCCGGATCGCCCTCGACACGATGGCGGTGTTGACCCAGCTCGTGAAGGGTTTGGAGCCGAATCTCGAAGCGGCCCACGCCGCGTGCACGGATGAACTCTTCGCCGCCAACGAAGCGTTCCGGCTCGCCGCGAGCGGCCTGCCCTTCCGCCACGCCTACCGCGCCATCGCGGGCCAACTCGCGGATGGCGCCTTCGCGCCGGATCGCGCCGCGGCCGGAGCGCCCGCCGTCGCGGCGCTGCTTAATGCCGCCGAGGGCGAGCTTGCCGAAGCTCGCGCATGGATCGCCGCTCGCCGCGCCACCACCCACGCCGTCACCGCCTCGATCTTCAAGGAGCTGCCATGACCCGGACCGCGCTGCTCGCCTTCTCCGGCGGCCTCGACACGACCTTCTGCGCCCTCTGGCTCCAGGACCAGGGCTGGGAGGTGCAGACCATCACCGTGGACACCGGCGGCTTCAGCGCCGCGGAGCTCGCGCGCATCGAAGCGCTCGCCGCGGCCCTCGGCGTGAAGCACCGCACGGTGGACGCGAAGGCCCGGCTCTTCGATGGCACCTTGCGCTTCCTGCTCTTCGGCAATGCGCTGCGGGGTCAGACCTATCCACTTTCGGTGAGCGCCGAGCGCGTCTGCCAGGCTCAAGTGATCGCCGAAGCTGCGAAGGATCTGGGCGTGGACGCGGTGGCCCACGGCTCCACCGGCGCGGGCAACGATCAGGTGCGCTTCGATGTGGCCTTCCGGACCTTGCTGCTGGGCGTGGAGATCCTCGCGCCCGTGCGGACCTTGGGGTGGAGCCGCGCGCAGGAGGTGGCCTTTCTCGCCGAGCGGGGCATCGAGGTGCCCGCGAAAACGAGTGTGTATTCCGTCAACGAAGGCCTCTGGGGCGCGTCCGTGGGCGGGCGCGAAACGCTCACGAGCTGGGACGCGCTTCCGGAAGCGGCCTATCCCGGCGGCGAAGTGGAGGCGCCGGAGCCCATCTCGCTCACGCTCGCCTTCGACAAGGGCGTGCCGGTAGCGTTAGGCGGCGAAGGGCTCGCGCCCGTCGCTCTCATCGAACGCCTCAACGCGCTGGGCCGCGCCTACGGTCTGGGCCGGGGCGTCCACCTGGGCGACACCATCCTCGGCATCAAGGGGCGCGTCGGTTTCGAAGCGCCCGCGGCGCACCTGCTCATCCAGGCTCATCGGGAACTGGAGAAGCTCGTGCTCAGCGGCCCCCAGCTTTTCTGGAAGGAACAGCTCGGCCAGCTTTACGGCGCGATGATCCACGAAGGCAAGGCCTTCGATCCGCTCGTGAAGGATCTCGAAGCCTTTCTCGAATCCAGTCAGGCGCGCGTGTCCGGCGAGGTGAAGGTGAAGCTCCATCCCCGCGCAGCGGTGGTCGAAGGCGCGCGCTCGCCCCACTCGCTCATGGATCCGCGTGTCGCCAGCTACGGCGAAGAAAACAGGCTTTGGAACGGCGAGGAAGCCGCCGCCTTCGGCAAGGTCTTCGGCGTCGCTCAGTTGCTATCCGCGAAAGCCGGAGGCGCGTCATGAGACTCACCGTGGACAAGATCGCGTCGGTCACGCGGAACCTCAGGCTCGCGAAACGGCTCACGCTATCGCCCGAAATCCAGGCGAAGGAAGGCGCGGTCATCGCCGCGCGGGTGCGGGGCGAAAAGCGCACCTACAACCAGCTCGAAGATCCCCACGGCCGGATGAGCACGCTGCACGATGGCGATCTCATCGTCGGCGCGCTGGGCCATCGCCGCGCGCTGCAAGGCTACGAAGGCGCCGTGCCGGCGGAAGTGAAGGCGGGCGACACGCTGCACTTGCTCAATCTGGGCGGCGTCATCGGCCGGTGCAGCTCCCATCATCCGGAGCTGGGTCCGCCCTTCGAAGTGGAAGTGCTGGGCCAGGTCCTGAGCTTCCCCGATTTCCAAAGCCGCCAAGGCCAGCCCGCGTTTCTCCCCGCGATGATCCCGCAGAGCGGCGCGAGCCTTCCGCCCGTGGTCTTCATCGCGGGCACTTGCATGAACGCGGGCAAGACCGCCGCGGCCTGCGTCATCGTGCGGGCCCTGACCCGCGCGGGGCTGAGGGTGGGCGCCTGCAAGCTCACGGGCGTCTCCCTCATGCGGGATGTGCTCGCCATGAAGGACCACGGCGCGCTCCAGGGCCTTGACTTCACCGACGCGGGCCTGCCCAGCACCGGCCCGGACTCGGCGCTCGTATCGGCGCGAACCATCCTCCACGCGCTCGGCGGCTCCGGCGTGGATGTGGTGGTGGCCGAAACCGGCGATGGCATCCTCGGCGAATACGGCGTGCAGCAGATCCTCCAGGACGCGCATCTGAAGGCGGCCTCGGCGGCCTTCGTCCTTTGCGCCAACGATCCGGTCGGCGTGGCGGGGGGCGTCGAACATCTGAAGGCGGACTACGGCATCGCGACGGATCTCGTCGCCGGCCCCGCCACGGACAACGGCGTGGGCGTGCGCTTCGTGGAAGGCCTTGGCGTCGCCGCGGCCAACGCGCGGCGCGACCCCGCGGCCCTGGGCGCGACCGTGCTGGCGCTCGTGCAGGCGCGGATGGGAGTGCTCGCGTGACCTTCGACGCCCTCATCCTCGGCGCTTCCGGTTACGGTGGCGGCGAGTTGCTGCGCTGGTTGATCCAGCATCCCCACCTTCGCGGCTTGAAGGGCACGGCGCACTCGCACGCGGACAAGCCCTTCCACGCCGTGCATCCGAACCTGCGCGGGCTGATCGAGGGCCGCTTCGACGCCGAGCCCGATTGGGCCTGGCTCGCCGCGTCCGAACGCCCCGTCCTCTTCAGCGCCCTGCCCCACGGCGAACTGGCCGCGCGCCTCGCGGACTACGAAGCCGCGTGGACGAAGCTCGGCCTCGCGGATCGGCTCACCATCCTTGATCTCTCCGCGGATTTTCGTTGGAAGGAAGGTTGGATTTACGGCCTCAGCGAATGGAGACCGGAACGGATCAAGGGCGCGACGCGCATCGCCAACCCAGGCTGCTTCGCCACGGCGCTCCAGCTCGCGCTGCTGCCCGTGGCGGACTTGAAGCCGTCCTTCGTCGCTGTCAGCGCCATCACCGGCTCCAGCGGCAGCGGCGCCCATCCTTCCGAGACGACGCACCATCCGGCGCGCGCGAACGACTTCCGCGCCTACAAACCGCTCGCCCACCAGCACGAAGCCGAAGTGCTCGCGACGCTGGCGGCGGAAGGCTGGATGCCGGACCTCGCCTTCACCCCCCACTCCGCGCCGCTGGTGCGAGGCATCTTCGCCACGGCGCAGATGCGCCTCGATGGCGACATCACCGAAGCCGATCTCCGCGCGCGCTTCGAGGCCGCCCTGCCCGGTCCCTTCGTGCGCCTCGTCGAAGGCTCGCCCCGCGTCGCCGCCGTGGCGGGCTCGGCCTTCGCGGATCTCGGCTTCGCGCTCAAAGGCCGCAACCTCAGCGTCATGGTGGCCCTGGACAACCTCGGCAAAGGCATGGCCACTCACGCCATCCAGAATCTCAACCTCGCCCTTGGCTACCCGCCCATGGCAGGGCTGAAAGCGGCTGGCGGCTATCCGGCCTGAGCTTTTCTCCGCTAAGGCCACCGAGGCGCCCACAAAAGCAGGAACACAGAGGACACGGAGGGCTCACAGAGGTCACAGAGGGGCGCCGACCCACCAGGCCAGGGCACGCCATAGGCGGCCTTCACGCTTCGCGTGAAGGTGGGATGGAACGGAGGGGCGCGGCACGCGCAAGCGTGTGGAGACGCCCCCTCCGCTCCATCCCCAGCCCTGGCCGACGATGCGCCCCAACCCCTCTGCGTCTCTGAGCCTCTGTGGTGAAAGCTTTTCCAGCTCTTACCCGATAAACTATCCCTTCCGTCCGGAGCGCCCATGAAGCCCGAGCTGCTGACCAAGGAAGCCCTGTCCGCCTTCGCGGCGGGCCATCGTTCCGCCTTCGAGGCGGAGTTGAAAACGCTCGTGGAGATCCCTTCGGTCAGCGCGGACCCGGCCCATGCCAAGGATGTGCGCGGTTGCGCGGAGGCGGCGAAGGATCTCTTCGAGCGCCACGGCGGCAAGGCCGAGATCCTGGAGACGGACGGCAATCCCTTCATCCACGGATGGTTCGGCGACGACGCGGCGCTTCCGACGATCACGGTCTACAACCACATGGATGTGCAGCCGGCCAATGAGCCCGAATGGACGGCGGACCCCTTCGTCTTCACCGATGACAACGGCGTCTACCGCGGCCGCGGCAGCACGGACGACAAAGGCCCGGCCGTCACCGCCTTCTTCGGCGCCCTCGCCGCGCGCGAAGCGGGCGTGCCGCTGAACCTGCACTTCCTCTGGGAACTCGAAGAGGAGATCGGCTCGCCGAATTTCGAAGGCGGATTGACGAAGCATAAGGCCCGTCTCGCGACCGATGCCCTCGTCGTCAGCGACACGGTGTGGATCACCCGCGGCAAACCGTCCACCCCCGCCGGCCTGCGTGGCCTCAAAGGCTTCCGCCTCACGCTGGAGACGGCGGATCACGACCTGCACAGCGGCGTCGTCGGCGGCGCGGCGCGCAACCCGCTCTCCGAGCTCATCACGCTCGTCGCCGCGATGTTCGACGGCGGCACGGGCGAGGTGAAGATTCCCGACTTCTATCGTGAAGTCGTCCCGCCCAGCACCGACGAGCTCGCGAGCTGGAAGGCCAGCGGCTTCACCGTCGCCCAGTTCAAGCAGGACCACATGATCAAGGGCCTCCGCACGGAGGACCCCATCGAGCTGCTCACCCGCGTGTGGGGCAAGCCGACGATGGAAGTCCACGGCGTCGTCGGCGGCTACCAAGGCCCCGGCATCAAGAGCGCCGTGCCCGCGCGGGCCGAAGTGAAGATCAGCTGCCGCCTCGTGCCGGACATGAATGAGACGAAGGTCATGGAGCGCGTGCGCGCCTTCGTGCGGCAGCACAATCCGGATGTGGAGGTCCACGAAGAGCACGGCCTCGCGCCCTTCAAAGGCCATGTGAGCGGACCCTACGCCGAGGCCATCCGCGACGCCTACCAGTTCGCCTTCGGCGCGCCCTGCTCCTTCACCCGCGAAGGCGGCTCCATCGGCGCCGTGAAGACCATGGAGGATGTGCTGGGCACGGAAGTCTACTTTCTCGGCCTCTCGCTGCCTGAGCACGGCTACCACGCCCCCAACGAGAACTACGACTGGGAGCAGGCGAGCGGCGGCATGGTGGCCTTCGCGCGGTACTTCCAGACCGTGAGCGGGTTCAGGAAGTAGCCCGCGCTATGGGCAAAGAGAAAGGGGCCTCGCGGCCCCTTTCTCTTTGCACGAGTGACCTTCTTAGAAGGTGTAGCTCAGGCCCAGCGTGAAGCCGGAGAGGCCGAAACCGTGCGTGGTGGGCAGGCCGAGGTTGGTGTAGAGGTTATCGATCTTGGCGGAATCATGGCCGTAGTCCTTCACTTCGTAGCCAAGGTACCCGTTGAAGGTGCTCACGAAGTTCATGTTGAAGCGGAGGTAGGCCTCAGTCTGAAGCAAGGACTGGTGCTTGTCTTCGTTCGTGAAGGTGATGGCGCCAGGGCCGCCCGAAGCCTGGAGACTGTAGTCATCCGTGCTGACGGTGTTGTTCAGCAGCGCTGCGTTGAACCCGCCCGTCATCCAGAACTTCTCGCTGAAGTTCATGCGGCCGTGGAGACCCGTCGTCAGGCCGAAACCGCTGCCCTTGCCCTTGGCGTGCAGGGTCTCCTGGGGGTTCCCAGAGGCGTCCGCGTAGATCGAGGTGAACTCATCGGAGATGGAGGAGGAGCGGAGGCCCATGCTGAAGGCCATGGAGCCGTTATCGCCCTTGGCAAAGGTGTGGGTCCAGGCCAGATCAATGATCGTCGCCTTCTGCTCCTGGTTGCCGCTCACATTAGGGAAGCCGCCGCCGAAAATGATCCCGATGGTGTACGGGTTGGCCGTGTTGGTAGGCAGGGTGCGGGAGTCGGACTTCTTCGCGTTCAGGAAGGAGAAGCTGAACTCGTCGTCTCCGCGGACCAGGGCCAGGTTGAGGCCATAGGGCGTCTGGGTCGGCTGGTCGTAGTTGTACTGATTGATGGTGTTGGTCGAGCCGGGGGCCTGGTTGATAGCGAGGCTGGTGGTGTCGCCCGTCGTCTTCATGGAGCCGAACTGCACGCCGACGCGGAAGCCGTCCTGGGCGAAGGCGGGGAGGGTGAGGCCAGCCACGAGGGCGGCGAGGACGAGATTGCGCTTGTTCATTTAGATCTCCTGGGAAAGCCCCATTGGGGGCAGGAAGGGCAGAACGAGTCTAGCCATGCGGCCTGCCCAAAGACAATAAATTTCCGGCATCTTCACCAAGGACAGGCTTGTATATCACATCCGTCACTCCAGCGCTTAGTCCTTCACGGTCTTGGGATAGCCTCTAAAGATGCCCGCCCTCGAACTGGCTTCCCTCACCAAGGTCTACGGCGACAAAATCGCCGTGAAGGACCTTTCGCTCTCCCTGGAGCCGGGGGACTTCCTCGGCCTGCTGGGGCGCAACGGGGCGGGGAAATCCACGACGCTGAAGATGGTGACGGGCCTCGTGCCGCCTTCGGCGGGGCGCGTGCGGGTGCTCGGCCTCGACCCCGATAGCGTGGAGGCCAAGCGTCAGGTGGGCGCGATGCCCGAGGACATGGCGCTGCTCGACATGCTCACCGGCCCCCAGTACCTGCGCTTCGTCGGGCGCATGCACGGGCTCGCCGACGCGGAGATTGACCGCCGCGCGGCGGA
>CAYYJN010000082.1:0-6592 GCA_964472275.1 uncultured Solibacteraceae bacterium
GGTGGAAGAGCGGCTCGCCCGTCTGCGCGTGGACCCGCGCGGCCGACAGCATCGCGAGCGCGGCCGCGCGAAGGATCGTTGACCTTGAAAGCGAGCTCATGCGACCTCCGGAGAAAGATGTGACAAGGGCCATTATGGGCGCAGGCTCCCCTCCCTCCCACTTCAACCACCGGCATGAGATCTCTACCCCAAAATCCCCAATGACCGCCCCTCGACCTTGAATTCGCCTACCAGGACCCATCAAATGATCGGACGGAAGAGGGCACCGCCCTCGCAGAGGAGGCACTCCCATGAGCAAGGTGACCCCGTTCCTCATGTTCAACGATCAGCTCGAAGCCGCGATCGAGTTCTACATCGCGACATTTCCGGACTCCGAAGTGCGCCATGCCGCCCGCGCGGGCGAGGGCGGCCCCATCAGCTCCGCCGAGTTCATCGTGGGTGGCCAGCGTTTCATGGGCTACAACGGAGGTTCGTACTTCAGCTTCTCCGAGGGCGTGTCGCTCTATGTGGACTGCGCGGATCAGGGTGAGGTGGATGAGTACTGGAACAAGCTCGTGAAGGCAGGCGCGAAGCCCACGCAATGCGGTTGGATCAAAGACCCCTTCGGCCTCTCCTGGCAAATCGTCCCGAGGCGGTTCATCGAGCTGATCGGCGACAGCGACCCCAAGAAGGTGAAGGCCGTGATGGGAGCCATGATGACGATGGTGAAGCTGGATGTGGCTGGGCTCCAAAGAGCCTATGACGAGGCGTAGCCGCGCTCGTCCAGCCGGATGCCGCCCAGCTCCGCGCTCTGGCCGACCTCAACCCCCGAACACCTGCGAGAACTCCTCGCGCCGCGCGAGCACATCGGGGCTGGTGAGGTCGAGGTGCAGCGGCGTGACGCTCACCCAGCCGTCGAGCGCGGCTTGGCCGTCGCTGCCGGGGGTGCGGGCGTAGACGGGGCCGGCGTCGCCGCCGATCCAGTAGTAGGGCGTGCCGCGCGGATCCGTGCGCTTCTCGACGAGGTCGAGGTACTGCCGCGTGTCCTGGGCGCAGAGCTGGAAGCCCTTGGGCTCGCCTTTGGGGAAGTTGAGGCTCCAGATGCGGTTCGGCGGCAGGGGCATCGCCTCCCACTTCGCGAGGAACTTCTCGATCCAGGGCTCGATGAGGTCGAGCGCGCCCTTCGGGTGGAGGCTGAAGGCCGCGGCGCGCGCGCCTTGCAGCGAGCCTTCGAAGGCCGCCGCGACCGTGCCGGAATAAAAGACATCCTCGCCCAGATTGAAGCCGTGGTTCACGCCGGAGAGCACCCAGTCAGGGCTGCGGCCGAGCATGTGCTTGCAGCCGACCAGCACGCAATCCACAGGCGTGCCATCGCAAGCGAAGCGATCCGGCCCCAGCTCGTGGAGGCGCAGGATGTCGTGCAGCGACAGCGCCGAGCTGATGGCGGAGCGGTTGCGGTCCGGCGCGACGGTGACGACGCGGCCGAAGCGGCTCGCCACCTGCTCCAGCAACGCCAACCCCGGCGCCCACAGGCCGTCGTCGTTGGTGAGGAGGATGAGGCGTTCGGGCATAGCCCCAGTGTAGGGCCTCAGGCCACGGGCCACGGGCTCCGGGCCCAAAGCCCGAGGTTCGAGGCCTGAGGTCCGAGGCCCGCCGCGCTACCATGGCCCTTTGGCCTCGCGGCCAGTCGAAGGCCCCCATGTCCCGCTTCTCTGGAGAACCCCTGCGATGCGACCCCTCCGCGCCCTCCTCCTTCCGGCCCTGGCCATGAGCCTCGCGGCCGCCACGCCCGCTTCCACGCCCGCCGGCCCTGGCGGCATCTTCGCCAAGAAGAGCGCCCTGCCCTTCCAGGCGCCGGACTTCGGCAAGATCAAGGACGCGGACTTCCCGCCCGCCTTCGATGAGGCCATGCGGATCCACGCCGCGGAGATGCGCAAGATCGCGGACAACCCCAAGCCGCCCACTTTCCAGAACACCATCGTGGCCATGGAGAAGGCCGGCCAGATGCTGAACCGCGTCCAGATGGTCTTCGGCGCCCTCAGCGGCGCCAACACCGACGATTCGCTCCAGAAGACGCAGGAAGCCATCGCGCCGAAGCTCGCCGCGCACTACGACGCCATCAACCTGGACACCAAGCTCTTCAGCCGCGTGGAGGCGATCTACGCCAAGCGCGACAAGCTCGGGCTGGACGCCGAAGCCAAGCGTCTCGTGGAGGTGGACTACCAGGGCTTCGTGAAGGCTGGCGCCAAGTTGAACGACGCCGACAAGGCCGCGCTCAAGAAGCTCAACGAGGAGGAATCCACCCTCCAGGCCCAGTACAACAACAAGCTGCTGGCCGCGGCCAAGGACGGCGCGCTCGTCATCAGCGACAAGGCCCAGCTCGCCGGGCTCTCGGACGCGGAGATCGCCGCCGCCGCCCAGGCCGCCAAGGACCGCCACCTCGATGGCAAGTGGGTGATCGTCCTCCAGAACACCACCCAGCAGCCGGACCTCCAGGACCTCGCCGACCGCGCCACCCGCGAAGCGCTCTTCAACGCCTCCTGGACCCGCGCCGAGAAGGGCGACGCCAACGACACCCGCGCCATCATCGAGCGCCTGGCCCAGCTCCGCGCGGAGAAGGCGAAGCTGCTCGGCTTCCCGAACTTCGCCGCCTGGCAGCTCTCGGACCAGATGGCCAAGACGCCCGAAGCCGCGCTGAAGTTCCTCCGCGCCCTCGTGCCCGCCGCCACCGGCCGCGCCGAAGCGGAGGCCAAGGACATCCAGGCCGCCATTGACGCGGACAAGGGCGGCTTCCAGCTCGCGCCCTGGGATTGGGAGCGCTACGCCGAGCAGGTGCGGAAAGCCAAGTACGACCTGGACGAGAGCCAGGTGAAGCCCTACTTCGAACTGAACCGCGTGCTGCAGGACGGCGTCTTCTACGCCGCCCACGAACTGTACGGACTCACCTTCAAGGAGCGCCACGACCTGCCCGTGTGGCAGCCCGATGTGCGCACCTTCGAAGTCTTCGACAAGGACGGCAAGCACCTCGCGCTCTTCTACTGCGACTACTTCAAGCGCGACAACAAGAACGGCGGCGCGTGGATGGATGTCCTCGTCGGCCAGTCCAAGCTGCTCGGCACCCAGCCCGTCGTCTTCAATGTGTGCAACTTCACCAAGCCGGAGGCGGGCCAGCCCGCGCTGCTCTCCTTCGACGATGTGGTGACGATGTTCCATGAATTCGGCCACGCGCTGCACGGCATGTTCGCGAGCCAGGAATACCCGAGCCTCTCCGGCACCAATGTCGCGCGCGACTTCGTGGAGTTCCCCTCCCAATTCAACGAGCACTGGGCGACGAACCCGAAGGTCTTCGCCCACTACGCGCGCCATTACAAGACCGGCGAGGCCATGCCCCAGGCGCTGGTGGACAAGATCAAGAAGTCCGGCAAGTTCAACAAGGGCTATGACATGACCGAGCTCATCGCCGCGGCGCTGCTGGACATGGAATGGCACAGCCTGCCCGCGACCGCGCCCAAACAGGACGCGGACAAGTTCGAGATGGAAGCGCTCACCAAGGACAAGATCAACCTGAGCTATGTGCCGCCCCGCTACCGCTCCAGCTACTTCCTCCACATCTGGAGCAACGGCTACTCCGCCGGGTACTACGCCTACCCCTGGACGCAGATGCTCTGCGACGACGCCTTCCAGTGGTTCGTCGAGCACGGCGGGCTCAGCCGCAAGAACGGCGACTATTTCCGAAAGATGATCCTCTCCCGCGGCAACACGGAGGATCTGGGCAAGATGTTCCGCGACTTCCGCGGCGCCGATCCGAGCGTCGAGCCCATGCTGGAGAACCGTGGGCTGAAGTAGGGCTTTCGGCCTTCGGCTCTAGGCTTTCGCTGTTCCCGACCCACCGTTGCGCCCAGTCCATGACGGAGCGCAACGGTGGGTCGGCGCGAGCAAAAGCCCAAAGCCCAAAGCCAAAAGCCGAAAGCCCATCCCCTTCACCGTTCGAAGAGCACCTCATCCAGCGACCGCCGCCGCTCCCAACCCAAGATCTCCAATTCGGGGATCGGCGCTTCGGATTCCGGCCAGCCGAGGCACAGGTAGGCGACCCAGTCCCAGCGCTCGGGCAGTGCGAAGGAGGCTCGAAGCCGCTCCGGCTCCAGGATGCTCACCCAGCCGAGCCCGAGGCCCTTCGCCCGCGCGGCGAGCCAAAGCAATTGGATGGCGCACACGGCGGAATCCCGCGCGGTCTCCGGCTGGGTGCGACGGCCCAGGCCGTGCCCTTGATCCGGATCGCGCTCCGCGCAGACGAGGAGATGCTCGGGCGCTTCCTCCAGCCCCGCCAACTTCAGCGCGCCATAGGCTTGAGCCCGAGAGTCAGCGTAGCTGGACGCCGCGGCCGCGTTGCATCGGGCGAAATCGGCCCGGACGGCTTCACGCAAAGCCTTGTCCCGCACCCGCACGAATCGCCAGGGCTGGGAAAGCCCCACGCTCGGCGCCTGGTGGGCTGCTTCGAGCACTTCCCGAAGCAGCTCTTCGGGAACGGCGTCGCGGCGGAAGCGGCGCACATCCCGCCGCAGGCGGATGAGGCGCGACAGTTCCAGTTGGAAGGCGGGGTCGAACGGTCGCATCAGGTCGCGTCCAAACTTCCATGATGCCCGGCCCGCTTCACTTCGACCGGAACAGTTGCGTGCCTGGCATGATCTCGAAGGCGGGCTCGCGGATCGCGGCGCTGTCCACATGGGCGTTGCGCGCTTCCAGCAGGTCCCGCAGCGAGAGCACGCCGAGCATGCGATCCGGGTGCGCGGGTTCGGCGACGATGAGCACATCGGCGCGGGCCTCCGCCATCAGGTTCCCGGCCTCGCGCAGCGTGCGGAAGGGCGGGACGAGCACGGCTTCGCGCGCGTAATCGCGAATCGGCCGGCCGTCCTCCGCCTCCAACAGGCGCGAACGGCTGATGATTCCGACGAGCCGCCCGTCCGATTCGAGCAGCGGAAAGGCGCGATGGGTGGAACCGGGATCGCCGCCATGGAGCCACGCCTTCGCGTCCCGCGCGCGCATGTCCGCGGACAGGGTCGCGGGCTCCCGCGAGCAGCGCTCGGCGACGAGGATCTGGTCCAGCGGATCCGTGCCGAGCCCCGTGGGCACGCGCGCGCCGCGGCGGATCAGGCGGTCCGTCATGATGTTCGTCGTCATCAGCCGGGATGAGACGAGGTAGGCGATGGCGCAGCCCGCCAGCAACGGCAGGATGCCCCAGGGCTGGCGCGTGGCCTCCACCGCGAACACGACCGAAGTGAGCATCGCCCGGGACGCGCCGGTGAAGAGCGCGGCCATGCCCACCAGCGCGGCCATGCGCGGATCGAGACCCGCCCACGGGAACAGATGGGCGAGGCCGAGTCCGATCGCCGCGCCGAAGCCGCCGCCGACGGTGAAGAGCGGCGCCAGCGTGCCGCCGGAGGTGCCGCTGCCCAGCGCCACGGCCCAGGAGATGAACTTCGCCACGCACAGCGCCACCACCGCCCAGCCGACGATGCGACCCGACAGGATGTCCGTGATGTTGTCGTAGCCCACACCGAGGGTGCGCGGCACGGCGAGACCGATGAGCCCCACGGCGAGGCCGCCCAGCGCGGGCCAGAGCGCCCAATGCACGGGGAGCTTGGAGAAGAAACCGTCCTCCATGGCGAAGAGCGCCCGGGTGACGGGCGCCGAGATCGCGCCCGCCGCCGCCCCGACCACACCGCAGAGGACGAGCGCCATGGGACCGGCTGGAGAAAGATCCGTCATGGGGAAGGCCGGAGCCGGTCCGACCAAAGCGAGCCGCACCGCCGTCGCCGCCGACGCCGCGAGGGCGACGGGAATGAAGGAGCGCGAGCGGTATTCGAAGAGCAGCAGCTCCACCGCGAGCAGCACGGCGGAGATGGGGCTGCCGAAGGTCGCCGCCATGCCCGCCGCCGCGCCCGCGCCCAGCAAGGTCTTGCGCTCATCCGGCGTGGAGGGCATCAACTGGCCGAGCACCGAGCCCATGGCGCCGCCGGTGGCGATGATGGGGCCTTCCAAGCCGAAGGGACCGCCCGTGCCGATGGCCACCGCCGCCGACAGCGGCTTGAGGATCATGAGCCGCGGCTGGATCTTGCTGCGGTTGAGGAGCACCTGCTCCATCGCTTCCGGAATGCCGTGGCCGCGGATGCCCTTGGAGCCATGCCGCGCCATGAGCCCCACGATGAGCCCGCCCAGCACCGGCACGAGGACCGACATCCACCCCAGCGCGTGATCCCAGGGATTCACCTGGGACCAGGAGAGGCGGTGGAAGTACGAGATGTTCGTGAAGAGGCCGATCAGGCCCGTGAGGAACCGCGCGACGAAACCCGCCGCGACGCCCACCAGCAGCGACAGCGCGCAGATCCACACGGCCCGCCCATCCAGCTCGCGGCGCGGTTCGCCTGAATCCATGGCCCGTGACCGAGGCATGCCCCCTCCCGGGGTGCAGCTTAGATCGTTCCTGAACAAATCAAACTGAAAACTGACCCGCGGCCTCAGATCGCCATGATGTTGTAGCCGCCGTCCACATACAGGGTTTGGCCGGTCACGCCGCGGCCCATGCCGGAGAGCAGGAAGAGCGCGCCGTCGGCCA
>CAYYJN010000083.1:0-6442 GCA_964472275.1 uncultured Solibacteraceae bacterium
ACTAGCTCTTTTTGAGAACAACTGGATGAAGTGTTTAATGGATTGAGCGAGGTATTGGCAGCATGAATTTCTTTAGGAAGATGTTTGGGACCAAGGTTTCTTCGACGCCGGAGCTAGAGGTTGCGGCACCTAGGGTACCCACCAAAGACCCCACCAAAGACCCGAACATGATTCGAGTATTGGATGCTTATGGTCGTGAACTTTTCATCACCAAACAGGCCTGGCGGGATTCAGTCCTGCTTGGTCACATTAAAAAGGTATGGAACGATCCGCAAGCTCTGTACTCAACCATTGTTCAAGGTCTTACGGATGGGTTCGGGGCTGACATGGTGGAACCCGCTGAACATTTGGCGTCCATAGATCCCAGTGCGGAGCGGGGGACGGTTTTGCTCGCCAATGTTTATCGGGAACAGAAACGCCCGCGGGACTCCGAACGACTGCTCCGGCAATACATCAGTCAACATGGCGAATCCGGTCTTATCCTGACCAATCTCGCCAAGGTCCAATCCGATAAAACGGAGCAGCTCACAACCCTATGGCGGGCCATTGAGCTCGACCCGAATCAGGAGAACGCTCTTGATTGGTATGGAGCGATTCATTTGGAGCAGGGTGGGCGGGAGGGCAGGCAGGAAGCCTTGCAACGCATCGCTGCGTTACCTAAGAGCTGGAGAGCCAGGCTGTGGCTCGCGCGCGCCTCCCTGGAGGCACATGAATTGCCGATGGCCAGGATTTATTATCAGGACGCGCTTTCGATGGCCGGTCGTCCAGTTCCAACTGACCTGCTCATGCAGATGAGCGGGGATCTTGGGAAGGCGGGGCACTTAGAAGAATTGCTGGATCTGACTATGCCGAATATCGATTTGTCGGTCCATGGCCTCCAGGTTGGCAACAACCTGATCAAGGCCCTGCTGGACAGTGGTCGAATTGATTCTGCACACGAGATCCTTCAGCAGCTTTACGCGCAGAGGCGCCCGGACTGGAAGCAGGCGCTTTCCTTCTGGGACAACGAGATCGCCAAGGCGAGGGCCGCAGCCACTCCTGTCGATTCCATGGATCAAATCAAGGCCACGCTGGTCTGCATAGACGGCCCAATCTGGATGCCTGAACAGTCGCCTGCTCGTAAGCTTTTCCATACCCCTGCAGGCAGGTCCATCCGCATCGCCTTCTTGGGGAGTACGGCCGAGACCGGAGCCGAAGGCAATAAGCCCATTCATCAAATCACCGATGGTCCGGGCCGACTTAGCCGTGCGTTGCCGTTGTTCCTTGCGGAGCAGGCTTATTTCCGCTGCGGCGTGAGTGTGAGCACCCTCCAACCATGGCTCCTCGCGCCGAATACTGGATTTATTCTCTCAGGCATGCCCTCGTCTGATGGCGAGGTCGCCGAACATGCCCAGCAGTGCGAGCCAGCCTGTGACTATGTGTTTGTCACTCACCTGAAGACCTCTGCCGAACCATGGGACATTAACCTCTGGCTCGTTCGAGCCAGCGATGGGAAGTGCCTTGCCAGGGCCCAGGCTGAGTTGCCCTCAAATCATCCGCAGCCAGCCTTGTCTTCCATTGCGGAAGACATGCTCAAGTTTCTTGTGAAGGAGGCCGGAGTTACATTGGAACCGGCCCCCGAGTTCTACAAGGTTCCGACTGACGCAGACCTCGCCTCCTACCTTGTCAGACTCGAGCAATTGTTGGCTGTCCGTTGCTCAAGCATGGAAGGTACCGCGCCGAATTTTCTCTCTGGCGGGCGCGATATTCTCGACGGGGATCTGCAGCTCTGTCTAAATCAGCCGAAGAATGCCACGGTGCGGATTCTCCTCCTCCAAACCTGCCTTTCCATGAAATCTAGTCATCCCGGTATCGTCAGCGAATACATCGATAAGCTGGAGCGTCTTCAGGCTGAACACCCGCTATCAGAGCCGACCAACAGCCTAGTTCTGGGACTCCTCGCCAGCGTCGTGGTGGGTGAAGATGCCCCTGGGAGTTTGGAGGGACGCTGACCCAGCACCGCGTCCTTGTACATGGGGCAAGCCACGATCATCAATTTCATCCCGATCGCCTCCGGTCCTCCACTGGAGGGCCTCCAGCGGGTCCTACCCGCCCGCCAGCTCTTCTCGGTGGTCCGAGTCCACTCGTGTTGGCGCGGGGATCGCGGCGAAACCAAAACGGCCTGGATTGCTCCAGGCCGTTCACTTGGTTGGCGCGAGTGGTCTCGAACCACCGACCCCCACCGTGTCAAGGTGGTGCTCTACCCCTGAGCTACGCGCCAACGGGAAGAACCATTCTACCGGAAACGGGGCAAGGGTCCATCAGGCCTTTTGGGCCTTGGCCTTGAAGGACCAGGTCAGGACGAAGGTGGCGACTTCGTCCCCGGTCTCGTCGCGGCCGATGGAGGTGCAGGGGACGGTGCGGCCCTCTCCGTCGGCGCGGGTGGCGGCGATGGCTTCGGCGATGGCGGCGCCGTCCGCGCAGGTGAAGGTGACGCGGCCCACGGCCTTCTTGGTGAAGGTGGCTTTGAGATCCACGACGAGCATGGAGACCGGCGGGCCATCCGAGGTCAGCACGATGCCTTGCACCCCGCTCGCGAGCTCGGCGGCCATGGCGAGGCAGGCGAAATAGATGCTGCGGAAGGGATTTTTCGTCAGGTAGCCGAGCTTGATGGAGACGGCGGCCTTCGTCTCATCGAGCGCCACGACCCGCAGGCCCGCGAGCAGGCCCATGGGCAGCTTGGCGACCATGAAGAGCTTCAACTTCCAGGGGCGGAGGATTTTCTTCCGGAAGGAATCGGCCCGCGCGCTCATTCGACGGTCACGCTCTTGGCGAGGTTGCGCGGCTGGTCCACATCACACCCGCGGAGCAGGGCCACATGGTAGGCGAGGAGCTGGAGCGGCACCGCGTAGACGATGGGCGCGAGCCAGGGATGGACCGCCGGAAGGCCCAGCACCGATTCGGCGATGCCATCGAGGCCCGTGTCGCCTTCGGTGACGAGGCCGAGGATGCGCCCTTCGCGGGCGGCGGCCTCCTGCAGGTTGGAGAGCGTCTTCTCCCGGTGGGAGTCCTCAGAGAGCAGGGCGACGACGGGGAGCTGGTCATCAATGAGCGCGATGGGGCCGTGCTTCATTTCGCCGGCCGGGTAGCCTTCGGCGTGGATGTAGGAGATCTCCTTCAGCTTCAGCGCGCCTTCCAGGGCGATGGGATAGAGCGGGCCGCGGCCCAGGTAGAGGAAGTCGCGCGCGCCTTGCCACGCTTGAGCCCACTTCCTGATCTGAGGTTCGAGAGCCAGCGCGCGTTCCAGGTGGGCGGGAAGTTCGCGCAGCCCCTGGAGCAGCTCCGCGCGCAGCGCGGGATCGAGCGTGCCCTTCGCTTCGCCGATGCGCATGGCCAGCAGCAACAGCACCGCGAGCTGGGTGGTGAAGGCCTTGGTGGAGGCCACGCCGATCTCGGGTCCCGCGTGGGTGAGCAAGGTCGCGTCGCACTGGCGCGTGGCGGTGGAGCCTTGCGCGTTGCAGATGGCGAGCGTCTTCGCGCCGCGGGAGGCGGCCTCCTTCAACGCCGCGAGCGTGTCGGCCGTCTCGCCGCTCTGGGTGATGCCCAGCGCCAGCGTGCGCGGCTCCACGATGGGTTCGCGGTACCGGAACTCGGACGCGTAATCAATGTCGGTGCCGATGCGCGCGAGCTGCTCCAGGTAGAACTTGCCCACGAGCCCCGCGTGCCAGCTCGTGCCGCAGGCGAGGATGGAGACGCGGCTGAACGCACGCAGCTCCTCGGTGCTCCAGGGCAGGTCCAGCGGGATCTCCTCGCCATCCAACGGCATGCGATTGAGCAAGGTGTTGGAGAGCGCCTGCGGTTGTTCGAAGATCTCCTTCTGCATGAAGTGCTTGTAACCGCCCTTTTCCGCGGCGACGGGATCGTAAGGAATCACCTGCACGCCGCGGTTGGCGGGCTTGCCGTCCAAGCGGAAGACATCCGCGCCCTCACGGGTCAGCACGGCGAGGTCGCCGTCCTCCAGGAAGATGACGCGGCGTGTGTGGGCCAGCAGTGGCACGACATCGGAGGCGAGGAAGGTCTCCCCTTCTCCGAGACCGATGCAGAGCGGGGGGCCGCTGCGGGCGGCGAGGATGCGGCTCGGATCATCCGCGTGCAGGCAGGCGAGGGCGTAGATGCCCCGCACCTTCTTCACCGAAGCGATGAAGGCGTCCTGGAAGCTGAGGCCATCCCGCCGCATGAGCAGCGCCACCATCTGGGGAAAGACTTCCGTATCCGTCTCGGAGGCGAAGGACACGCCCGCGTCCTGCAACTCCGCGCGCAGTTCCAGGAAGTTCTCGAAGATGCCGTTGTGCACCGCCACCACCTTGCCGTTCTGGCTGCGGTGAGGGTGGGCGTTCTCTTCCGTGGGTCGGCCGTGGGTCGCCCAGCGAGTGTGGCCGATGCCGAGGGGCGTCGTGTCGGCGCGGTCCACCTTGGCCGCGAGATTCGCGAGCTTGCCCGAGGCGCGGATGATGGTGAAGCTCCCGTTGCCCGGCGAGAGCGCGATGCCGGCGCTGTCGTAGCCGCGGTATTCCAGACTGCGCAGACCATCCACGAGGATGGACGCCGCGCCCTGGTCACCGATGTAGCCGACGATTCCACACATAGCGGCCTCCCGGATTCCACGATGGGAGAAGAATAGCGCGCCGCCAAGGTGGCGCAGCGGCCACAGGGTGTGGCTTCGCAGGCTGGAGGCTAGAGCCTTCAGGCCTGGTCCTTCAGATCCTTCCGCAGGTTCTCCATGGCCTGGGCGTGAAGCTGCGACACGCGGCTCTCGGTGAGGTTCAGCAAGGTGCCGATCTCCTTCATGGTGAGGTCGGCGAAGCTGTAGAGCTGGACGACGAAGCGCTCCTTGCGGGGCAGGGCCTCCACGGCCTTCTGCACGAGCTGCTCGCGCTCGCGGCTTTCCATCTGGCTCTGGGCGTCTTCGGTGTCCAGATCCGGCAGCAGACCCGCGAGGCCCTCCGCCGATTCATCCAGGCCCGGCTCGGAGAGCGGATCGCCGGGGCCTTCCAGCTCGTCCATCATGCGCTGGAGATCTTCCACGGGGACGCCCAGCTCCGCCGCCAGCTCCTCGCGGCTCGCGCCGCGGCCGAGGCGCTGTTCCAGGCGCGCTTGGGTTTGGGCGAGGTCGCGCTTGCGGCGGCGCAGGCTGCGGGGCATCCAGTCCAGCTCCCGCAAACCGTCCACGATGGCGCCCTTGATGCGCAGCTCCGCGTAAGTCTTGAACTGCACTTCGCGATCGGGCTGATACTTCCGCGCGGCGTCGAGCAGGCCGAGCACGCCGAAGTGGACGAGATCATCGAGCTCCACATGGGCGGGCAGGCGGCTGGCCATGCGGCGCGCCACCATCTGGACGAGGCGCAGATGATCCTGCACGAGCTGATCCTGGTCCAGGCGATCCTCCGCCCGCAGATTGGACGCGGGGCCGAGGGCCTTGGGCTTGGATTCCTTCGTCATCATCAGGAGGCCATCAGTGAAGGGGCGGCTCCCACAGGCTCGGGAGCGAGGCGGGATCCCATTGTCCGCCTTCGATGAGGAGTTTCGCCAGCGAATCGAAGGCGCGGGAGGAGGGGCTGTCCGGGAAGCGGTCCACCACGGAGCGCTGCTCGCGCACCGCCTGGAGCAGCCAGGGATCGTGCGGGATCGCGCCGATCGCCTCCACCCCGCGGCCCAGGAAGCGGCGCGTGGCGAGGTCGAGCTGCTGGATGGTCTCGCCGGCCTCCTCGGCGGATTGGGCGTTGTTGACGACGAGGCGCACGGGTTTCTCCGCGTCGCGCAGATGCAGCACCTTCAGCACCGCGTAGGCGTCCACGAGGCTCGCGGGCTCGGGCGTCGCCACCAGCAGCACCTGCTGGGCGGCCATGAGCAGCTTGATGACGGAATCGTGGACGCCCGCGGCGGTGTCCACCAGCATCCAGTCGGCGTCTTCCGCCACGCGCTGGAGCCCTTGCACGAGCCGCAACTCCGCGGCGCCGTCCAGGCGGGTGAGTTCCTGCACGCCGCTGGAGGCGGGCACGATGCGCACGCCGCCCGGGCCTTCGAGCAGGATCTCCTCCAGCACTTTTTCGCCGCGCAGCACCTGCTCCAGCGTGTGCTGGGGCGTGAGACCCAGGAGGATGTCCAGATTCGCCAGCCCGAAATCCGCGTCCACGATGACGACGCGCTGCCCTTGGCGGGCGAGGGCGAGGGCGAGGCCCGCCACCACATTGGTCTTGCCCACGCCGCCCTTGCCCGAGCTGATGGCCAGCACGCGGTTGCGGAAGAGCCCTTCCGCCGGCGCGCGGAGGGCGCGGGCCAGCAGGCTCGTGGGCGGGACCTGGGCGATCACGCGCCCGGCTCCGGGAGGCATAGGTTGGGAAGGGTCATGGGGCCGACACCATCGGCTAGGGAGGCGAGGAAGGTGCCAGGACGGGCGTCAGGC
>CAYYJN010000084.1:0-6329 GCA_964472275.1 uncultured Solibacteraceae bacterium
CCGATCTA
Organism: uncultured Solibacteraceae bacterium; assembly: GCA_964472275.1. Classification (GTDB taxonomy): domain Bacteria; phylum Acidobacteriota; class Holophagae; order Holophagales; family Holophagaceae; genus JAFDVN01. Next base: position 9 of record CAYYJN010000084.1, read on the forward strand.
CTTCGTGGACGGCGTGCTGCACTACGGCGTGGCGAACATGCCGGGCGCCGTGCCCCGCACCTCCACCATCGGCCTCACCAATTCGACGCTGCCCTACGCCCTCAAGCTCGCCACCATGGGCTGGAAGGCCGCGCTGGCCAGCGACAAGGGCTTCCTCGCCGGGCTCAATGTCCACGAGGGCAAGCTCACCTGCAAGCCCGTCGCCGACGATCAGAAGATGGCCTTCACCGACCCCGCTTCCCTGATCTGACCCATGCGCCTTTCCGAGCGCGCGGCCCACTTCCCCGACAGCCCCATCCGCAAGCTGGGGCCGCTGGCGGATCGCGCCCGCACGCTCGGGCGCAAGGTGATCCCGCTCAACATCGGTCAGCCGGACATCGCCACGCCCCAGGCCTTTCTCGATGGCCTGCGCCGCTACCAGGACGCCGTCGTCGCCTACGGGCGATCCGAAGGCGAACCCGAATTGAGGGAGGCCCTCGCGGGCTACTACCAAGGCCTCGGCCTTGGCGTGGACGCCGATGAGATCGTCGTCACCGTCGGCGGCAGCGAGGCGCTGCTCTTCGCGCTGCAGATCGCCTGCGATCCGGGCGATGACGCGCTCGTCATCGAGCCCTTCTACACCAACTATGCCGCCTTCGCGCGCATGAGCGGCGTCGAACTGCGCGGGATTCCTGCGGATCCAGCATCGGGTTTCCGGCTTCCGGATGACGCGGCGTTGGAAGCGGCACTAGGCCCGAAGACCCGCGCCATCCTGCTCTGCTCGCCGAACAATCCCACCGGCGCCGCACTCTCGGCGGAGGAACTGGGCCGCCTCGCGCGGCTCGCGGTGAAGCATGACCTCTTCCTCATCAGCGATGAGGTCTACCGCGAATTCGTCTACGACGGCGATCATGTGTCGGCGCTCTCGGTGCCGGGCATCGAGGACCGCGTCATCCTCGTGGACAGCTTGTCCAAGCGCTACTCGCTGTGCGGCGCGCGGCTCGGCTGCTTCGTGACGAAGAACCGGGACGCTCGCGCCGCGGCCGGTCGCATCGCCATGGGTCGCCTCTGCCCGCCCGTGCCCGAGCAGCGCGCCGCCGCCGCGATGATGGCGAGCCTATCGAAGGACTTCTTCGCGCCCATCAAGGACGAATACCGCAAGCGCCGCGACGCGCTGGTGGAAGGCCTCGCGGCGGTCCCTGGCCTTCAGTGCGAGAAACCGGCGGGCGCCTTCTACCTCATGGCCTCGCTGCCCGTGGACGCCGAAGCCTTCGCCCGGTGGGCGCTCACGGATTTCGAGCGGGACGGCGAGACCTTCATGGCCGCGCCGGGTCCGGGCTTTTACGCCACGCCCGGTCTCGGCGCCGATCAGCTCCGCCTCGCCTATGTGATCGAAGAAGGCCGCCTTCGCCGCGCCGCCGAGCTGTTGAAAGAAGCCGTCCTCCAGTTCCAGGCCGTGAAGGTGTGAGTCGGGCCTTGCCAGTGTAGCCAATATGGCTACACTGACCTTGAGAGGTGGTCATGCGCCAGGTTTCCTTGAGGGAATTCCGCACGCGGGGCTCCAGCGCTCTTGAGGGCGTTCCCGCTGGGGAGACGATCCTGCTTTCAGGACAGGAGGGGCCGGTCTACTTCCTCGTGCCTGTCCGAGGCGATGTGGTCTTGGAGGACCTGGAACTGCGTCGAGCCATGGCGAAAGCGAGCCTGCGGGAGAGTTGGCGGGTTGCTGAAGCGTCAGGGCTGGATGGCTGGACAGACGAGACGATTCAGTCTCTCGCCCAGGAAGCTCGGAAGGCCCGGAAACGGGCCACGAAGCGGGTGAAGCCCCGTTGAGACTGGTCGTCCTCGACACGAATGTCGTGATTTCCGCGGCCATCCAGCGAAACGGCCCGCCCGCGGCCATCGTTCAGGAAGCGCTGGAAGGCCGCCTTCAGATCGCCACCTGTCCTTCCGTGCTGGCTGAGTACCGCGAAGTGATGCGGCGTCCACGCCTCGCGCGTTACGGGTTGCCGCCGGAGTGGCTCGATTTCCTTGTGGCTCAGAGCCTCTACCTACCTGAGCCGCGGCCTTGGCCGCTCTCTGGACCTGATCCCGACGATCTGGTCTTCCTCGCGTTGGCGAAAGCGGCTGGGGCGATCCTTGTCACCGGGAATCTCGCGGACTATCCGTCCGAGATCCGACGGAGTGTGAAGGTGATGGCCCCCGCGGCCTTCATGAAGGAACATCTGGACGGATGATCATGAACGAGCTCCGATACCTCACTTCGAACTGAATCAAGGCGCCGCCCGGCGACGAAAGGACTCCCATGCGCCCCGACCGCCCCATCGCCCTCATCACCGGCGCCAGCAGCGGCATCGGGGAAGCCGTCGCGCGCGCGCTGGCGGAGAGCGGCTTTGATCTCGCGCTCGGCGCGCGACGGCTGGACCGGGTGGAGGCGCTCGCCTCGGAGCTGCGCGCGAAGGGGGCGAAGGTCTTCGCGGGGAAGGTGGACACGCGCGAAACGGCGAGCATCCAGGCCTTCGTGCAATCGGCGGCGGCCTCCCTCGGCGCGCTGCATGTGATCGTCGCCAACGCGGGCCTCGCCCGCGGCCTCGACAAGGTCTGGGAGATCCCGGACGAAGATCTGGAAGCGATGCTCCGGACGAATGTGGAGGGCGTCGTGAAAACGATCCGCTACGCCTTGCCCGAAGTCAGGAAAGCGGGTTGGGGCCACATCGTCTTCATCGGCTCCACGGCCGGGCACCAGAGCTACGAGGGCGGCGGCGCCTACTGCGCTTCCAAACACGGCGTCAAGGCGCTCGCCCACGCGCTGCGGCTGGAGCTTTGCGGCGAGCCCATCCGGGTGACGAGCGTGGACCCGGGCATGGTGGACACGGAATTCAGCCTCGTCCGTTTCCACGACGCGGAGCGGGCCAAGGGCGTCTACGCGGGCATGGAACCGCTCAGGGCTTCAGATGTGGCCGAATGCGTCCGATGGAGTGTGATGTTGCCGGAGCGCGTGAATGTGGATGAGGTCATCGTCAAGCCCAGAGATCAAGCCTCCCACACTGGCGCGAAAGTGGCTCGAAAGGCCTGAAGGCGCTTCCCAAACGGCCCCGAAGCTGGAAGTCTGAGCGCGTGTTCCACCGCCTGATCCAGCGACTGACCGCCGTGGCCGCGTTGGCCTTAGCCTTGCCACTGGCGGCCGACGCATCTCCGCAAGCCCCGCTCCGGCAATGGGGCACCTACACCTTCAAGTCTTACGGTGGGGATCAGGGCCTCACGAGCCTGTCTGTCACGGTGATGGCGCAGGACGAGGCTGGGTTCCTTTGGGTGGGAACGGAGGATGGCCTCTTCCGTTACGACGGCGAATCCTTCCACCGCTTCGACGCGCGCGACGGGCTTCCCGACGCGTACATCTCCGCCCTTGCGCCCGCGCCGGATGGAAGCCTGTGGGTGCTGACCAAGACGGGCCTGGCGCGCCGGGAAGGCGGGCGCTTCTCCGTGATGCCCCCCGCCTCGGGGCTGCCCAAGTCGGCGGACCTGATCCGGAGCGGAAATTCCCTCGCGTGCGATGCCCAAAGCCGCCTCTGGGTGACCACTTGGAAAGGTCTCTACTCCGGCGGGCCAAGCGGGTTCTGGCCCGTGGATGGGCTCCCGCGGGAGGCGACCGTCGCGGTTTGGATCAACCCTTCCGATGGAACGGTGCTCGCATCCCAATTCAAAGGGGCGGTCTACCATCGCACGGTGGGTGGCGCCTGGACGCTTGCGAAGCTTCCGGCTCCCTATGATGCGGATGTGGGGATCGCGCTGGTCGAAGATCAGAAGGGCCGCGCCTGGGTCCGGGGCGATTCCTTCCTGGTGCGGTTCGATCCGGATTGGAAGCAGGCGACGGACCTTAGCCGCGCCCTGCCGTTGAAGGCCATTGGGGTGGCTTCGCTCTTCGCGGATGGCCAGGGCCGGGTATGGATGCCGACCCAGAATGGCCTCGCGTGTTTCCAGGACAACGGGAATTTTCTGTTGGATGATTCCTGGGGCCTCCCGGGAAGCTGGGCGGGTAGCGCGCTCGTGGACCGGGAAGGCAGCCTTTGGGTGGGTAGCGAAGGCGTCCACCGCATTCTGGGCCGCCAGCGCTGGACCGCCGCCACGCGAAGGCAGGGGCTTCCGAGCGATACGATTTGGTCCATCGCCCGGACGAGGGATGGGCGCATCTTCGCCGGGACCCAAGGCGGGCTCGCTGTAGGCAGCCCTTCGGGCTGGAAGGCCGTTCCGGAGATCCGGGACCAGCCCGTGAACAGCCTCCTCGCCGACGCGGATGGCAGCTTGTGGGTGTCCGCGACCCCGCCTGGCGGCGACAAACCGGGCGCCTACCGGCTCCGCCCTGGCGGAGGCGCATGGGTGGCCTTCCCAAGCGCGCAAGCCGGGGATGCCCTCCAATGTTTCTCCCAGGCCAAGGATGGAACGATCTGGGCCGTGTCGCTCTTCGCGCAGCTCTGGCGCATCCCATCAGGGGGGGCGCCCATTCCGGTGACGATTCCAGGCCTTTCAGAGCGGGTCGGCGGCTCGGCCATCCTCGCGCGGAAAGGCGCGGTGTTCGTGGCGACCGATCACGGCCTCTGCGTGTACGACGGCGCCTCCTGGCGCATCCTCGGCGTGAAGGACGGATTGAAGAGTGTCGGCATTCAAGCCCTCGCCATGACGGACAGCGGTGAACTCTGGATCTCGTACGGCGATGTCCACGGCTTGACCATCCTGCGGAAAGAAAATGGAAGATGGTCGGTGAGCGCCCAGGTCGCGGTGCCGGCCCTGGTGGAGGACAGTGTCGTCTCCATGGCGTTCGATTCCTCCGGGGCGCTCTGGCTGGGCACCGGCCGCGGCGTGAAGCGTTGGGATGGGCAGGAATGCCGCCGGTTCGGCCGAGGGAATGGGCTTCCCGGGGAAGATGCCGATGGCAACGCGATCTGGGTGGATCCGGATGGCGTCTGGTTCGGCATGAGCAACGGGCTCGCGCGTTTCGACACCCGGGGGGGCGTGCTTCCCGTCACGCCGCCTTCCGTCCGATTGATGCGTGCGCTGGATGGCGGAGGTCATGCCCTTTCGACGGACGGCGGACTGCTGCAGGTATCCTATGCCTTCCGCACCATGGACTTCGACTACGCGGTACCCAGCTACCTCAACGAAAACTCCGTCAAACTCCAGGTGCGGCTGCAGGGCTTCGAGAACGAGTGGCGGGACACCAAGGTGCGCGAGGCGCGCTACACCGCCTTGCCGCCGGGGGACTACCGCTTCGAGGTGCGCGCGGCCCTCGGGTCTGGGACTTATGGGAACCCCGATAGCGTGTCGTTCCGCATCCTCGCCCCCTGGTGGCGGACCTGGTGGTTCTACGGCCTCTGCCTGATCCTGGCCATCGCGCTCGTGCTCGCCTCCGTGCGCTGGCGCACCCTGGTGCTGGAGAAGCGCAACCGCGATCTGGAGGCCCTCATCCGCGCGCGAACGCTGGACCTGGAGCGCGCCAACGAGCAGCTCCAAGAGTCGAGCATGCTGGACGCGCTCACGGGCCTAAAGAACCGCCGTTACCTCGGCATGAACTTGCCAGAGGAGGAATCCCGCGTCCTGCGGGCCTTCCGAACCCTCCACGCGTCGGGCAAGCCGCCCAGCGGCGAGGATTTGGTGTTCCTCCTGGTGGACCTGGACCACTTCAAGGCCGTGAACGATGAGCATGGCCACGCGGCCGGGGACGCGGTGCTCAAGCTCGCGGCGGAAGCCATCCGCGCCGCCACCCGCGAGACCGACACGGTGGCCCGTTGGGGCGGCGAGGAATTCCTCATCATCGCCCGGCGCGCCGACCGCAAGACGGCGGATGTCATCGCGCGCAAAGTGCTGGAGGAGGTCCGCCATCGCGCCTATCCCTTCGGCGATGGCCAGGAGCTGAGGCTCACCTGCTCCGTCGGCTACAGCGCCTTTCCCGTGCTGCTCGACGATCCGGGCGCTTTCGGCTGGGAGGACGCGGTGGAACTCGCCGACCAATGCCTCTACGCCGCCAAGCGCTCCGGCCGCGACGCCTTCGTCGGCGTCTACCTGGAGGAACCTGGATCGGGGGATCACCTCAAGCCCCGCCTCCTCCATGAGCTTCCCGAATTGGTGCAGGAAGGCGCGCTGACGCTCCGCACCTCCTTCCCCGAGGGCCAACCCCTCGACTGGAAGCGCGGCCACTGATGGACTCCCGCCCCGAACCGACGCCCTGCATCCATGTGTGCGAACTGGACGCCCAAACCGGCCTCTGCCGCGGCTGCCACCGCACCGCCGACGAGATCTGCGCGTGGCCGGGCGAGAGCATGCCGACAGCGAGAAAGGGGCGCACTAGCT
>CAYYJN010000085.1:0-4792 GCA_964472275.1 uncultured Solibacteraceae bacterium
CGCCCCGCCTTCGAAGAAGCCGCCCTCGCCCTGGACGCCGAAGCCAAGGGCTGAGACGGGCCGAGACGGTCTAGGCCGAAAGAGCATCCGGGGCCAAACGGCTCCGGATCGCCCATGGCCGAAGGCGTCGTTAAGGGCGAATAGGCGATCATTATATGCATGCCAATCGTTTTCAAGCGTTTGATTGACTATGTAAACGCCTAAAAACAAAAGCATTGGATAAAATGTGTCACAAGATTGTATTTTTGCTTGGACTTTCAACATGACAATTTCTAAACTTCATGAGCAATCGGAACCTTTCCGATTCTTAACATTCCTCGTTCGAGGCCCCTTCCTAAGGAGACATCGCCTTGAAGCAATCACTCTTCCGTGTCGGCCGCGTCGCGGCCCTTCTCGCCGCTGGTCCGGCGGTTGCCTTCGCCCAAGGCACCCAGACCGCCAGCGTCACCGGCCAGGTGGTGGATTCCGCCGGAGCCGCCATCTCCGGAGTTCAGATCCGTTTGACCTCCCCGAGCCTCCAGGGCGCTCGACTGATCGCCAGCGACGCTGGCGGCAACTTCGTGACGCGTCTGCTCCCCCCCGGGACCTACACCTTGGAGTTCGTCAAGGACGGCTACCAGACCAGCAAATTCGTCCAGGTGCTCGGCATTGACCAGAACTACCAGCCCCGCGTGATCCTCCCCAAGAACCAGGAGACGACGGTGGAGGTCGTGGGCACCGCCAGCCCGCTCGTGGACAAGACGGACCCCAAGACCGCCGCGAACTACGACCTGAGCCGCATTGACACGATCCCTACGGGCCGTTCCCTTGATTCGGTCGCGCTGCTGACCCCAGGCGTCACCAGCGGCGTGGGTGGCCGCGTCCAGATCCGTGGCGCCATGACTAGCGGCAACTCCTACCTGGTGGATGGTCAGAACATCGCAGACAACGCATACAACAATGGTGGCGTTCAGCTCATCAACGATGCCATGGAAGAGTTGCAGGTCATCACCGGCGCCATCTCCGCGGAGTATGGCGATGTGGATGGCGGTGTGATCAACGCCGTCACCAAGTCGGGCAGCAATGAGTTCCACGGGCAGCTCCGCTGGGCCCTCCAGAACCCGGCGTGGAACGCGGTGGTGCCCCTCCAGGACCGCAACGCCATCCAGAACAAACTGGGCGAGATCAAGACGCTCACCGTGGGCGGACCGATCATCAAGGACAAACTCTGGTTCTTCGGCGCGTTCTATCGGACTCAGACCACGGGGACGGGCGCGATCAGCGGAAACAGCGCGCCTGGGACGAATGGCGCTGGCGCGGCCTACACTACTTCGCTCAACGAAATTCGTCGCCAGTTCAAGCTGACCTATGCCCTAAACGAAAACCACACGCTGATCGCGTCCTTCGCGAACAGTCAGAACGCCCAGGGCAACCGCAACTATTCGGCGGGTGAACTGGCAGCCCTCGTCCCCCAGACCAACACCAGTGAGTACTGGAACTTGGATTGGCGTGGCATCTGGACCTCCAACTTCACCACCGATGTCCGTGTGGGCGCCAAGAAGCAGCGGCTCTCGGCGGGCGCGACCCTGGCTGGCGTGAGCCCGATCTACGATTACACGCGCGGCTTCTTCTACAACAACGGCATCTTCAATTCCAATGACGGTGGCGACAACCGCAACAACAAGACGGCTGGCGCCAAGGGCACGCTGTTCGTGGACAAGGCGGGCACTCACCAGATTGACTTCGGCGTGGACTACCGCAAGGACACATCGAAGGCCAGGAATGAGCAGACCGTCACCGGAATGATCTTCGGCACCACGGGTGTGAACCTGGGGACCCAAACGGCGACGGGCGTGGATGTCTGGACCTATCAGAGCGCTTCTGGCGAAGCCACCAACGAAAGCATTGGTCTCTACGCGAATGATAAGTGGGCCGTGAACGAGCACCTGGCTCTTCAGCTCGGCATGCGTTTCGACCGCTACAAGGCTGTGAACGACCAGGGCAACCGCTCTGCGGGAGCTTCGGGCTTCTCTCCTCGTATCGGCATGAAGTACGACCTCCTCGGAGACGGTCGTTGGGTTCTGGGCGCCTCTTTCGCCCGGTACAACGCCAAGGTGCAGGACGGCATCGTCAATCAGGTGACCAATCAGGGCAATCCCACCGAGATTGACCACCCCTACATCGGACCCGCTGGGGCCCAGCCTTACAGTGTCATCTACGACCTGTCGAACTACGATTTCTCCACCATCACCTACTACAACAACCCGGCCATCAATGTGCGCCTGAGCAATGACCTGAAGGCGCCTTCGGCGGATGAGTACCAGCTCCAGGCGGCGTACTCCTTCAACAATCCGAACATCGGCCAGGGCTTCCTCAGCCTGACCGCGGTTTCGAAGAAGTGGCACGACCTCATTGACTACCGCGTGGGCAACGACGGCACCGTCACGGCGCCGGACGGTAGCACGCCCTACCTGAAGGTGTGGTACAACAGCAGCGAAGCCACCCGCAAGTACCAGGGTCTGGAATTCGCGGCGCAGCTCACCCGAGGCGATTGGTTCGTCACCGGCCACATCACCTGGAGCAAGCTGGAAGGCAACTACGAGGGTGAAGGCAGCAACACCCCCGCTCGGGGTGAGGGCCTGGAGAATTTCACCACCCAGAACGGCGTCGTGATGTACAGCAACTCGGTGACGGCGCCCTATGGCTACCTCGCAGGCCACATGCCGATCCGCATGCGGTGGGAGGCGGATCGTGCCTACCACTCGAAATACGGAACCACGACCGTGGGCGTGGTCTATTCGTTCAACTCCGGCTCCCACTACAGCGACACCCGCACCATCAGCCGGGCGCGACTGAACCCCGGTCTGGATCCCCAGTTCGGAACCACGGGGACTCAGTACAAGGATGGCATCCGTGGCGCGAAGGTGTTCCCGGCGCTCGCCTCTCTGGATCTGGCGCTGACGCAGGAATGGGAACTGTTCAGCGTCGCCAAGCACCCGGTGAACGGTTTCGTGAAGTTCATCGCCTACAATGTGTTCAACCATCAGCAGCAGGCCAGCTGGAACACCATCAGCAACTCGGCGACCGGCGCCCCCGGCACGGGGGTCACCAGCCCCTGGGTCTATGGCGCAGCCTATGGCACGGCCACCAGCGCAACGAATTATGCCGCTGGCCGTTCCTACACCTTGGACATGGGGTTCCGGTTCTAACCCAATCCAAGACGCACCATGAACTAACCGGAAGAAGTGGAAGCAAGGGCGGAAGGGGGGATCTTCGGATCCCCCCTTTTGATGTCTCACCGATCGGGGCTGGCCTGATCAGTCTCGCCCGCCGAACACCTTCACGCCGGGGGTGCCTTTGGGGGGCGGGGCGTCGCTGATCTTGAGGCGGCCGGATGCGTCCACCCATTGGTAGATGCGGGTGTTGCCCACGAGGACGGGCTTCTCGTCCGGCGCCGCGCCTTTGTCGTCCACTTCGAAGCCACCGCGGCCCTTCTTCAGGAGTGCCATGGCGCCCGCGTCCTTCTGGTCCGGCTGCACGGCTTTGCGGGTGTAGAGGTCGAGCACTTTGGGCACATAGGCCCGCGTTTCCTTGTAGGGCGGCACGCCGTTGTAGCGTTGCACGGCGGTCTCGCCCGCGTTGTAGGCGGCGACGACCTTCGTGAGGTTGCCGTTGAAGTAGTCGGTGAGCCACTTCAGGTACTTACAGCCGCCCATGATGTTCTGGCGCGGATCGAAGGGATCGAGCACGCCGAAGCGCTCGGCGGTGGCGGGCATGAGCTGCATGAGGCCGATGGCGCCCACATGGCTTCGCGCCCGGTAGTTGAAGGCGCTTTCGGCCTGGATGATGGCGCGGGCCAAGTAGGTGTCCACGCCGTTGGCCGCCGCGATCTCATCCACCATGGCGAGCATCTCGGGGCTGCGGATGACCTTCGCCATCTCGGTCTTCGTGATGGCGAGCTTCACCATGCCGACGCTGACGCGCTGGAGGCGCAGGCCTCGGCCCTGCATGTAGCTCGGGGGGAGGTTGTTGATGACCAGGTGCCCGTTCGCGTCCAGGTAGGTGTAGATGTAGGTCTTCTGGGACGCGTGGCGAGGATGCCCCGCCGTCAGCGGCAGGGCCGCGGCCACGAGGGCGAGGTTCCGGGCATGTCGGCGCATCAGACCCATTCTAAGCCTTGAGCAAGATGGATGCCTTCATAACGACCCGAGAAAGCCCTCCACCCGCTCCCAGTCGCGGCTCAGGGGGAAGGGCGGGAGGCTGGCGCGCACTTGGGCGGCGTAGCGCTTGCCGTTGGGGTCCTCGCGCGGAAGGAGGATGCGCGGGTCCAGCAACGCGACGACGCCCTGGTCCTGGCGGGTGCGGATGAGGCGGCCCAGGCCCTGCTTGAGCTTGAGGGTCATCTGCGGAAGCTGGACGCCGCGGAAGCCGAGGCCGTCCTGTTTCGCGTCCGCTTCGCGGATGCGCGCGGCGAGCACGGGATCGTCGGGGGGCGCGAAGGGCAAGGCCGTAACGACGACAAGGCGCAGCGCGTCGCCGGGCAGGTCCACGCCTTGCCAGAAGCTGGCGAGACCGAGCAGCGCCGCGTCCGGTGTGGTGCGGAAGCGGCTGAGCAATTGATTGCGGGTGAGCCCTTCGCCTTGGACGAAGAAGGTGATTTGCGGGAGGGCCGATTCCAGGCGCGGGCGGAAGGCCTGGAGCATCTTGCGGCTCGTGAAAAGGACGAGGGCGCGGCCACGCGAAGCCGCGATGAGCCGTTGGATCGCGTCCAGCGACGCCTCGACCCAGGCCGGATCGCCGATGCCCCCCGCCG
>CAYYJN010000085.1:4892-6260 GCA_964472275.1 uncultured Solibacteraceae bacterium
TGGATCGCGTCCAGCGACGCCTCGACCCAGGCCGGATCGCCGATGCCCCCCGCCGATGCCCGCCGTTCCGGCAACCCCGGCGGCACGAAGAGGAGACCTTGGCGTTCGAAATCGAAGGGGCTGTCCACGGCGAGCCCGCGATCCACCTCGTCGTGGCTGAGGCCGAGCCGCAGGCCGAGGCCGTTGAAGCCCTTGCCGTCACGCAGCGTCGCGCTGGTGAGCACGAGGCTTTCGAAACCCATGCGCAAGTGCTGATGGAAGAAGGCGCGCACATCAATGGGGTTGGATTTGAATTGGATGACGCCCGCGCTTTCGCGCGTGATCGTGCTCACCCACCCTTCGGGTTGGGCGAAGATCTGCTCCATGCGCCCGAAGGCCTGGCCGCAGCGCTCGGCGAGCTTGGCCCAGGACAGATCCTTCTCTTCGGCTTTCGCCGCGAGGCTCTTCAGCGCGCCCAGCACGCCGCTGCCCGTCTCCACCCACGCGCCCACCGCGCTCGCGAGGTCGCGCAAAGGGAGCTTGTCCGGATGCAGCGGGTAGGTGCCAGTGTCGAGGGGAAGCAGCGCGAGCAATTCGTCCCAGCTCGCTTCCCACAAGGGCAGCCGCGCTTCGAGGTCGCCGCCCTCCACCGCGCCCAGCGAGGCGTCCAGATCGGAGAAGAGCATCCGCATGGCGCGGGTGGACCAGCTCTCCGCGAAGCCTTCGGTGAGCTGTTCTTCAAGGTCGTGCGCCTCATCGAGGATCAGCACCGGCGCGTCGGGCAGCACTTGGCCAAAGGCCGATTCCCGCAGCTTGCGATCCGCCAGCAGCAGCGCGTGGTTGACGATGACGAGGTCGGCCTCCGCCACTTCCTGCCGCAGCTTCACCAGATGGCAGTTCTCATAGTGTGGGCACTGGCGCCCGGTGCAGCGTTCGGCGCGGGCGTTGAGCTTGTCCCACAGCGGCGATTCGCCTTCGCCGAAGGGGCCGAGTTCTTCGCGGTCGCCGGTGGTCGTGCGCTCCGCCCATTGGGGCAGCGCCATCCACAATCCGTAATCGTCCTTCGAGACTTCGGACGGAGGATGGACTTGAGCCTGTTCCCAGGCGGCGAGGCAAAGGTAGTTGGAGCGGCCCTTGGCGAGCACCGCCTTGGCGGTCCGGCCCAGGATGCCGATGGCGCGCGGCAGGTCCTCGTCCAGCAGTTGGCGTTGGAGGTTCTTCGTGCGCGTGGCGACGATCACCGGCGCGCGGCCCGAAGCCAGCGCGGGAATGAGGTAGCCGAGGCTCTTGCCCGTGCCCGTGCCGGCCTCGATGGCTTGGATCACGGCCGGGGGCTTGGCTTCCTTGTCGCCGCCCGCGTCTTTCCAAGCCCGGACCTGGGCGGTGCCC
>CAYYJN010000086.1:0-5975 GCA_964472275.1 uncultured Solibacteraceae bacterium
AGCAGGTTCTTCGCGATGACCATGCGCTGCACTTCGCTGGTGCCTTCGCCGATGGTGCAGAGCTTCACATCGCGGTAGTACTTCTCCACCGGGTAGTCCTTGATGTAGCCGTAGCCGCCGAGGATCTGCACGGCTTCGTCCGCCACCTTGCAGGCGATCTCGGAGGAGTAGAGCTTCGCCATGCTCGCGGCCTGGCCGTAGGGCTTGCCCTGGTCCTTGAGGTTCGCGGCCTTGTAGATGAGCAGGCGCGCCGCCTCAATCTGCGTCGCCATGTCCGCGAGCTTGAACTGGATCGCCTGATGGTCGCTGATGGGCTTGCCGAAGGTCTTGCGGATCTTCGAATACTTCGCGGCCTCTTCGAAGGCGCCCTGCGCCATGCCGAGTCCCAGCGCGCCGATGCTGATGCGGCCGCCATCCAGCGTCTTCATGGCCTGCTTGAAGCCGATGCCTTCTTCGCCCAGCAGGTTCTCCACCGGCACCTTCACATCCTCCATGATCAGCTCGGAAGTGTCGGAGGCGCGGAGGCCCAGCTTGTTCTCCTGCTTGCCGGCCTTGAAGCCGTTCATGCCCTTTTCGAGGATGAAGGCGCTGATGCCCTCCGTGCCCTTGCCGGGGCTCGTGCGGGCCATGACCACCGCGATGTCGCCGACGGTGCCGTGGGTGATGAAGTTCTTCGTGCCGTTCAGGATGTAGTGGGAGCCTTCCTTCTTCGCCGTCGTCACCTGCGCGCCCGCGTCCGAGCCCGCGCCGGGCTCGGTGAGCCCCCAGGCGCCGATGGCCTTGCCGCTGGCGAGGGGCACGAGGTACTTCTGCTTCTGCCGCTCGTCGCCCATGGCGTAGATGTGGTTGGAGCAGAGCGAATTGTGCGCGGCGATGCTGATGCCAACGCTGCCGTCCACGCGGGAGAGTTCTTCCACCACCACCGCGTATTCGGCGTAGCCCATGCCCGCGCCGCCGTACTCCTCGGGGAAGATCACGCCCATCATGCCCATCTCGCCGAGGGCCTTCATGACCTCCATGGGGAAGGTCTTCTTCTCGTCCCACTCCATGACCTTGGGACGGATCTCCTTCTCGGCGAACTTGCGGACCTCCTCGCGGAGGGCTTCGATGTGGTCGGGCAGCGTGAAATCCATGGCGGGGCCTTTGCGTGAAAGCCCAGGCTACCGCGACCCTGTGTTTTTCTTATGGATGAATAAGTGGAATTTATGGGCGGTCAGGCCGTCAGAAGATCCGCTTCGCGCGGCTCCCAGGCCACGGCCTCCGCCTTGTCCTTGGCCTTCAGGTTGAGCTGCTGCTTTTGCAGCAACTTCTCCGCCTGGGGCATGAGCTCCAGCGCCTTCTCCACCACCGGGTCCTTGCCCGCGCCCAGCTTGGCTCCGGCGTCCAGGCTCAGGCCCACATTGGCCAGCTCCTGGGCGAGCTGATCCTTGATGGCGGGCAGGTTGGCCTGCCAGTCGGCGTCGGAGACCGTGATCTTCTGAGCCTTCGTCCAATCCCGGAAACGCGTGAGCAGCGCCTCGTCCACCGGCTCATCGGCGCGGAACCCGGCGCGCTCCTTCTCGATCACCGAGAAGCGGAAGAAGGCCGACTGGCGCAGCCGCAGATCCACCATCACGGAACTCATCTTGGGCGGCGCCGCCACCACATCGGGCGTGATGCCGCCGCCGCCGTAGACCGTGCGGCCCAGATCCGTCTTGTAGGTGGGGCCGGAGGGCGCGGTCGCGGGCTCGTCATCGGGGTTGTAATAGTCGTCGAGGCCGTGGCTGTAGTCGCGCTGGATACAGCGGCCCGAGGGCGTGTAGTAGCGGGCGGTGGTGAGCGCGAGGCCACGGGTGCGGCCGATGGTCAGCACGCTTTGGACGAGGCCCTTGCCCCAGGAGGTCGTCCCGACGACGAGGCCGCGGTCGTGATCCTGGATCGCGCCGGTGACGATTTCGCTGGCCGAAGCCGTGCCGCGGTTCACCAACACCACCACCGGAAAAGTCTCGGGCGGCGCGCCCGCGGGGGTGCGGGTCTCCTCCACATCCTTCGCGTCCCGGCCCTTGGTGGTGACGATGAGCTGGTTCGGCCCGAGCAACTGGCTGCACACGCCGATGGCCGCGCTGAGCAGGCCGCCGGGGTTGTTGCGCAGGTCCAGCACGAGGCTTTGCATGCCCTGGCGCTTGAGCTGGGCGACGGCCTTCTGGAATTCCTCCGCCGTCGTCTCGCCGAAATCCTTGATGAGGATGTAGCCGGTCGTCGGCGAGACCATGAACGCGTAGGACACGCTGTTGCTGGGGATCTCCGCGCGCACCACCGTGAAGTGGATGAGGTCCGGCACGCCGGGCCGCTGGATGCCCAGCTCCACGGGCACGCCCTTCTGGCCGCGCAGCTTCGCGAGAGCCTGGTTGCTGGTCCAGCCTTCGATGCTCTGGCCGTCAATCTCCTTGATCACATCGCCCGCGCGGATGCCGAGGCGTTCGGACGGCCCGCCCTTGATGGGGCTCACGATGGCGATGCCCTGCTCCTGCTGGGTGATGATGGCGCCGATGCCGTAGAAGCTGCCCTTCTGGTCCTCGCGCATGAGCCGGTATTCCTGCTCATCGAAGTAGTTGGAGTGCGGGTCCAGCGTGTGGAGCATGCCCTGGATCGTCGCGTGGGTCATCTGCTTCGGCGTGGGCGGCTCGGGGCTGTCCTTCTGGACGAGGCCCATCACCTCCGTGAGGGTGTCCAGCGTCTTGAGGCGCGCCGCGTCTTCGCCGCCGCGCCCCGCCAGCGGCGCGTACACCGCGGCGGTGCCCAGCACCGTCGCCCACATCCAGTTCTTCGTGATCCACGCGGCCATGAGGCTCCCGGGCAGAGCCTTAGGATACGCCGGATCGGGGACGCGGGCCTCAGGCTACGGGCTACGGGCTACGGGCGACGGGCTACAGGCTACAGGGCAGGCACGACATGCCCGCATTGAAGCAAGACCGCGCCGCGCCACCAGCCGAGGGCTGACGAACCCAAACAAATGGCCTCGCCTAGCCGCGCAGTCTGGAGCCTGGAGCCAGAATTCAGCCCTTCGGAAACTCCCCCAGGATGGCTTGGGCGGCGCCGAGCATCCGCTCTTTCCGGGCGCGGGTGGCCCAGATGACGGATTCGAACTGGCGGTAGGCCCGCTCCAGGTCCTCGTTCACGATGAGGTAGTCGTAGGCGTGGTAGAGGTCCATCTCGTGCCGGGCGTGCTGGAGGCGGAGACGCACCTGTTCCTCGCTATCCTTGCCCCGGCCCCGCAGCCGCGCCTCCAGCGCCTCCACCGAGGGCGGCAGGATGAAGATCATCACCGCGTCGGGAATGGCGCGGCGGATGTTCAAGGCCCCGGTCGTCTCGATGTCCAGCAGCACATCTTTGCCCGAGGCTAGGACCTCCTCCAGCCAGGGGCGGCTCGTGCCGTAGCGGCGCTCGTAGACCTGGACCCACTCCACGAAATCCCCGGCGCGCACCATGGCGTCGAACTTCGCGTCGTCCACGAAGAAGTAATCCTGGCCATCCACCTCGCCCGGGCGGGGCGGCCGCGTCGTGACGGAAATGGAGAAAACCAGGTCCGGCACCCGCTCGATGAGGCGCTGGGACAGCGTGGACTTCCCCGTCCCCGAAGGGGCGGACACCACGAACACATTGCCGGGGTGCTGGATCAAGGGCGGTCCAAAAGAAGAGGGTAGCGGGAGGCCGGGGCCGGTTGGGCATTCTTGGGAAGAATTCCCCCGTGAGATTTCCCGGCCTTCCACGAACCACCTTCCTGGACCGACTTCCACGCCCCCCTCCGAGGCCCCATGCCGCCCCAACCCCAGGATCCGTTTGAAGCCCTGCTCCAGACCCATTGCGGCATCCTCCGGAAGGTCGCTTCGACCTATTGCCGCAACCCGGCGGACCGCGACGACCTCATGCAGGAGATCGCCACCCAATGGTGGCGCGCCTATCCGCGCTTCGACGGCCGATGCGCCTTTTCAACCTGGGCCTACCGCATCGCTCTCAATGTCGCCATCAGCCATGTGCGGCGCGAGACGGCGCGGCTCCGTGAGACGGTGCCCGCCGAGCCCCATCACCTGGAGGTGGCGGACGACGCCGCGCCGAGCGAGGGCCTGCTCATGCTCCAGCGTTTCATCGAGGGGCTGGACCCTCTGAACAAGGCGCTCGTGCTGCTCTACCTCGACGGCCACAGCCACCAGGAGATCGCCGAAGTGCTCGGCATCACCGCGAGCCACGCCGCCACCAAGATCGGGCGCCTCAAGGAGCGCCTCCGTTCCACCTCATCCCGCTAGGAGTCCGTCATGGAACTCGACGATCTCAAACTCGAATGGCAGTCCCTCCAGCAAAGGCTCGCGCGGCAGGAGGCTCACGCGTTCCGCGCCCTCCAGGACGCGCGCCTGGACCGGATGCTGAAGGAGCTGCGCCCGCTGCGCTGGATGCAGGCCTTCCAGATCGTTCTCGGCGGCGTCTTCATCCTCACCTCCGCCGACTTCTGGGTGTCCCATCTGGGCGCGCCCCACCTGGTCGTGATGGGCATCCTCATGCAGGCCTACGGCCTCGTCGTGATCCTCTCCTGCGCGCGCATGCAGGTGCTCACCGCGCGCGTGGACATTGCCGCGCCCGTGCTGGAGATCCAGCGTCGCCTCGCGGAGCTGCGCCGCTTCTATGTGAGAAGCGCCTATTGGCTCGGCCTGCCCTGGTTCGTGCTCTGGATCCCCTGCGCGCTGATGCTGCTCGTCGCCTGGGGCGGCGCGGACATCTACGCCCACGCGCCGTCCGTGGTGGTCATCAATCTCGCAGTCTGTGCCGCGCTCTGGGGCCTCACGCTCCTGCTCATCCGAACGGCGAATCGCCGCCCCCGCATGGCCCGCGCCCTGGACCACGCCGCCGCCGGCGCCAGCCTGAATCGCGCCCAGGCGCGGCTCGATGAGATCGCGCGCTTCGAGGCGGAATAACGCTCCTGATTTCGCGAGCCTCACGCCTCAGACGATCCGCGTTCTTTCGCGGCCCGCAGCTCCAACTCCTTGAGCCGGATCTCCCGCTCCAGAGCGATCCGCTCCTCCTGGGTCTTGCGCCAGGCGGAGATTCCCACATAGGCGACCCCCGAAAGGATCGCGACGACGGGGATGAGATAGGCGCTTTGAAACGCGTCGTGCATGGGCCCTCCTGCGACAAACCCAGGCTAGGCCGTCTTCGCGCGCGGGCCTGATGGAATCGGCGAACGATCGGCGGTCGTCGGCCACAGGCCGAAAGCGGCGACCGAACTACAGCGCTTCCGGCCTCCGGTAGAACAGCTCCTGACTGTCCTTGGACGCGCGCATGGCGTCGAGGACGGCGGCGCGCGGCGCGACGAACACTTTCGGATAGTCCACCTCGCCGAGTTCTGGGCGAATCGGGTACGCGAGCCGCTCCACGCGCGGTGAAAACTGCGCGTCAGTCCCCGGCTTGTTGCCGCGCGGATCCACCCGGAACCAGCCCGTCTCCTCCAGGTGCACCGCGTTCAGGCCGTGCAGCGCGTAGCCCGAGGCCAGCGTCCCCTTGCGCAGCACGCGCTGGTAGCAAAAGCCGGTGGGAATCTCCAACCCGCGCAGCAGCGAGGCGAGAAGGTGCGCTTTGGCGAAGCAGATGCCTTCGCCGTTCCGCAGCGTGTCCTCCGCGCCGATGGACACCACCGGGTTCCCCGTGTCGAAACTGTGCGCCACCCCATCCCGCGCCACCTCGAAGGCCAACCGCGCCCGGTCCAGCTTCGTCTCCGCCCGCTCTTCGATCCACGCGAGCCTCGCGTGCACCAACGGCGAATGCCATTCGACGATGGGCGGCAGTTCCTTCAGGTAATCCGCCAACCGATCCGATTCCAGAAGCAGGTCCATGGCGCGCCTCGGAACGAGGATAGATCGGATGGAGGCACGGACCGGGCGGGGTGTGATGTTGGACACGCCGCGAAATCGGACTCCGAGGAATTCTGGGATTCCACCATCGAAAAA
>CAYYJN010000087.1:0-5733 GCA_964472275.1 uncultured Solibacteraceae bacterium
TGCCGCCGCCGTTCGTCTCGGCGGGCGCAGTCAAGGCCGCCAAGGATGATCACGCGCAGGCTGCCGCGCCCGTGAAGGCCCACGCACAAGCGCCCGCCGCCGTGAATCGGACCCCCGCGGTGGAGGCGCTCGTCCACGCCGCGCCCGCCACGCATCCCGCCGCGCGCGGACCGGTGTCCGAGCGTCCCGCGCCAACCGGCGTCCGCCCGGTCGAACCTGCCTCACGACGGCCCGCGCCCGGGTCCGAGGATGGGGAGGAAGAATGAGCCCGCTCCTCAGCCGCAGCCTCAAGGCCAGCCGAGGCCGCCTCATCGCGGGGGGCGCGCTCCTGCTGCTCGCCATGCTGGTCGCCGTCTTCCTACTTCCTGATGCCTCCACCACGCTGGAGCAGAAGCTCCGGGCCAAATCCGCCGCCGAGACCGCCCGGGATAAGCAGACGCAGCGCCTCGCGGATCTCCAGCACCTTTCCGACCGCATCCAGCGCGGTCAGCAGACGCTCGCGGATCTGGAAGCCCGCCTGCCCAAGGGCAGCACCGGCGAATTGCAATGGCAGCTCAGCGGCGTGCTCCATGACCTCAGCGCCAAGGCCGGCGTGCAACTCCAGACCGTGAAGTACGGCCAGCCTTCCAAGGAGGAATCGAAGGGCACGGGCCTGGAAACGATCCAGGTGGAGTTCACCGTGTCGGGCCTCTACCCCGGCATCAAGACCTTCATGCGCGATCTGGAAGGCTCGGGCCTGCCCTTCGCAGTGGAGGACGCGCGGCTCGAAGAAAGCCCCGAGGGCGCGCGGCTCACGGGCATGCTGCGGGCCTTTCGCAAGACGGCGCAGGCCGATTCCGGAGACGGCGCATGAGCGGCGAGGCGCTGGATCTCAAACAGCTCCTCCAGGAGCTGAAGACCAATCGGCGGACTCAAGCCGCGCTGGGCGCCTTCGCGCTCGTGCTGGGCTGGATGGTGTGGACGCTCGCCAGCGACGACGCGCCGAAGCCCCGCGCCGCGCAGACGGCCGTCTCCGGCTCCATGGACCCGCGCCAGGTGCAGGCGCTCCGCAAGCTGCCGGACCTTGCCGCGCTGGACAAGGCGGGTGAGCTGCCGCCCGCGCCCAAGCTCGTGCGCGATCTCTTCGTCTTCGACGCGCCCAAGCCGCCCCCCCCGCCGGTGAAGCCGCCGCCTCCTCCACCGCCGCCCACGCCCGAGCAGCTCGAACAGATGCGCGTCGCCCAGGACAAGCAGTCCGAGCTGGCGATGGTCAACGGCAGCCTGCGCTACCTGGGCTACATGGACGGCTCGCCCGCGGGCACCATCGGCGCGTTCATGAAGGGCGAGGAGCCCGTCACCCTGACCATCGGCAGCCTCTACAACGGCGACTGGAAGCTCGTTTCCGTCACCGACACGAGCGCGCGATTCCAGAACACGAAGTACGCCGACCTCTCCGCCACGCTGAACGCCAGCGACAGCAGCGCGCCCGCCGCCGCGGCCAACAATTTCTGACCCTGAAGCCCGCCAAGCCCGACCACGAGTGATCCCATGACCCGACGCCCCTTCGCCCTCACCCGCCCCGCGGCCGCCGTCCTGCTGCTCGCGGCGGGCCTCGGCTGCTCGCTGCACAAAGCCAACACCCTCTACGAGGCGGGCGATTACGAAGGCGCCCACGAAGCCTACCGCCAGGTCGTGGAGTCGAACCCCGGCAATGTGAAGGCGAAGATCGGCCTCCGCCGCACCGCCGAACTCGCTTCCCAGGCCCATGTGGCCAAGGCCAAGAGCCTGGAGGCCCACGGCGGCAGCGATGAGGACATCAAGGCGGAATTGGGCAAGGCCCTCGTCTTCAACCTGGACAACCAGATCGCCCAGGATTGGCTCGTGCGGATCAAGGCCAAGGAGGACCGCGCCAAGGCCGCCGCCCAGGAGGACCTGGAGCAGGCGCAGGCCGAAGCCGCCCAGACCACCGCGCTCCAGATCAACCCGCGCTCCATCGAAGGCGTGGACCTCACCTTCTCCCGCCGCACGAGCCTGCGTGAGATCTTCAGCACCCTCGCCAAAGCCTCGGGCGTGAACATCCTGCTCCACTCCAGCTTCCAGGACGCCTCCGTGTCCGTGGACCTGAAGGGCCTCAGCTTCCAGAAGGCGCTGGACACGCTGATGCTCCAGAACGACCTGTTCTACCGGGTGGTGGACACGAACACGATCATGGTGTTCAAGAACACGGCGCAGAACCGCGAGCAGTACGAGAACCAGATCATCAAGACCTTCTACCTCTCCAACGCCGATCCCCAGGACATCCGCCAGTCCCTCACGGCGCTCATGCCCCAGCTCCGCGTGTTCACCGACAAGCGCATGAACGCGGTGATCGTGAAAGCCCGCCCGACGGAACTGGCCATCGCCAACCGCGTCATCGAGCAGTTGGACAAGTCCCTGCCCGAAGTCATGGTCTATGTGCAGCTCATGGAAGTGACCGAGAACAACCTCGCGAAGGTGGGCCTGCTGCCCGTCATCGGCCCCGGCGACGACAGCGGCGTCTACCGCATGGGCGCCACCACCATCAACTTGAACGGCTCCGGGCTCAACACCAACACGGGCACCTTGAGCATCCCCCGCGCGAACATCCAGTTCCTCTTCCCGAGCCTCGCCCTCGACTTCCTCAAGAGCAACGGCGACGCGCGCCTCGTGGCCAACCCCAATGTGCGCGTGCTGAGCGGCGAGACCGGCAAGATCAACATCGGCGAAAAGGTCAGCACCACCCAAAGCTCCATCGGCATCCCGAGCGCGGGCGGCTCCGGCACGACCGGCGGCACGCCCAGCCCCATCGGCGGACTCGGCGGCATCACCGGCGCCATCGGCCAGACCTCCTACAACTACGAGGATGTGGGCGTGAAGATCGAAGTCACGCCGCGCGTCCACTTCAACGACGAGGTGACGCTCAAGATCAAGGCCTCGGTGACGACGCTCAAGGCCGGTTCCACGCCGGGCCGTCCCGACCTCGGCAACCGCGACATCGAGACCGTTACGCGCCTCAAGGACGGCGAGACCGCCATCTTCGGCGGCCTGCTGAAGGACGAGGAGCAGAAGCAGCTCCAGGGCGTGTGGGGCCTCACCGACATCCCCCTGATCGGCTCGCTCTTCGGCAACACGAACACGAACAAGGCGAAGACCGATGTGATCATGACCCTGCGCTGCGTGCTGGTCCGCAAGCCCAGCATCACGCCCCAGGATCTGGAAGCCTTCAACCCCGACGACGCCGCCGTGAAGTCCGGCCCCTTCGCGCCCAAGACGCCCAAGGCCGCGCCGGGCAAGGACGCCCAAGGAGCGGTCGGAACCACCACCGCGGCGCCCGCGGGTCAGCCTGCCGCCCAGCCCGCGACACAACCTGCGGCGGCGCCGCAGGCTCCCACGGCTCCGCCCAGCGCCCAGCGCGGGCCGGACGCTTCGGACCTCGTCTTCTTCATCTCGCCTTCCACCGCGAACCTGCTGAAGAACGACAAGGTGGAGGCCACCCTCTCCGTCAGCGGCGGCCAGGGCCTCAGCAGCGGCTACCTCGATCTCCAGATCCCGCCCGGGATGAAGCTCGTCAGCGTCGTGCCCGGCGACTTCCTCGGCGGCAGCGCGATCCAGCAAGCGCCAGGCCCCAACGGCACGGTGCGGCTCTCCTTCACGCGCTCCGGCGCGGGCCAGGACAGCGGCACCCTCGCCGCCGTCACGCTCCAGGCGGTGGACAGCGGCAACCAGCCCTTGCTCATCCAGGGCGGACAGTTCCTGGCGGGGACGAATCCCATCAGCGCCCGCTGGGTGAACGCGCTTTTCACGGTGCAGTAGGGTGGGCCTCGGGCCTCGGACCTCGGGCCTCGGGAAGGGGCGGAGCCTTGGGTTCACCTTGCTCGAACTGGTCGTCACGGCGACGGTGCTGCTGATCCTCGCTTCCGCCGTGATCCCGCTGGCGAAGAACAGCCTGCGCCGCGACAAGGAGCTGGAACTGCGGCGCGACCTCCGCGAGATGCGGATGGCCATTGATTCCTACAAGCAGGCGGTGGACCAGCAGAAGATCAAGCCGCCGCCCCAGGAGAACAACGGCTATCCGGAAACGCTCGAAGCCCTCGTGGAGGGTCAGCCCCTCACCGGCAGCCCTTCCCGCAAGATGCGCTTCCTCCGCCGCATCCCCACCGACCCCTTCACCGGCAAGGCCGAGTGGGGCCTCCGCAGCGTCAACGACGACCCCGACAGCACCTCCTGGGGCGGCGGCAATGTCTACGATGTCTACAGCCTCGCCCCCGGCAAGGGCGCCAACGGCGTCCCCTACAAGGAGTGGTGAGTCCTGGGCTTAGCGCTTGCCTCTCCGCCCTTCCCGCGATAAGATTTCCGTTCTGGCGTCCTTCGGGAACCAGAAGGTTCTTTCACTGCGGATATGGCGGAATTGGTAGACGCGCTAGGTTCAGGTCCTAGTGCTCGCAAGGGCATGGGGGTTCGAGTCCCTCTATCCGCACCATTCGACACACGCGCCCTTTTGGGGCGCGGTGTGGAGAATAGGGCCGAACGCGATCGCAGATCGCGTTGCGGTTTCCGGGCATCGCCCGGAAATGGCGCCTTCGGCGCCACCACGATGAAGCTCGCATGCATCGGCATCCTGCTTCTGCTTTGACAAGGGCGTCCGGCCCCTTCCGGACTACGACCTTCAACCGGCGCGGGGCTGGGCGACAGGTGACGGGTGGAACCCCGATGGAGCGGACCATGTCCCTCAACGCCGAAAGCAAGAAGATCATCATTGACGACTTCAAGACCCACGACTCCGACACCGGGTCGCCTGAGGTCCAGGTCGCCATCCTCACCAAGCGCATCAACGACCTGACCGAGCACTTCAAGACCCACAGCAAGGACTATCACAGCCGCCGCGGCCTGATGATGATGGTCGGCCAGCGCCGCCGCCTGCTGGACTACCTGAAGCGCAAGAGCGCCGCCCGCTACGCCACGCTCATCGAGCGCCTCGGCCTGCGCCGCTAAGCGACTCCTTCTTCGCGAAACGCCCGCCACCGGCGGGCGTTTTCGTTTAGGTTCAAAGCATGGCCCTCACGCCCCTGCCCGTCCCCGCGAACCCGGACCCCTACGCGGTCCACAGCCGCGAAGCCTTCTACGACTGCCCCTGGATCCGCATCCGGAAAGACGCCTTCACGCACCGCGCGGGCGCCGAAGGCACCTACACCGTCGTCGGCTTCCACCGCACCGCCTGCGGCGTGCTGGCGCTGGACGATCAGGATCGCGTCGTCCTCGTGGGCCAGTGGCGCTACCCGCTTGAAGCCTATTCGTGGGAACTGCCCGAAGGTGGCGGCGATCCCGGTGAGAGCCCCTTCGAGGCCATGCGCCGCGAACTGGCCGAAGAAGCCGGCCTCCAGGCCCGCGTGTGGGAGCCCCTGCTCTACTTCAACCCCAGCAACTCCACGACGGATGAAGAGGCTTTCCTCTTCCTGGCTATGGACCTCGCTCCCGCAGAGGGCAAAGCCGACGCGGATGAGGAACTGGCGCTGCATCGCGAACCGTTCAATGACTGCCTGCGCCGCGTCTTCAACGGCGAGATTGCCGATTCGCTCACCGCGATGGCCCTGCTCGCCCTCCACGCCCGCCGCACCGGCGTGACGGAGCCCATGGACGCCATGCTCGCCGAGCGCTTCTTCCAACGGCCTTGCGATCATCCCAGCCTCGGACGGGCGCGGTGGAGTTCGTTATGAAGCAGGGTTCGCATTCTCGTCA
>CAYYJN010000088.1:0-5686 GCA_964472275.1 uncultured Solibacteraceae bacterium
ATGTGACCAAGCGCCGCTGGAATCCCAATCTCCAGACGGTCCGCGCCTGGGTGGGTCTGGCCCCGAAGCGCGTCACGGTCTGCACCTCCTGCCTTCAGGCGGGCAAGGTGTCCAAGGCCCCCCGCGGCCTGAACAGCGGCGCCAAGACCGCCTAAGCGGATTCGGAATTTCGGAGGGGCGGCCCGAGCGGTCGCCCTTTGTTTTTTTGGGCTCTCGGCTTTTGGCTTTAGGCTTTTGCTTGCGCCAACGCATGTCTCCCTCAGCAAAAGCCCAAAGCCGAAAGCCCCAAGCCATGTTCCTCGGTCTCGACACCTCCACCGAATGCCTGCACCTCGCGCTGGTGCGAGGCGAGCGGGCCTGGACGCGGCGGGAGGTGGCCGAGAAGGGCCATGGCCATAGCGAGCGGCTGCTGCCCGCCCTGGACGCGCTGCTGGCCGAGGCGGGCGCTTCGCCGAAGGATCTGGAAGGCGTCGCCTGCTGCGTCGGCCCCGGCGGTTTCACTTCGCTGCGCATCGGCGTCGCCACGGCGGAAGGCCTCGCCCTCACGGGCCTGCCCACCTGGGGCTTCAGCGCCTTCGAACTGCGGGCCGCGGCGCTGCGGGAAGCGGGCCACACGGGCCGCGTGTGGATCCTCCTCGACGGCCAGCGCCACGAAGCCTTCGTCCAGCCCTGGGAAGCGCGCGCGGCGGAGCCTGCGAAAAAGCTGCCCATCGCGGCGCTCGCGGAGCGCATCGGCGGCGAGGCCTGGTGGGCGCCGACTTCCTTCGTATCCAAACTCGACGGCCTCGACCCCGCGAAACTGCGTTCGCTCGATGAAGACGCCGCCACCCGCGCGGGCCTCGCGGCGCTCACCCGCGCCTGCGCCGCACGCGCGCCCGAAGCGCCGCTCCAGCCCTTCTACCTGCGGGAGACGGACGCGGAATTGA
The DNA here is from genome assembly GCA_964472275.1 of uncultured Solibacteraceae bacterium. Classification (GTDB taxonomy): domain Bacteria; phylum Acidobacteriota; class Holophagae; order Holophagales; family Holophagaceae; genus JAFDVN01. Next base: position 927 of record CAYYJN010000088.1, read on the forward strand.
ATTTCCCCGAGGCCTCCGCCCATCTGGAGGATGCCCACCGGAAAGGCGTGGCGCGGTGAAGGCGGCGCGGCTCGAAGGCGCCCTGCCCGCCTGGGTGCGCGCGCTGGACGAAGCCACCTTCGGCGAGGCCTGGGGCGAGCCGGAAGCGCATGAACGCATCTGGACGCTAGAGGAAGCCGCCTTCGCGCGGTGGTCCGTGGCGGCGGATGAAGCCGAGCTGCTGCGCATCGCCGTGGCCCCCGCCTGGCGAGGCCAGAGCCTCGGGCGGACGCTGCTCCAGGCCTGCGAGGCGGGTCTCGCCGCGGCGGGCGCCCGCGACCTCCATCTCGAAGTGCGCGTGTCCAACGCGGCGGCGCGGCGTCTCTACGCGGCCTGCGGCTGGCGCGAGGTGGGCCATCGAAAGCACTACTACCGCGATGGCGAGGATGCGGCGCTCTATGGCAAGCGATTAGGCTGATAGGGCGATGCCCGAGCCCAAGCGCCATCCTGAGCTGACCCGCCTCTACCTGGGCGCGGGACTGGCCGTGCTCATCGTGATGATCGTCCTGGCCTACAAGACGACGGGCCTGCGCGTGGAATCCGCCGGCATTGACGCGCCGTCGCGCTGGGCGCTCATCGCCCTCGGGCTCGCCAATGTGCTCGCCATCGGCTTCCTGCTCTTCATCGTGTTCCGCAGCCTCGCCAAGCTCTACTTCGAGCGGCGCAGCGGCATCCTCGGCTCGCGGCTCCGCACCCGGCTCGTGCTGGCGCTCTTCGTCGTCTGCCTGGCGCCGAGCCTCATGCTCTTCCTCGTGGGCCGCAACTTCATCAGCAAGAATGTGGAACGCTGGTTCAGCCCCGAGACGGAAGTGCTCATCCACGACGCCAGCGCCCTCGCGGCCCAGGCACGCGCGGACGCGGCTTCGCGCCTCGCCTTCGGCGCGAGCCGCATCAAGGCGTCGGGCTCGGACGATTGCGCCCGCATCCGCGAGGAATCGGGCCTGGATCTCGTGGCGCGCCTGGACCCCGGCGCCAAAACCTTCAAGGTGGAAGGCCTCGACGCCGCGCCGGGCCAGCCCGCGCCGCTGCTGGAGCCGATGCTGCTCCAGGCTTCCGCGAGCGAAGAGGACGCCCGCGGCCTGTGGCTGCTCCAGGCGGTGGAGCGGGGCGATGGGCGTTGGATCGGCGGCGTGTTCCTCGCGCCGACCCGCCTCGCGCCGATGCTGGCGGTGGAGCAGCGCTCCCGGGAAAGCGTCCAGCTCCGCGCGGCCCAGGACACGCTGGAGACGCTGCCGCAGCGCACCTTCCTCTTTCTCACGCTGCTCACGCTCTTCCTCGCCATCTGGGTCGGCCTCACCCTGGCGCGCACCATCACCGAGCCCGTGCGGGCGCTGGCCAAGGCCGCGCAGCGCGTGGGCGCGGGCGATCTCCAGGTGGAGCTGCCCGTGGCGGGCGAGGACGAGCTGGCCTTCCTCTCCTCCAGCTTCAACGCGATGATCGCGGACCTGCGCCAAAGCCGCGAGGCGCTCGTCGGCCAGAGCCAGCGCTTGGAGCAGGCGCGCGCCTACCTGGACCGGCTCGTCGCCGCGCTGCCCGTGGGCGTCCTCTCCTGGCGCGGCAACGGCGATCTGGTGAGCGCCAACGCCGCCGCGCGCCGCATGCTCGGCGCCGATCCCACCGCGCCGCCATCCTGGGCCGAGCTGAGCCAGTCGCCTTCCACCGGGCGCCTGCCCCAGCTCGTCGAACAGGCGCGAAGCGGCAGCCGTTCCTCGCAAGAAGAGCTGCGCCTGGGCCGCGAAGGCGAAAGCCGCGTCGCCCGCGCCATCGTCGAGCCCCTGGGCGAAGGCGGCGTGCTCGCGGTGCTGGAGGACCTCTCCCAGCTCGCCAGCGCCGAGAAGCGCGCGGCGTGGCAGGAGGTGGCCCGCCGCATGGCCCACGAGGTGAAGAACCCGCTCACGCCCATCCAGCTCACGGCCCAGCGCCTGCTGCGCCGCGCGCGGGAGGACAGGCTCGATGCCGACACCGTGCGCGGCGGCGCGGAGACGATCCTCGGCGAAGTGGCGAGCCTCGCGCGGCTCGTGGATTCCTTCTCCCGCTTCGCCAAGCTGCCCGCGCCCAACTTCGCGGCCTGCGACGCGGGCGACCTGCTGCGGCAAGTGGCCTCCCTCTACGGACCCAACCACCCGACGATCGCCTGGCGCGTGGAGATCCCCGACGGCCCGCTGCCCGCGCGCTGGGACGCCGATCTCGTGAAGGCGGCGCTCATCAACCTCGTGGACAACGCCGTGGGCGCGCTGGAAGGGCGGGAGGACGGCACCGCCGCGCTGCGCTTGGAGCCTCGCGGCGGCGACTACCTCATCTTCATCGAGGACGACGGCCCCGGCGTGCCCGAAGACGCGCGGGCGCGGCTCTTCGAGCCCTACTTCAGCACCAAGCGAAAAGGCACCGGCCTCGGCCTCGCCATCGTCCGCCGCACAGCCGAAGACCACGGCGGCGAAATCAGCTACGAAGCGATGAATCCCGGATCGCGGTTCGTGCTGCGGCTGCCCGCGATGGCGGGCGCGTAGCGGGCTCCAGGCTCCAGGCTCCGGACTACGCGGTTGGGCGAGCCTGCGCCTCTCGGATCCTAAACCTACGAGTCGCGTAGTTCAATTCGTAGGCTTACGAGAAGGTCAAGTGGGTCGGCGCCAACCGCGTAGTCCGGAGCCTGAAGCCCGAAGCCTGTGCCCGAGGCCCGTGGCCCGAGGCCCGTTCAATACCGCAGCACGCTGAACACCGGAAGGCCGCTCAGCTTCTCGCGGCCCGGCAGATCGGCGAGTTCGATGAAGAGCGTGAGCGCGAGGGCCTGGGCGCCGGTTTCCTCCACCAGCGCCCGCGCGGCCGCCGCCGTGCCGCCCGTCGCCAGCACATCGTCCACGATGAGCACGCGGTCGCCGGCCTTGAACGCGTCGCGGTGGATCTCAAGACCATCCGTGCCGTATTCCAGGCCGTAATCCTGGCGGAACACCGCGCTCGGCAGCTTGCCCGGCTTGCGCGCGGGCACGAAGCCGAGTTCGAGTTTCTGCGCCAGCGCCGCGCCGAAGATGAAGCCGCGGGATTCGATCCCCATCACATGGGTGGCCTTCAGCGCCGCCACCGGCGCGGCCATGGCGGCCACGGCCTCGGCGAAGGCGACCGGATCGGCGAGCAGCGGCGTGATGTCGCGGAAGAGGATGCCGACTTTCGGAAAGTCAGGAACGGCGCGGACGAAGGGGTCGAGGTTCATCGTCGGATCTCGAAGGGAAAGGGCAGTGATTGTGCCCCGCCTTCGCCTTCCCCGTCCAGATCCCAGCTCACATCCGCCACCCGCGCCGACGACGGCCCCTCCGCCAGCCGCTCCCGGAAGGCCGCCATCGCCGCTTCGCCGCCTTCCGCGCAGCCGCTCACCGCGCCATCCGGCTCGTTGCGCACGAAACCCGACAGGCCCAAGGCCTGGGCCTGCTCTTCCGCCCACCAGCGGAAGCCCACGCCCTGCACGCGGCCAGTGACGCGGAAGGCAACGCGGAAACGGTTCATCGTGGCCTCCACCAGCGCCCATGATGGAGGAACCTGGACCCGTTGCCTATCCCGCCTGGAACGGTCAGGATTCCCTTGGACCTCCGGGTGGCCCACCCTTGCTTCCGCGAGGCCCCACGCGCGAAGGACATGAGCGACATCCATTCGACCCATCCGCCAACCCACGAGCTCGACGCCAGGATCAAGGCGCCGGACTATCACGCCCTCCTGTTGGACAACGGCAAGGTCCGTGTGCTCGACACGCGGGTCGAGCCCGGGCAGCGCACACCGGTGCACGCGCACGAGTGGCCCGCCGTGCTGTATGTCCTGAGCTGGAGTGATTTCGTGCGCTACGACCCGGAAGGGAGGGTGTTGCTGGATTCCAGGACACTCGCCTCGAAGCCCCCCACAGGATCGGCCCTGTGGGGAGGCCCCATCGGCCCGCACTTCGTCGAAAATGTGGGCGCGACCCCGCTGCACATCCTCGCGGTGGAGATCAAAGGCTAGGCGCCGCGCTCGTCCTTCACGACTCAGTTCGCCGTGAGGACGCTCCGCTTCAGCCCGGGCTGGATGGTCACCCCCGCCGCTTCGGCCTTCGCCAGCGCGGCTCGCGCTTGATCAAGATCCTTCGATTCCCAGTAGAGGTTGATGAGGTTGTTCCAGGCTCGGACATTCGCCGGGTCCGCCTGGATCGCCACCCGGTACTGCGCGGCGGCCTCCGTCACGCGGCCCAGGCGATAGAGGCAGTTCCCGTGGAGGAGGCTGTACGCCGCGGGCGTCGCGAAGGCCATCTTCGGATTGTGCAAGCCGCTCTTTCGATCCTCGATGTCCTTCAGGTGCTGGCGCTTGTCGCCAAGGATGTCGTCAATGCTGTCATAGCCCGCATCCACGAGGTTCCGCAGCGAATCCTGAGTCACGCGGGCGTCCTCGTCGTCGTCAGCCGCCATCTTCGACACCACGGCGGCGTAGCGCTGATTCAGATCCTTCAAGCTGCGCTCGCTCGTTTCGATGTGGGCGAGCGCTCCCGCGAAGTCGCGGTCCTGGTAGGCCATGGTGGCCAGCAGGAAGTGGGCCGTGGCGTGATCCGGAACGTCCTTCAGCACCGGCGCCAGGATCCGCTTGGCCTCGTCGAAATGGCGCGCGAGGACGGCGTCGCTGGCCTTTTGCACGGTGGGTTCAAGCAGCCGGTAGCGGTGGAAGAGCGGCTCGCCCGTCTGCGCGTGGACCCGCGCGGCCGACAGCATCGC
>CAYYJN010000089.1:0-5598 GCA_964472275.1 uncultured Solibacteraceae bacterium
CTCGTGCTCTTCCTCGTCGTGTGGCTCGCCACGGCGAACACGCTGCTCATGAGCGTATTAGAGCGCGTGCGGGAATTCGGCGTGCTGCGCGCGCTCGGTCTCCAACCCGTTCAGCTCGTGCGCCTGCTGCAATGGGAGGGCGCGGCCATCGGCGCGCTCGGCGGCGTGCTGGGCTTGATCGCGACGCTCGCCCTCCGCGCCGCCGCCAACGCCGCGCGCATCGAAATGCCCGCGCCGCCCGGCAGCGCCCACGGCTATCCGCTGCACATCGAAGCCGTGCCGCTCATCTACCTGGGCACCTTTCTCTTCCTGCAACTCACGCTGCAAATGGCCGCCCTCTACCCCGGCCTCAAGGCCGCGAAGCTGCGCATCGTGGAGGCGCTGAGACATGTCTGATGAACGGGCCTCGGACCTCGGACCTCGGACCTCGGGGCGCAAAGCGCCGCGCTGGGCGTGGTGGATCGCCACTGGCTTCGGAAGCGGCTATCTCAAACCGGCGCCGGGGACCTGGGGGAGCTTGGCGGCAGTCATCGTGTGGTGCGCGACGATGGCGCCGCTCTGGTTCAAGCTCACGATTCCCGGCCTTCTTCTTCCCATCTTCGGCCTGTTGACACTACTCATCACGACCTTGGCGATTCAAGCCTCCAATCTTGTCGTGGATGAGACAGGGTTTGAAGATCCCGGATTCATCGTCGCGGATGAATGGGCCGGGCAGTGGATCGCCTTGCTTCCTTCCGTGTGGTTCTTCTATCAAGCCCATTATGGCTTTCGAGAGCTTGGGGATTCCTATTGGATCCTTGTTCTCCCAATCTCAGCTCCATTCTTCCTTTTTCGCCTCTTCGACATTTGGAAACCCTGGCCCTGCTTCCAGCTTCAAGACCTCCCTCGCGGATGGGGCGTCGTCCTGGACGATGTGATGGCCGGAACCTACGCGGCCGCAGTGACGACGGTCGCCATGCATTGGTTTCCGGTCGGGCGGAACGGCTGATCAGCCCGCCGTCTCTTCCAGCAGCTGCTTCCACACCTTCGGCTCGCTGAGGGCGCCGTTGGCTTCGAAGTGGCGGCTTTCGATGAGGTAGCGGTAGCCCTGCTCGGTGAGGAAGAGCTGGCGGTTGCGGGCGAATTCCTGCTCGGTGCTGTCCTTGCTGATGAGCGAGTAGAAGTAGCTCACATTGCGGTCGCCCTTCGGCCTCAGGATGCGGCCGAGGCGCTGGGCTTCTTCCTGCCGCGAGCCGAAGGTGCCGCTCACCTGGATGGCGACAGAGGCGTCGGGAAGGTCAATGGCGAAGTTGGCCACCTTGCTCACGATGAGCACGCGCAGCTCGCCGGTGCGGAACTGGCGGAACAACTCTTCGCGCTCGCGTTCCGGCGTCTGGCCGGTGAGCACGGGGGCCTTGAGCCGCTCGCCGAGGATGCGGAGCTGCTCCAGGTACTGGCCGATGATGAGGACGCTGTCGTTGGGGTGCCCCGCGAGCAGCTCGTCCACCACCGCGAGCTTGAGGCTGTTCTCGGATGCGATGCGGAAGCGCTGGCGCTGATCCGCGACGGCGTATTCCATGCGCTCATCCGTGGGCAGCGGCACGCGGATCTCAAGGCAGTGGGCCGTGGCGATGAAGCCTTCCTTCTCCAGCATCTTCCACGGCACATCCACGCGCTTGGGGCCGATGAGGGAGAAGACATCCTCTTCTTTCCCATCCTCGCGGACGAGGGTCGCGGTGAGGCCCAGGCGGCGCTTGGCCTGGAGCTCGGCCACCGCGCGGAAGACCGGCGCGGGGAGCATGTGCACCTCGTCGTGGATGACGAGGCCCCAGTTGGCGGCCTCGAACAATTTGAAATGCTCGAAGGGCGCGTCCTTGCTCTTGCGGTAGGTGAGGATCTGGTAGGTGGCGATGGTGACGGGTTTGATCTCCTTCGTGTCGCCGGTGTAGAGCCCGATCTGATCTTCGGTGAGCGTCGTCTTGTCCAGCAGCTCCTGCTTCCACTGCTTCACGGCCGTGCCGTTGGTCGTGAGCACGAGCGTGTGGGTTTGGAGCCGCGACATGCAGCCGATGCCGATGACGGTCTTGCCCGCGCCGCAGGGCAGCACGAGCACGCCCGCGCCGCCCTCCGGCCCGCCGCCCGCGTGGAAGACATCCACGGCGGCCTGCTGGTAGGGACGGAGGCCGAAGGCTTTGCCGCTCGTCTTCAGCTCAGGCGAAAGTTCGAAGGCCAGCGGATCGCCGGGCTTGTAGCCCGCGAGGTCCTGCACCGGATGGCCCAGGCGGATGAGGTGCAGCTTCACCTCGCCGCGGCTGCCGGGCTGGAGGTAGATGCCCGTCTCATCCGGGTAGGGTTCGGCGAGGAAGCCTTGCAGCGCCTTTTGGTGCTCGATCTCCCAGAAGAGGCCGCGGTCCTCCATTTCCAGCGCGAGGCGGTCGCCCTTCTGCACCAATTTCAGCTTGCCGTAGCGGGTGCCGTGATCCTGGATTTCCTGAAGGAGATTCTGGGGCACGGGATATTTGGACCAGCGCTCCAGCGTCGCGGCCATGTCCTCGCAGGAGACGCCGGAGGCCGACGCGTTCCACAGCGAGAGCGGCGTGACCCGGAAGGTGTGGATGTGCTCGGGGCTCTTCACCAGCTCCGCGAAGCGGCTCAGCTCATCCCGCACCTGCTCGAAGGCCGGATGGGCCACTTCGAGCAGCAGCGTCCGGTCCGACTGGACGATGAGGGGGTTCTCGGGGCGCAGGGCGATCACGGAGGTCCGGCTAAACCTTTGACCCTAGAACCGATGGAGGGGCAGGTCAACGCGCGGATGATCGGCAGGCGCGCAAACCTGTCGAAATCATCATGCGCGGTTTAACCAGACTTAACACTTTCAGGCTCATGCCAAGACCTAGACTGGACGACATATATGACACCGAGGGCTGCTTCCCGAGCCCCCGGTTTTTTTTGACCCCAGCCTTTCCGTGGAGTTTTCCTTGGCGACTCTGTCCCGGCCCTTCCTGGCTCCCCTGGCCCTTCTCCTCGCGGCGGCCCCCGCTCAGGCCGCGCTGCCTCAAGGGCGAACCGCGGTGGACTTCTCCCAGTTCGCGGCTTCGAGCGCGCGCGTTCGCACGATTTCCGCGCAGGTGAATGATCAGGATCGCGTCATGCTCCGCGGCAGCCTCCCCAGCGCCACCCGCACGCTGGCGCCGGAAGGCTTCGTGGACGCGGGCCTGCCCATGCAGGGCATGATCCTCACGCTGAAGATGAGTCCGGAAGCTCAAGCGCGGCTCGACGAGCTCTCCGCCGCGCAGCAGGATCCCGCGTCGCCTTACTATCACCGCTGGCTGACGCCGGATCAGTTCGGCAAGCTCTTCGGCGCCTCCCAGGCGGATCTGGACGCCATCGCCACTTGGCTCATGGGCCAGGGCTTCACGGTGGACGAAATCGCCGCCGGGCGTCTCACCATCACCTTCTCCGGCACCGCGGCGCAGGTTCAGCAAGCCTTCCGGACTTCCATGAAGACCTACCGGGTGGATGGCGCGCTGCGCCACGCCAACGCGGCCGAGCTGAGCATCCCCTCCGTCCTGTCCGGCGTGGTGGGTGGCGTGCTGAGCCTCACGGACATCCCCCGCAAGGCCATGAACACGGGCTTCCGCGCGACAGCAGTCAAAGGCGCGGGCGCGGAATACACCTCGAGCAGCTCGGGCAAGCACTACTTGAGCCCCGGCGACTTCGCGCTCATCTACAACCTCAAGCCGCTCTACAGCGCGGGCATTGATGGCACGGGCACCACCATCGCCATCGTCGGCCGCTCCAACATCGTGCTGAACGATGTCGCCACCTTCCGGTCCAATTACGGTCTGCCCGCCAACCAGCCCACGGTGGTGCTGAACGGCGCCGACCCGGGCACCTCGAATAGCGGTGAGTTGGGCGAGGCCATGCTGGACGCGGAATGGTCCGGCGCCGTGGCCAAGGGCGCCACCATCAAGTTCGTCGCCACCAAGTCCACCAACACCACGGATGGCGCGGACGCCAGCGCCCAGTACATCGTGAATCACGCGAACACCCTCGGCGCCACGGTGATGAGCATGAGCTTCGGCTCCTGCGAATCCGGGATGACGGGAACCGGTTCGGGGACCAACACCTTCTACAACAACCTCTGGCAGCAGGCGGCGGCGGAAGGCGTGACCTCCTTCGTCTCCGCGGGCGACGCGGGCGCGGCGGGCTGCAATAGCGGCTCGGACTCGACCGGCAGCGGCGCGGCCATCTCTGGTCTCGCGTCCACGCCCTACAATGTCTGCGTCGGCGGCACGGAATTCAACGATGGCGGCTTGTCTTCCACCAACTGGGCGACCACCAACGGAACCGACAAGTCCTCCGCGCTGGGCTACATCCCCGAGATGGCCTGGAACGAGAGCGCCAACGCCACCGACCCGGCGGGCAACGCGGGCTCGGGCCTCTGGTCCACCGGCGGCGGCGTCTCGACCATCTACGCCAAGCCCTCCTGGCAGGTGGCCCCGGGCGTCCCCGCCGATGGCAAACGCGATTGCCCCGATGTCTCCCTCACCGCGTCGTCCTACGATGGCTACCTCGTCGTCCAGGGCGGCAGCACTTATGTGGTGGGCGGCACCTCCGCCTCGTCGCCTTCCTTCGCGGGCATCATGGCGCTCATCGTGCAGAAGGCGGGCGGCGTGGGCCAGGGCAACGCCAATCCCCGCCTCTACCAGCTTGGCAACGCCCAGTATGGGAGCGCGGGCACGGCGGTCTTCCATGACACCACCACCGGCAACAACACCGTGCCTGGCGTGACGGGCTTCAACGCGGGCACGGGCTACGACCTGGCCACCGGCCTCGGCAGCGTGGACGCGAACGCCCTCGTGAACGCCTGGACCGCCACCATCTCCATCACGCCGAGCTCCACCACGGTGAGCAAGGGCGCGCGCGCGGGCTTCATCGCCACCTCGTCGCTGACGCCCAACACCGTCACTTGGACCGCCGATGGCGGCAGCTTCCTGGCTGGCGCCACCACCACGCCCGGCGATGGCTCGACTCCCACCGAATGGATCGCGCCGTCCACCCTCACGGGCGCGACGCAGACCTTCCATGTGACCGCCACCGGCTCGGACAACAGCACCAAAGGCACCGCGACGGTGACGGTCTACGATCCGGCCCAGGTGACTCTCAGCATCACTCCGGGCACGGCGCAGACGCTCCTCCTCCAGAAGGCCACCACCCTCGCCTTCACCGCGAACGCCACGGTGGGCCTGGTGGATTGGACCACCTCCAGCGGGTCCTTCGCGTCCGCCACCACGCCCGGGGACAACACCACTCAGGATGTGCTGACGCTGCCCACTTCTCCCGCCGATGTGACGGTCACCGCCACGGCGGAGGCCAACCACTCCCAGACCCAGTCCATCACGGTCCATGTGCGCAGCCTGGATGTGAATGGCGATGGCGTGGTGGATGTGCGGGATCTCCTCGCCCTGGCCGCCGCCTACGGCAAGGCCTCGACACCCGCCACCGATCTCGCGGGTGTTGGCGGCACGGTGGTGGACGCGGACATCAACGCCTTCCTCTCGAACTTCTGATCCGGAGCCGACCATGCGTGCCTTGATCTCTTCCCTCGCCGGCGCC
>CAYYJN010000090.1:0-5554 GCA_964472275.1 uncultured Solibacteraceae bacterium
CTTTGATTGTGGTGCCAGGCCGATATGAGGACGCTTCGTCCATCGCGGATGATATGGATGATCTTTGCTTCCGGGAACATCCGGTTGAGCACGGGGAAGTTCACCACATGGAGGGGATCCTTCTCGCCGACGAAGCGGAGTCCGGGTTTCGTCCGGTCCGCGATGGTCTGGAGGCGGAGGGAGACGAAGTGCCTTGCCATGTCGTAAACCTCCGCATCCTTGAGCGGCGGGAACTCGTTGCTTTCGATGAAGGCCCCGCTTCTCCCGCTCAGCATCCCGTTGTAATCGTTGCTGACCTTGATGAGGCCTTTGATGAAGGCATGGACGCAGGCTTCGCCTTTGCAACTGATTTCCGGATGCGCATCTAGGAGCCTGCCGAGCCAGGTCGTTCCGGACTTGGGAGCCCCTGTGACGAAGAACGGTGAATAGGACATTGACGGCCTCGAGAGGTTCCAGTGTGGGGGAGGAAAGGCCCATTCCGCATCTCCGGATCTTGGCGCTGGTCTCCATCCCCCGGCCGCGCTAGGATTTCTCCTTACGCTTGGGGAGTAGCCAAGCGGTAAGGCAGCAGGTTTTGATCCTGCGTATCGAGGGTTCGAATCCTTCCTCCCCAACCATACCGAGGGCCCGTGAGGGCCCTCGATCGCATCAGGGATTCTGTTTGGGCGTGAATCCGAATTCCTCGACGCTGAGGAGGTCCGGGCGCACGACGCCGTTCTCTTCGGCGCGGGCGATGGCGCGCTTGCCGGTGGCGGCTTCGAAGGCTTCGAGCACTTTGCGTTCGAGGAACTCCCTGGCTTCGTTGTTCAGAGGATAGGCGATGTCCTTGTAGCTGCCATCCCGTTTGCGGCGGGATGGCATGGCGATGAAATAGCCTTCCTCGCCCTCCAACACCCGGAGGTCACCGACCAGGAAACTGCCGTCCAGCACGATGGCGGCGTAGGCCCGGAGCTTCTCGTCGTTGGCGATGGGGTTGATGCGGATGTCGGTGATATTGAGCAAGTCAGGAGACCTCAGGATGGATTCGCCAGGAGCAAACCGGACGCTTCGACGACCGGGTATGAAGTCTGAGCCGTCCTGGCGGCGAAGATGTTCAACATGCCTTCATTCTACGCGAGGATCTCGACCCATCCCCACAGCCGGGCTTTCGTGTCGCCGCGACGATAGGACCAGAGCAGATCGGTCTGGCACATGGTGCAAAGCGGGAGAGAGCCGTCCTTGGAGGGATCGAGCCCTAGATCTCTGGCCTGGGCGCGCAGAAAGCCATGGAGGTCCAGATGGGGTTTGCCCCTCGGCCCCTCGCGGCGAAGCTCGTCCCGCCAGGCCGGGTCCGCCTTGGCGGCGGCGATGACCTCTTCGCCCACTTCAAAGTGGCAGGCCTGGATCGCGGGGCCGAAGGCGTGGGAAAGATCGTGCGGATTGCCGCCGAGCTCGCGATAGATGGTGACGCCGCGCCGTAGGATGCCGCTCGTCGCGCCGCGCCAGCCTGCATGGAGCGCCGCGACCCAGGGCCTTCCATCCACCAGCGGACCCGCCAGGAGGATCGGAACGCAATCCGCGACACGCACGCCGATGCGACGACCGGGCTCCATCGTCCACGCGCCATCCGCTTCCTTCACTTCGTCCCCCGCCTCCACCACCCCGCAGCCGTGAACCTGACTCAGGCGCGGAATCGGAAGAAGCGCCGGGTCATCGAGCTTGGTCGAGAATCCCCAGGCGAGCGGGAAGGGCGGGGCGGTCTGAGGGACGAGCATGGGACCAGTGTCCCATGCGGATCCGCCTACTGGCCGAGGTAGCGCTCCCTCAGCACGCGCAGGTGATGCTGGGCGTGGCCGACGATCACGAAGGCGAGCGCGCGCACGGAGACCTCCTTGCCGTTGGCGATGCCGCGGCGGTCCCAGGCGTCCGCGGAGAGGTGGGAGAAAGTCGCCAGCGTCGCGGCGCGGAGGTGCGCGAATTCTTCGCCCAGATCGGCCAGCGTCCGCAGATCGAAGCGGGACGCCGCCACATAGGCGTCCTCATCAAAGCCCGGAAGCGGTGAGGCGTCGCCCCGGCTGAAGCGGAAGGCGCGGTGCTCGAAGCACTTCTCCGCGTCGTTCAGGTGTCCGAGCAGTTCGCGGATGCTCCACTTGCCGGGCGCGTAGCGGTGCCCGCCCATGGATTCCGGGAGCGAGCCGAGCATGCCTTTGATCTCCTCGCCCTGGCGCCGCAGCGTTTCGAGGATGTCACCTTCCGGCGCTTCGTTCACATAGGGAGCATGGGATGTGGGGTACTCGCTCACTTCAGGGCGACGGCTCGGCATGAGGCCTCCTCCGAACGAGGATGGACCGCGGGAGCGCCACCGCCAAGGACCAATTGACGGATCGTCAGACGCGTTCCACCGCCATGGCGATGGCGTTGCCGCCACCGAGGCAGAGGGCGGCGACGCCGCGCCGCTTGCCTTTGAGTTCCAGGGCGTGGAGCAGCGTGGCCATGACGCGGGCGCCGCTGGCCCCGATGGGGTGGCCGAGGGCGACCGCGCCGCCGTGGATGTTGACGCGATCCACGGGCAGCTTCAGCTCGTTCACCGTGGCGACGAGTTGCACGGCGAAGGCCTCGTTGATCTCCCAGAGGTCCACATCGGAGACGCTCCAGCCTACTTTGGGCAGCAGCTTCTGAATGGCGGGCACGGGCGCCATCGTCACCCACTCGGGGTCCAGGCCCGCCGTGGTCCAGCCAAGAATGCGGGCCTGGATGGGCAGGCCATGGGCCATGGCGTAGGACTCCGTCGTGACGAGCGCGGCCGCCGCGCCATCGTTCACGGAAGGCGCGTTGCCGGCCGTCACGGTGCCGTCCTTCTTGAAGGCGGGTTTGAGCTTGGCGAGGGCTTCGAGCGAGGTGTCGGCGCGGGGGCCTTCGTCCGTGTCCACGATCACCTCGCCCTTCTTGCCCGGCACGACGATGGGCACGATCTCGGCCTTGAAGGCGCCGCTTTCGATGGCCGCGATGGCTTTGCGGTGGCTGTTCAAAGACCACTCATCCTGCATCTCCCGCGTCACGCCGAATTTCTGGGCGACCAGTTCGCCGGTGCTGCCCATGGCCTGGTCCGTGATGGCGCAGTGGAGGCCGTCGAAGGTCATGGAATCAATGGCGGTGGTGTTGCCCATGCGCGCGCCCGAGCGAAGCTTCGGCAGGAGGTAAGGCGCGTTGGACATGGACTCCATGCCGCCCGCGAGGATGACCTCGTGATCGCCGAGTAGCACGCCGCTGGCGGCAAGTTGGATGGCCTTGAGGCCCGATCCGCAGACCTTGTTGATGGTGAGCGCGGCGGTTGAGGAGGGAAGACCGCCGCGTAGCGCCGCCTGGCGCGCGGGAGCTTGACCTTCACCCGCGGTGAGCACATTCCCGAAGATGGCCTCGCCCGGCGCAGCGCCAGGAACAGAGGCGAGCAGCGCCTTCACCACCTGGGCCGCCAGATCCGGCGCTGCGAGCGGGGAGAGCGCGCCCTGGAACTTGCCCACGGGACTGCGGAGGCATTTAAGGATGACGGCGTGCTCGGTCATGGGATTCCTGCTGAGGAACGGGGAGTCTTGGGCTTGGCGGAGTCCTCGAGGTGGCTGAAATCCAGATGCTCGAGGTTGAGGGTCGGCGGGGCGGGGGCGTAGAGATCCGGCGCCTCCTGCTGGACGAAGCGGCGGGTGCGCTCCAGCAGGTTCTCCAGATCCTGGAGCATGCGGAGGCGCTCCATCTTCATGTTCCGGATCTGGACTTCGATTTCGACCACATGCTGCTGGGCTTCGCGGACGATCTCGTCGGCCTTGAACTGGGCCTCCTTGAGGACGATCTCCTTTTCGCGATTGGCGGTGTCCAGCACATCCTCGCGGGTGCGCTGGGCTTGGAGCAGGGTCTCGCGGAAGATGCGATCCTGCTCCCCGTACTGACGCAGCCGCTCGCGGGATTCGAGGAGTTCTTCCTTGAGGCGCTGGTTCTCCGCGAGCAACTCTTCCCAATCGGTGGAGATCTCGTGGAGGAAGGCGCGCACTTCGGATTCATCAATTCCGCGGAAGGTCTTCGTGAATTCCCGGCGCTGGATGTCAATGGGCGTGAACTTCATGCGTCACCTAGCGCGCGAGGGCGCGGAGGAAGAATTCGTTGATCCATTCCAGCACGAGGATGGCGACCAAGGGCGCGAGGCTCAGGCCTCCAAGCGGCGGGATGAGCTTCTGGAAAGGCAGCATGATCGGTTCCACCAGGGCATCAATCAGGCGCACCACGGGGTTCCTGGGGTCGGGCCTGAACCAGCTCATGATCGCCCAGGCGAAGATGAGGATCACCCAGGCCCGGATGGCCCAGGAAGCGATCTGGATCAACAGCATCATGGCCGGACGCCCTCGAAAGGTTCATCATACAAGGCTGGAGGGTGCCCCATGCGCATCGGCATCTCGTGCTACGCGACCTTCGGCGGGTCCGGCGTCGTGGCCACGGAAGTCGGCAAGGCGCTGGCCGCGCGGGGCCACGAAGTGCACATCCTCAGCCCCGCCTTGCCGCCGCGGCTGGTGGGCTTCGAGGACCGCATCTGCTTCCACGAAGTGACGGCGAGTCCCTATCCCCTTTTCGAAGGTTCGCCTTTCAGCATCGCCCTCGCCTCCAAGATGGCGGATGTGGCGGGGCATTACGGCCTGGAGATCATGCACGCCCACTACGCGATCCCCCACGCCAACGCGGCGCTTCTGGCGCGCATGGCGCTGGAGGGCCATCTGAAAGTGATCACGACCCTCCACGGGACGGACATCACGGTGGTGGGCAGCGATCCGAGCTACCTGCCCATGGTGAAGCTGGCCATCCGCGAAAGCGATGGGGTGACCTCCGTGAGTCAGTATTTGAAGGAAGAGACGATCCGAACCTTTGGTGTCGGAGAGTCCATCGAGGTCATTCCCAACTTCGTCCGCGCCCCGGAGGCTTCCGTTTCCAACTGCCGCGAATGGCTCGCGCCCAAGAACTGCGCGGTGCTGGTCCACATCTCCAACTTCCGCCCGGTGAAGCGCGTGATGGATGTGATCAAGACCTTCGAGCGCGTGCGTAAGGAAGTTCCCGCCCGTCTCGTGATGGTGGGCGATGGGCCGGACCGCGCAGAGGCCGAAACCTATTGCCGGGAGCATGCCCTCGCATCGGAAGTCCGCTTCACCGGCAAACAGCTGGATGTGGGTTCCGTGCTGGCCTGCGCCGACCTCTTCCTCCTTCCCAGCGCCACCGAGAGTTTCGGACTCGCCGCGCTGGAAGCCATGTCCTACGGCGTCCCCGTCGTGGCCGCGGCGGTGGGCGGCGTGCCGGAAGTCATCCGCGAAGGCGTGGACGGATTCCTCCGCCCCATGGGCGATGTGGACGGCATGGCCGAAGCCGCGATCCGGATTTTGAAAGAGCCCGGTCTGCGGAAGCGCATGGGCGAAAACGCCCGCGGCCATTCCCTTGGCGATTTCGCGGAAGACCCCGTCGTGGACCGCTATGAGGCCCTCTATGAGCAAGTCCTGAACGGCGCGCGGCGCAGCGTGGCCGTGGGCGGATGAAGTCTGCCGAG
>CAYYJN010000091.1:0-5503 GCA_964472275.1 uncultured Solibacteraceae bacterium
GGGACGGAGCCGTGGGTCATGGAGACGGGGTGGCAGACGAGGCTTTCGACGCCGCCCAGGGACTCGGCCAGCGCGAAGACCTTGAAGCGCTCGGCCATGCGACGGGTCTTCTCCGCGTCGCCGGTGTCGAAGCTGACGATGCCGCTGAAGCCCTTCATCTGGCGCTTCGCGAGGTCGTGCTGGGGATGGGATTCGAGGCCGGGGTAATAGACGGCCTTGAGGTCTTTGCGCGCCTCCAGCCAGCGGGCGATCTTCAGCGCGCTTTCGTTGTGGCGGGCCATGCGCAGGTGGAGCGTCTTGGTGCCGCGCAGGATGAGCCAGCTTTCCATGGGCGACAGGATGGCCCCAGCCGCGTTCTGGATGAAGGCGAGCTTGGCGCCCAAGCCCTCGTCGTTGGTGATGACGACGCCGCCCACGGAGTCGCTGTGGCCGTTGAGGTACTTGGTCGTGCTGTGGAAGACGAGGTCCGCGCCCAGCTCCAGCGGGCGCTGGTTGAAGGGCGTGGCGAAGGTGTTGTCCACGGCGAGGATCGCGTGGGGCGCGGCTTCCTTCACGACGCGGCGCACTGCGGCGATGTCGGAGAGGCCCAGCATCGGGTTCGTGGGCGTCTCCAGCATCACGAGCTTGGTCTTCGGCGTGATGGCCGCCTTCAGCGCGGCGAAGTCGCTGGTGTCCACCTGCGTGTAGGTGAGCCCGAAGCGGGACATGACCTTGTCAATCAGCCGGAAGGTGCCGCCGTAGACATTGTTCCCGAGCACCAGATGATCGCCGCCGTCCAGCAGCTCCAGCACGGCCTGCGTCGCGGCGAGGCCCGAGGCGAAGGCGATGGCCTGCTTGCCGCCTTCCAGCGCCGCGAGGTTGCCCTGCACCGCGTCGCGCGTGGGGTTGCGCGTGCGGGCGTACTCGTAGCCCTTGTGCTTGCCGAGGCCCTCTTGCAAATAGGTGCTCGTGAAGTAGACCGGCGTCATCACCGCGCCGGAGAGCGGGTCCGGCTGTTGCCCGGCGTGGATGCAAAGGGTGTCGAAATGCTGGGATTCAGATGCCATGATCGTTCTCCGGATCTCCAGTGTGGGAGGGTGACCCCGTGATGAAAAGCAAGTTGGCCCTGCTCGCCCTTCCCGCCCTGCTCCTGACGCCTTCCTGCAAGCCGAAGGCGGCGGCGGACCAGGAGATCCGCGACACTCTGTCAAAGGCGGCCCAGGCCCTGGAGGCGGGCGACGCGGGCGGCGCGACGGCCATCCTGGATGACACCTACCTGGGCCCGGATGGGATGAACAAGGCCGCGACGGCCTTCTATCTCGCGCAAGCGCTCAAACAGGGCAAGGTCGGCGTCCACCTCTCCAACCAGGACATCGGCCTCAATGGCGAGGAGGCCTTCGAGAAGGTGCATGTCACCCTCACCCAACAGGGCTCGGGGCTGCTGCCCGATGGCTCCCAGAAGGTCTACATCCTCCACTGGAAGAAGCGCGGCTCCGATTGGCGCTTGGTAACGCTCCAGGACTTCACCGAGCGACCCGAAGGGCAGTAGGGCTCAGCGCCTACGCCAGCGCTGATTCGCCTTTCGCGGCGCGTAGGTCTGCTGCAGGCGCTGCAAGGCCTCCATGGGCAGGGTCGGGTTGCGGCCCTGCTCCTTCAACATGGTGTTGAAGCGCGGCGTGAGACGGAAGTAGGCCGGATTGACGCCCGCAGCCACGGCCGCGTCCCAGGCGGAGAGGAAGCCCTGGCCATCGCCCGCGGCGGCGAGCGCCACGAGATCCAACGCGCGCAGGTGCGGATTCTCCGGATGGGCCTGGATGAGCGGTTGCAGGTCCTGATGGGCCTGCGCCGGATTCTGCTCGATCTCCTTCGCGGCGGCCTGGGCGGTGGGCTGAGACACGACCGGATCCGCGGGCGGCGCGGTGGGCAGGGGCGTCTCGTCCGCGTCCTGATCGGCGGGGACGGGCGCGGGAGCAGGCGGAGGCGGCTGAACCGGCTTGGGCTCCGGCGCGACGGGCGCGGGTTTGACGGGCGCGGCTTCGGGAGGCTTGGCCTCTGGTTCCACTTTCACGGCGGAGGGCGCGGGTGAGGGCACGGCTGAGGAAGCGGCGGGAGGCGCGATCGCTTCCTGCACCGGAGCAGGCGCCGGAGCCATCGTCGCCATCTGCGCGGGCTCCGTCCTCGCGCCCGGATGCCGCTTCCACGCGTAGCCTCCGCCCGCGAGCAGGACCACCGCCGCGGCGGCGGCCCAGAGACCCTTGCGCGACGAGGGCGCGGCGTCGGTGCCCATGCGGCGCATCGCCACCGTGGGCGCGTGACCGGAAGCGATCGGCGGCCGCACTTCGCCCACCCAGGCGGGATCCTTCGCGGCGCGGAGCGCGGCGGCGAGCGCGTCGCCATCCGCGTGGCGCAGTTCGGGCTCCTTCGCCAGCGCGCGTTCCAGCACGCCGCGCAGGGCGGGGCTCGCGCCCAAGAGCGCCGACGGCGGCAGCGGTTTCGGTTCCTCGTGCACGAGGCGATAGAGCACCGTCGCGGTGGTGTCGCCCGCGAAGGGCAACTGGCCGGAGAGGCCTTCGTAGAGCATCACGCCGACGGCGAAGAGGTCACCGCGCGGGTCGGCCTTGCCGGTCTTCACATATTCCGGCGCCATGTAGGCGACGGTGCCCATGAGCAGGCCCGCGCTGGTGAGCGTGGATTCGGACATGCGCGCGATGCCGAAATCCATGAGCTTCGCCTGGAGCTTGCCGCTTTCGCGGCTCACGCGCACATTGGAGGGCTTCACATCCCGGTGCAGCACGCCCTTGCGATGCGCGTAGGCGAGCGCCTCCGACACCTGGGCCAGGATCTCCAGCAAGTCCGCCTTCGAGAGGCTACGATCCGCCAGCAGATCCTGGAGGTCTTCGCCCTGGACGAACTCCATGGCGAGGTAGAGCACGCCCTGGTCCTCGCCGAATTCGTGGATGGTGACGATGCCCGGGTGGTTGAGCGTCCCGGCGGCCTTCGCCTCCCGCGCGAAGCGATCCTTGGCGCCTTCGCCCGCGGTGGTCGAAGTCAGGATCGTCTTCACCGCCACTTCGCGGCCGATGGCGGGATCGCGGGCCAGGAACACCTCGCCCATGGCGCCTTGCCCCAGCGAGCGGACGATTTCGAATTTCCCGAGGCGGCTGAACATGGCGCTTCCGATGAAGGATGGACCCGTCCCAGCTTGGGGCGGTTGAGCGCCTGACGCTAGCTGGACCGCTAGCCGGGAAGCGCGGCCTCCACGAGATCCCGCGCGAAGGCGCTGAGGTCCGACACGCGCCGCACTGCGTCTGGCATGGCCCGCAGCAGTTGGAAGTAGCCCGCGTAGCTGGCGTAAAGGAACAGCGCTTTGCGCCGCGCTTCGTCCTCCGCCATGCCAAGAGCCTGTAAGGATCGGATGCCGAAGGCGAGGCGCTGCTCCGAGGCGCGCATGAGATACGGATTCACACGCGGGTCTTCACTGCTGGCGGACAACGCGGCGAAGAGCAGCCCGTTCTCCTGATCCTCGAAGGCGGCGAACATCATCACGCGCAGCCGCTGGCGGGAATCCTGGATGCCTTCGTAGCGCGCCACCACATCCCGGCCCTGATCTTCCTCCCAGGCGCGGAGCGCCGCCGAGATGAGCGCGTCGCGATTCTCGAAGTGCCAGTAGAAGCTGCCCTTCGTGACCCCCAGTTCTCGCGCCAAGGACTCCACCGCGACGGCGGCGACGCCCTCCCGCGCGATGAGCGCAAGGGCCGCTCGGACCCAATCCTCGGCCGAAAGGACGGTGGCTGGCGGTTTCGGCTTCTTACCCACGGTAGCGCCTTGACGAAAGACATCCCCAGCCTACCATACGGAACCGTATTGTTATCCATACGGTTCCGTATGGTAGTCCAGGAGAACCCATGAGCGTCGCGCTTACCCTCATCAAACCCAGCCTCTTCGAAAGCCTTCGCCACGGCTTCTGGATGGCGGTGGAGGCCCTCGGCGCTTGGCTGTTCGCCGACCTCCTCACCGGCCTCGTCCACTGGTGGGAGGACGCCTACGCCCAGGCCGATTGGCCCGTGATCGGCCCCCTCGTCGCGGAACCCAACCTGCTCCACCACCGCGACCCCCGCGCCATGACGCGCCTGCCCTGGTGGCGGAATGTGGATGTGCCGGTGATCGTTGGCGCGTTGGCGCTCAGCGGCCTCGCGATCCTCCACGCGCTGACTTGGCCGCTCGCCCTCGCCATCGTCCTCGCCGCCTTCACGAACCTCGTCCATCGCTGGGCGCACCAAAACGCCGCCGAGAACGGACGCCTCATCACCTGGATGCAGGCGAAGGGCCTCATCCAGTCCCGCGCGCAGCACGCCCTGCACCACCGCTGGCCGCGCAAGAGCCACTACTGCCCGCTGACGAACGCGCTGAACCCGATCCTCGAACGCCTCGACTTCTGGCGTCGCCTGGAGCGCGTGATCCTGCGCCTCACCGGCCTGCGCCGCCGCCGGGAACCGAAGCCTGGCATGGCGGCTTGAGCGCTACACTTGAGGCCTGGAGCGCGCCATGTCCCTCACCGTCGCGGGCAAGATCCTCAGAAGCCGCCTCATCCTCGGCACCGGCAAGTACCGGGACTTCGCCACGATGAAGGCCTGCTACGAGGCCGCGGGCGTGGACATGGTGACGCTGGCCGTGCGGCGCTTCGACCTGGACGCGAAGGGCGAAGACAACATCCTCGCCTGGATTCCAAAAAGCGTTGCCCTGCTGCCCAACACCGCCGGGTGCTACACGCGCGAGGAAGCGCTGCGCGTGGCGCGCCTCGCCCGCGAAGCCCTGGACACGGACCTCGTGAAGCTCGAAGTCATCGGCGATCCCGGCCACCTCTACCCCGACAACGAAGAGACGCTCGAAGCCGCGAAGATCCTTGTGAAGGAGGGCTTCCAGGTCCTGCCCTATGTGAACGCCGACCCCATCCTCGCCAAGAAGCTGGCGGACGCGGGCTGCGCCGCCGTCATGCCGCTGGGCAGCGCCATCGGCTCCGGCCAGGGCGTGCAGAACCCGCTCACGCTGCTGCTCATCCGCGAGGTCTTGCAGCCCTACAAGATCCCCATGATCGTGGACGCGGGCGTGGGCACCGCCAGCGACGCGGCCATCGCCATGGAGCTGGGCGCCGACGCCGTGCTGCTCAACACCGCCGTCGCCGAGGCGAACGAGCCCACGCGCATGGCCGAAGCCATGAAGCATGCCGTCCTCGCCGGCCGCCTCGCCTTCGAAGCCGGTCGCATGCCCAAGCGCCTCACCGCCAGCGCCAGCAGCCCGATGGCCGGGCTCGTCGGCAAATGAATGCATTTATACTTCCGCCAAGTGGATGACCCCGTCCGATGAAGTGGAAAACCTTCGATTCATGGTTCAACTTGACTGGCCTCTGTGTGGGGCTTTGGAGTTTCTTCACCGGCGGCCGGTTGATTGGAATCTATCTTGTGCTGGCTTGTGGGTTTCCCCTTTGGAAACTTGGCCGGAAGCGAAGCCCTGAGCCAGGCCTAGT
>CAYYJN010000092.1:0-5415 GCA_964472275.1 uncultured Solibacteraceae bacterium
GCGCTGGCGGCGGCGGCGGCCTGGATGCCGGATCTGGCGCTCGTGGACCTGGGCCTGCCGGGCATGAGCGGCATTGATCTCGCGAAACGGCTGCGCGCCCATCCGGCCACGGCTCGCATCGTCCTCGTGGCGCTCACCGCCTCCGTGGACAAAGGGGATCACCGCGCCGCGCTGGCCGCCGGCTGCGCGGCCGTGGAGACGAAGCCGCTGGAGCTGGAGCGCATCCTGCCGCTGCTGGAAAAGCTGCTCAAACCTGGACGGTGAAGATCCCCGCCGCCTTCAGCGCGACGCCAACAGCGCGTGCACCTTCGCCAGGAGGTCCCGCGGGCCGTAGGGCTTGGGAAGGAAATGATCCCGCCCCATCTCGGGGAAACGATGCAGGGTCGCCTGCTCGTCGTAGCCGGAACTGAGCAGGACGGGCAGTCCGGGGCGGAGGTCGCGGAGTTCGCGCAGCGTGCTTTCGCCGCTCATGTTGGGCATGGTGGCGTCCAGCACCACGAGGGCGATGCGGGGGCCGCGCACGCGGATCTCATCCAGCGCCTCGGCGCCGTCGCCCGCCTCGACCACCTGGTAGCCGCGCATTTCGAGGGTCTGCCGCGCCACATTCCGCACGGCCGGATCGTCATCCACCACGAGGATGAGGCCCGCGCCGTTGGCGGTCATGAGCTCCGAGCCCTGAGGCTTGGCCTCGGCGGCTTCCGCCTCGCCCTCGGCCATCGGGAAATAGACGGTGAACACCGTGCCATCGCCGGGCCGGGACTTCACGCACAGGCCCGCCTGGTGCCCGCGGGCGATGCCGAGGAGCGCGGGCAGGCCGAGGCCCCGGCCTGTGAACTTGGTGGTGAAGAAGGGCTCGAAGATGCGCGCGAGGGTGGCCTCGTCCATGCCGCCGCCGGTGTCGGCGACGCGCAAGGCCACATAACGCCCGGGCGCGAGGGCCGCGCCTTGGATGGCGGCGCCCGCTTCCAGCGCCTCCACCGCCGTCGTGACGCGGACGGTGCCTTCGCTTTCCCCCATGGATTCGGCGGCGTTGATGACGAGGTTCATCAGCACCTGCCGGAGCTGGGAGGGATCGCCCTGGATGGGCGGAAGCCCCTTGCCCAGATCGAGGCGCAGGCTCACTGCCTTGGGCACGCTCACATCCAGCAGTTTCACGGTGTCGGCCACGAGGGCCGAGAGATCCACCTTCCGCAGTTCGAAGATGCCCTTCCCGGAATAGGCGAGCAGCTGCCGGGTCAGCTCGGAGGCCCGCAGCGCCGAATCGCGCACGGCCTCCAGATGCTTCTTGAGCGAAGGGCCCTCTCCGATCATGCCCATCGCCAGATCCGCGTGGCCGAGGATGCCGGTCAGCAGGTTGTTGAAGTCGTGGGCCACGCCGCCCGCCATGACGCCGAGGCTTTCCAGCTTCTGGGCCTGGAAGAGCTGGCGCTCCAGCGCCTCCCGCTCCGAATGCGCCCGCCGCTCCTTCGTCACATCCCGCAGGATGAGCTGGTAGAGCGCGCGCCCTTCATCCTTCATGCGGACGAGGTGCGCTTCGGATTCCACTTCGCTTCCATCCGGCCTCAGGCTCACCCAGTCGAACCACTGGGCCTCGCCCGCGGCGGCCGCGGCCAGCACGCGCCGCGCGCGGTCCAGACTCGGCTCCCCATCGCGCTGGAGCGGCGGACTCAGCGTGCCCGGCGCGATGCCCACGATCTGGCTCGCGGGCCGTCCCAGGAGGGCGGTGGCCGCGCGGTTGACGAGGGTGTAGCCCTTGGCCGGATCAATGAGGAAGATCGCCTCGGGCGAATCGTCGAAGAGCTGGCGGAAGCGGGCCTCGCTCGCCTCCAGGTCCTGGGCGGAGCGCTGCTGCTCGGTCACATCCATCAGCACGCCCAGCACCGCCGGACGGCCGTCCTTCTGCACGGTGCTGCCGTGGACTTCCACGAGGATCTCGCGGCCATCCTTGCGCTGGGCGCGGAAGGTGTAATGGATGCTCTGGAGCTGGCCGCTGACGCGCTTGCGGATGTTGTTGAGCACCGTCTCCCGGTCGGAGGGCGCGACGAGGGAGCCGACGGGCATGCCCTTCATCTCCGCCTCGGTGTAACCGAAGATGCTGCAGAAGGCCGGGTTCGCGTACTGGAAGACGCCATCCTGGATGAGGTAGACGCCCGAAAGGCTTTCTTCCACCAGCGTGCGGTAGAGCTGCTCGGATTCCTTGCGCTGATCCAGCTCCTTTTGCAGGCGGTCCCAGAGCCGGGTGCGCTCCATCGCGAGCGTCGCCAGATCGGCCACGAAGCGCATCTGCGAAAGGTCCGCCTCGGTCGGCTTGCCGCGGTGCGCCCGGAGGCCGGTGAGGACGCCGAAGAGTTCCCCGCTGCGGCCCTTGAGCGGAACCGACACCGCCGCCCGCGCGTTGAGTTCGGCGACGAGGGCTTGGTGCGCCTGGCTGGAGGGGTCCTGGCGCAGATCCTCCACCACCACCAGCTCGCCCGTCTCCGCCGCGCGGCCGCCCACGCCGGCATCCGGCCCGCCGATGGGCAAGGGGGCCAAGGAGGAGAACGCCAAGCTGGGCGCGCCGGATTGAACCAGCGTGTGGAGCGCCGTCCGCCCTTCCGAGACCGCGTGGATCGCCCACTTCCCGTAGGAGGTGACTTCACCGAGCCCGTCGAGGAGGGTGCGCAGCGCGCCTTCGAGGTCGGGTTTGCCCGCCACCTCCGCCAAGGTCGTCTGGAAGACGCGCATGCGCTCATTCAGGCCCGAGGCCGATTCAAGTTGATGCGCCAGCTCGCCATGGGCGCGCACGCGGTCGAGCGCCAGGGCCGCCACGCGACAGAGGTTCTGAAGGCCGCTCTCCTGGAAGGGGCTCACGATGAGCGGATCGTCCTGAAAGAAGGCCAGACCGTAGAGCACGCCCACCAACTGCCCGCTCTGGACGAGGGGCACGCCCATGAGGGAGCGCAGCCCGAAACGCTGGGCGGCGACCGGGTCGAACTGCTCCGGATGCTTGGGGCAGTCCTCCACCACCACGGTGCGGTGTTCGAAATAGAGCATCCGCGAAAAGCCCGTGGCCATGATCGGCAGCCGCAGGCCCTTGAGCACCTCGCCGAGCTGGGCGTAGACCCCGGGTGTCCAGGCTTGCAGCTCGAATTCCTGCTCGCCGTTCGCCGCGTCCGTGAGACGGCCGACGGCCCAGAGGTTGCTCGGATAGATCTTCCCGGCGCGGCCCATGAGCACGCCGAAGATCTCTTCCTCGGTGCGGCAGAGGCTTAGCGCCAGGATGCCTTCGGCCAGCGCCCGGTACTGTTCCGCCTCCTCCAGCGCGCGCTGGAGGGAAGGCGGCTTCTCGGCGGCGCGGGTCGGTTCGCTCATGTCAGGAGGGGATCCTCACCGGGCGAACTCCACCGCGCGGGTCTCGCGCATCACCGTCACCTTGATCTGGCCGGGGTACTGCATCTCATCCTCGATGCGCCGCGACACATCCTTGGCGAGCCAGTAGGCCTTGTCGTCGTTCACCTGGCCCGCGTCCACCATGATGCGGATCTCGCGGCCGGCCTGGAGCGCGTAGCTCTTCTGCACGCCGTCGTAGCTGTTGGCGATCTCCTCCAGCTTCTCCAGGCGCTTCACATAGGTTTCCATCATCTCGCGGCGGGCGCCGGGGCGCGCAGCCGAGATGGCGTCCGCCGCCGTGATGAGCATGGCCTCCACCGTGCGCGGCTCGAAGTCGCCGTGGTGGCAGCTCATGGCGTGGATGACCTCTTCCTTCTCCCCGAAGCGGCGCATGAGCTCCATGCCCAGCTCGATGTGGGTGCCTTCCACTTCGCGGTCAATGGCCTTGCCGATGTCGTGGAAGAGCCCGGCGCGGCGCGCGACCTTCGCGTCCGCTCCCATCTCCACCGCCATGTACTCGGCCACGCGCGCGACCTCCTTGGTGTGCTCCAGCACATTCTGCCCATAACTGTGCCGGTAGTTGAGCCGGCCCACCAGCTTGTGGAGCTTGGGGTGCACATCGGGGAAACCCAGCTCCACGCAGGCGGCTTCGCCGATCTCCTTGAGGTGCTGGTCCAGGTCCACCTTGACCTTCTCGACCACCTCCTCGATGCGCGCGGGGTGGATGCGGCCATCGGCGAGCAGGCGCTGGATGGCCTGGCGGGCCACTTCGCGGCGGATGGGATCGAAGCTGGAGACGACGATGGCCTCCGGCGTCTCGTCCACGATGAGATCGCAGCCCGTCGCCTTCTCCAGCGCGCGGATGTTGCGGCCTTCGCGCCCGATGATGCGGCCCTTCAGGTCGTCGCTGGGGAGCTGGACCGAAGACACCGCCGCCTCGCA
Source organism: uncultured Solibacteraceae bacterium (assembly GCA_964472275.1). Classification (GTDB taxonomy): domain Bacteria; phylum Acidobacteriota; class Holophagae; order Holophagales; family Holophagaceae; genus JAFDVN01. The sequence continues at coordinate 4,312 of CAYYJN010000092.1, forward strand.
CACGGTGTCGGAGGCGAGGCGCTGGATGGCCGCGCCGATGGCCCAGCGGGCGCGCTTCTGCGCCTCCTCGTTGGCCTCATCCTCGATGCGCCGCACGGTCTTCGCGGCGTCCATCTTGGCCTGGTGCTCCAGGGAGACGATGAGCTCCTTGCGCGCGTCCTCGCGGGTGAGGTTGGCGATGGCCTCCAGCTTCTGGCTCTGCGCCTCCACGAGCGCCTTGGCCTCCGCCTGCCGGGCTTCGAGTTTCTCCAGCTCTGCCTTGCGCTTTTCGGAGAGGCCATCGAGGTCCTTCTGCTTCTCCTCGGCTTGCTGGACCTTCTTGTCCAGGCTCTCTTCCCGCGCCTGGAGCTTCTGCTCCTGCTTCTCCACCTGGGCCTGGCGCTCCTTCACCTCGGCCTCGGCCTTCTGCCGCGCGGCGAGGGCCTGCTCCTTGGCTTGGAGTTCGGCCTCCTTCTTCATCGCTTCCGCCGCCCGCTGGCCCTGCTCGCGCACCTGTGTGGCCTCGGCCTTGGCCTCCTCCATCGTGCGGGCGGCCTTGGCCTGCAATTCCTGTTCGGCTTTCGCGCGCGCGGCGCTGCCATCCACCTGGGCCTTCGCGGCCTTCTGGGCCATCATCCAGGCCACGGCTCCGGCGGCGAGCGCCAGGGCCAGGAAAATCCAACTCATCGTGTTCATGGGGGCTCTCCGGCAAAGGGCCGGGAAGCCGCGCAGCAAGAATCCCCGCTCAGCCGTGGAGGCTTGCCGAGTTCCCTAGGTCATAGGGGGGTGTCCAGAATCCCGCTTTCAGGCGCGCCGCGGCGCGGAACGCACAAGGGCGGGGGAAGGACTCCCGGCAGTCAATACGGAACCAGCGCTTGGCCATCATCACGGGCCTCGCAGGGACGATCAGGAAAGGTCTCCCTCGAATAGGGAAGAGGGACGGGTGGAAATGTCATCCGGAATGGACTCGAGGAGCTTGAGGGTCTGTTCCAGGTCCTGGGTGTGCTGGGTGGCTTCCCGTTCCAGACGCGCCACGCGGTGCGCCAGGTTCAGGGCGCCCAGGATCAGCCAAGCGGAGGAGTCCGCGGCTGGCCGGGCGTGCCCCCATTCTACCGCGCAGGCCGA
>CAYYJN010000093.1:0-5390 GCA_964472275.1 uncultured Solibacteraceae bacterium
TTCTCCGCGTCGGCCGTCGCCTGGGCATCGGCTTCGGCCTGGCCCAGCGACAGGAAGTAGACCTCGCTGCCCGTGGCCGCGCGCGCTCGGGCGGCATTCAGGTGCAGGCTCACGAACAGATCCGCGCCCTGCTTGTTGGCGATGGGCGCCCGGTCCCAGAGCGGGATGAAGGTGTCGTCATTCCGGGTGAAAGCGACGCGGTAGCCCAGCTTTTCCAGCGCCGCGCCCGTGGCCTTGGCGATGGCGAGGGCGGCCGTCTTCTCCAGCAGTTTCCCGCGTCCCTTGGCGCCCGTGTCCTCCCCGCCGTGGCCCGCGTCCAGCACGATGAGGGGCGCCTTGGCGGCGGCCGTTTCCGGTTTCCCTGCCCCAGCCATTAGGCTGATGGTGAGAAAGGACGCCACAAGCGTCCGGGGGAGTGTCCGAATGGCCCAATCCGTCAAAGGCATGCGCGATCTCTACGGCTCCGAGCTGCGGGCGTTCCGCCTCGTCGAGGATACCGCGAGGGCGGCCTTCGCGCGGCACGGCTACGAGGAGATCCGAACGCCCATCCTCGAATACACGGAAGTGTTCAAGCGCTCCGTGGGCGAAAGCTCGGACATCGTCAACAAAGAGATGTATGTGTTCAAGGACCGCGGCGACCGCGAGGTCGTCATGCGGCCGGAGAACACGGCGGCCGTCGTGCGCGCGCTCATCGAGCACAAGCTGCTCGGCTCCAGCGACCCGCGCCTGCTCTTCTACATCGGGCCGATGTTCCGCTACGAGCGCATGCAGGCGGGCCGCTACCGGCAGTTCTGGCAGATCGGCGCCGAAAGCTTCGGCGTCTCCACGCCGGAATCCGAAGCCGAAAGCCTGCTGCTGCTCTTCGAGATCCTGAAGGGCCTCGGCCTCAGCCAGCTCAAGTTGAGCCTCAACTCCGTCGGCACGCCCGAATCCCGGCCCGCCTTCTACGCAGCCTTCCGCGCCTTCTTCGACGCACGCGAAGCCGAGTTCTGCGAGGACTGCCACCGCCGCATCGGCGAGAATCCCCTGCGCGTCCTCGACTGCAAGAACGAACGCTGCCAGAAGGCGTTGGAAGGCCACCCGCTCATCACGGACTTCCTGGATGACGCGTCGAAGGCCCATCACGCGCGGCTGAAGGAGCTGCTCACTGCGCTTGCCATCCCCTTCGAGGAGAACCCGCGCCTCGTGCGCGGCCTCGACTACTACACGCGCACGGCGTTTGAGGTGCTCAGCTCGGACCTCGGCGCCCAAAGCGCGCTGCTCGGCGGCGGCCGCTACGACGGCCTCGTGAAGCAGCTGGGCGGCCCCGACACGCCCGCCTTCGGATGGGCCATCGGCCTGGACCGCCTCGCCAGCGTCGTCCAGCAGGTGAAGGGTGAAGTGCCCGCCAATCCTGCGGCCCTGCTGGTGCCTCTCGGAGACAAGGCCGCGATGGAAGCCATGAAACTCGCTCAAGGCTGGTGGAACAATGGCCTGCGCGTGCAGGTGGACACCCGCGGCCTCGCGCTGAAGAAAGTCTTCGCCTCCGCCGACCGCCTCGGCATCAAGACCGTCCTGCTGCTGGGCGACGGCGAACTGGCCGAAGGCGTCGTCACCGCCAAGGACATGACGAGCGGCGAACAAAGAAAGTGGCCGCTGGCGGAGGTTCCGCGGCACTTGGCCGCTGAGAATGCCTAGAGCTGACGGGCAAGAACCCTTATCCTGAAAGGTCAAAGGGACCGACCGATGCAGCTCGACCGCTTGGGCGACTTTCAACGCAGCCACCGCAACGGGGAGCTGCGCCTGGGCGATGCCGGGAAGACGGTCCGCCTCCTGGGCTGGGTGCGCAAGGTGCGCGACCTGGGCAGCCTCGTCTTCATTGATCTGCGGGACCGCTGGGGCGTCGCGCAATTGCGCCTGGACACGGCGGGGGCGGATCCGGCGCTGCTCGCCAAGGTGCGCGCCCTGCGCAGCGAATTCGTCATCGGCGCCGAAGGCGTCGTCCTGGAGCGCGAATCCAAGAATCCGAACCTGCCCACGGGAGAGGTCGAGGTGCGCCTCACGGCCTTGCGCATCCTGAACAGCGCCCTGACGCCGCCCATCCCGGTGGAGGACCTCGAAGGCAACGAAGCCAACGAGGACTTGCGCCTCAAGCACCGCTTCCTCGACCTGCGCCGCGAATCGCTCCAGAAGAACCTGCTGCTCCGGAGCCAGGCCGCTCAAGTCATCCGCGAGCACTTCCACGAGAACGACTTCATCGAATTCGAGACGCCCATCCTCACCAAGAGCACGCCCGAAGGCGCCCGCGACTACCTCGTGCCCAGCCGCGTCCACGCAGGCGAGTTCTTCGCGCTGCCCCAGAGCCCGCAGCTCTTCAAGCAGCTGCTCCAGGTGAGCGGCTTTGAGCGCTACTACCAGATCTGCCGCTGCTTCCGGGACGAGGACCTGCGCGCCGACCGCCAGCCCGAGTTCACGCAAGTGGATGTGGAGATGAGCTTCGTCCGCGAACAGGATGTGCAAGGCGTCATCGAACCCTTGATGGAAAAGCTGGCGAAGCTCGTGGGCAAGGATGTGATCGCGCCCTTCCCGCGTCTCGCCTACGCCGACGCCATGGAGTGGTACGGCTCCGACAAGCCCGATGTCCGCATCGCCACCAAGATCCTCGATGTGACTTCCGCCTTCGCCGACAGCGGCTTCAACCTCTTCCGAGCGGCCGCCGAGAGCGGCGGCAGCCGCCGCGTGCGCGCGCTCTTCTTCGCGGGCGAGGCGCCCGGCGCGCTGTCACGCAAGCAGCTGGACGAGCTGGGCGAAGTGGCCAAGCACCTTGGTGCCGGCGGCCTGCCCTATGTGAAGTGGGGCAAGGACGGTCTCAGCTCCTCCTTCAAGAAGTTCGTCGAAGGCGAGGCGGAAGCCACACTCAAGCAGGCGCTCGGGGCGAACGGCGAAGGCCTCGCGGTCTTCGCGGTGGGCACGGACGCGCAGACCAGCAAGGTGCTCGGCGAGCTGCGCCTGCGCCTGGGCCGCCAGTTCGGTCTCGTGGACGAATCCAAGTTCGCCTTCCTCTGGGTCGTGGACTTCCCGTTGCTGGAATGGTCCGAAGAACACGCGCGCTTTGTCGCCTGCCACCATCCCTTCACCGCGCCGCATCCCGACGACATGGCGTTGCTGGAAAGCGACCCTGGCCACTGCCGCGCCGTGGCCTACGACCTGGTGCTCAACGGCTACGAAGTGGGCGGCGGGTCCATCCGCATCCACGACGCGGAAACCCAGACGCGCATGTTCCGCGCCCTCGGCATCGGCGAAGAGGAAGCGCGATCGAAGTTCGGTTTCCTCCTCGACGCCCTCAGCTATGGCGCGCCGCCCATGGGCGGCCTCGCGCTGGGCCTCGACCGCCTCGCCATGCTGCTCTGCGGCGAGACGAGCATCCGCGAAGTCATCGCCTTCCCCAAGACGGCCCAGGCGCGCTGCCTCATGACCGACGCGCCCTCGCCCGTGGACGACCGCCAGCTGCGCGAGCTGCATCTGCTCGAAGAGAAGGCCCAGACCTATCGCGTCGGCGCCGTCTTCTTCGAAAGCGCCGAAGGCGGCAACCCGAGCCTCCGCGCCGAAGCCGTGCAGCACCTGAGCCAGATGACGCCCCGCCAAGCCAGCGGCCTCGTCACCCTCGACGACCAGGGCCGCATCCTCGACGCCCAGACCCTGAACGGACCGACCTTCGAGTTCTGAAAGCGCTTAGACTGGCCCCGGAGGTTGCCATGCCCCGGTTGACCCTCGCCCAGGTGGTCGCGGTCCTCGGACCCGCAGCCTTGGCGCGTCCGTCCCGAAAGCCGCGCGACCCCATGGAACGCGAGCTGCTCGCGAAAGCCGGAGACCCCACGGTCCTGCGCGAAGACACAAGCCTTGTCCGCAAAGCCGGAGATCGGCCCACGCGCGCGAATTCCATCCCCAAACCATGACGGAAGGCCTGAAGCCGCATCCTCTGGCCGTGCCTCATTCACTGATCATGGCCTTCCAGCGCTTGAAGGCGCGCCCGGTCCTGGTGGGCGGCAAAGCCGTGCAGGTTTGGACCGGCCTTCAGGATGGCCTGTTCCAGACCTACGATCTGGACTTCGTCACTTCCTTGCGGGTCGAGGACTTCCCGGCGCTGGGTCTCGGCATCGAAGCTTCGGGTCGTCATGTGGTGGTGGAGGGACAACCGGTGGAATTCCCGACGGGTCCCCTGGCTGTGGGTGATCTCCAACTCGACCCGGAATCAGATGCCGTCGAAATTCCTACAAGCGCGGGTGATCGCATCCGGTGCCTACGGCCGGAAGCCTGCGTGCTGGACCGGCTGGCCCAGGTCGCCGCCTGGAAGGTCGCTGAAGCCTACACGCAAGCATTGGCGGTCGCCGCAGCCCAGGTGGCGCAACCGGGATGGGACCACGCCTGGATCGAAGAAGCCTCCAGGAAGGCAGGGCTTCGCAAGCTATGGAGCCTACTTAAGCAGGAGCTCGAACGCGATCTCCCAACAGAAGGCGCGCTGGATGAAGCGCTCCGCCTCGGGTGGGATTGAACGATGAATGCCCGCCTACTCCTGCCAAAGGCGGCGCATTGAGTCTGCCAAGGCGAAAGCTCTATGGAATAGTGGCGACATGGTGATGGACCCGCACGCTTCAGGAAATGAATCGAACGATCACGAGCCGGAGGTGTGGCCTGACGGGCCAATCGCTCCCCTCCGTCCTCTCGTCCTGACGGGAGTGAAATCCCTCGCTTTCTACCTCGTCAACCTGCTTTTTTTATCTGCCGTCGTCTTACCGATCTTGGCGGTTGAACCTTTCGCCCTGTGGGGGCTCGATTGTTTTCTTCATCGCAATCCCAGCCTGGTTGCCCTGCGCATCCCACTGGGCCTTGTCATCGTGTTCATCCTCATTCTCAGCGCATCATCGGTGATCTTGCTTTTTTCGATTTGGATGTACCGCAAATGGCTCGACCGACTGGGGCAGGATGAATTCACAGGCTACCTGTTCCATGACCGTCTCCAACGCATGGGAACCATCGGCCTCAAGCTGAACGCCTTCCTGCTGAGACAAGCGCGGAAGTGAGCCTCCTTCCATGTCTACCACCCGCGCCCGCGCCGCCGCGATCTTGAAGGCCGCGGGCTGGGAGTTCGCGCCACCGCCCATCGTGTGGTCGGCGCGGCTGACGCGCTGCGCGGGGCTCTTCGTCATCGAGAAGGACAGCCGCGGCGTGTGGCGACCGGAAATCCGTCTCAGCATTCCGCTGTTGCGGCGCCGGGACTGGCCCTGGCCCATGGAGGTCTGCGGCATCCGCTGCCACGACGCGGAGAGCGTGCAGCGCCGCATCCTGGAGCACGAGCTCATCCACTTCGCGCTGTGGGCGGAGAAGAAGGATTGGGGGCACACGGAGGAATT
>CAYYJN010000094.1:0-5381 GCA_964472275.1 uncultured Solibacteraceae bacterium
GAAAGGTCGCGGCCGAAGGCCGCAACAGCTTGGCCTCCAGCCTCCAGTCTCTAGCCTCCAGCCCGATTTCCCTTGCGATCCTCCGCCCAGGCTCCAAGAATGGCGGCCCAGTCCATTCGTTTCGAGGAGGATGCCATGACCGGCAAGACTCTTTCGGCCCCCCGGGCAGCCGCTCTGGTGGGGCCTTACGCATCGGGCAAGACGGCGCTGCTGGAAAGCCTGCTGGCGCATTGCGGCGCGATCCCGAAGAAGGGCTCCGCCAAGGATGGCACCACCGTCGGCGACGCCTCCGCCGAAGCCCGCGCGCACCACATGGGCACGGAGCTGAACGCGGCGTCCGCCACCTTCCTCGGCGAAGGCTGGACCTTCCTGGACTGCCCCGGTTCCGTGGAGTTCGCGCGGGACGCCGAGCAGGCCCTCATGGTCGCGGACATCGCCGTAGTCGTCGTCGAACCGGAACCAGGCAAGGCCATCCTCGTCGCGCCGGTGCTGCACTTTTTGGATCAGCGCGACATTCCGCACCTGATCTTCATCAACAAGATGGATGGCGGCGGCGCTGGGCGGTTGAAAGACACCATCGCCGCGCTCCAGGCCGTGAGCGAGCGGCCCCTCGTGCTGCGCGAGCTGCCCATCAAGGATGGCGGTTTCGTGGATCTCGTGAGCGAGCGCGCCTACAAGGCCGGGCCGGGCGGGGCGTCCGACCTCATTCCCCTGCCCGAATCCGCGCTGCCGGAGGAGCAGGAGGCCCGGCGCGAGATGCTGGAGCACCTCGCCGATTTCGACGATCACCTGCTGGAAGAGCTGCTGGAAGAAGTGAAGCCTTCCACCGAAGAGGTCTTCGAGGATTTCCGGAAAGAGTTGGCGAGCGACCTCATCGTTCCGGTCTTCTTCGGTTCCGGCGAAAAGGACTTGGGCGTGCGCCGCCTGATGAAGGCGCTGCGCCACGAGGCGCCTGGCCCCGCCACCACGGCGGACCGCTTGAAGATCCCAAGCGGCAAGGAGGCCTTCGTCCAGATTTTCCGCACGCTGCATGCCCCCCATGTGGGACGCCTGAGCATCGCCCGCGTCTGGCGCGGTCCGGTGAGCGATGGAAGCACGCTCGACGGCGCGCGGGTGGCGGGCGTGTTCCGCCTGCTCGGCGGTCAGCAGCTCAAGACCCAAACCGCCGACGGCGGCGAAGTCGTCGCCTTCGGCAAGCTGGAGCACGCCCACGCCGGGCAGGGGCTCACGCCGTCGTCGTCCACGGATCTGCCCTGGCCCGCGCCCGCCCAACCCGTCATGGCCATGAGCCTCAAGGCCCAGAAGAGCGGCGACGAAGTGAAGCTGGGCGGCGCGTTGCAGAAGCTGTGCGAGGAAGATCCGACCCTTCAGCTGGAGCAGAGCGAGGACACCCACGAACGCCTGCTGTGGGGCCAGGGCGAGATCCATCTCAAGGTCGCGCTGGAGCGTCTCAAGAACCGCTTCAACCTCGAAGTCGTGCATGGCGCGCCCCTGGTGCCCTACCGCGAAACCATCCGCAAGGCCGTCAACCAGCACGGCCGCTTCAAGCACCAGTCCGGCGGCCACGGCGCCTTCGGCGATGTGGTGTTGGACATCAGGCCGCTCCCGCGCGAATCAGGCTTCGTGTTCAAAGAGGCCATCGTCGGCGGCGTCGTGCCCCGGCAGTATTTCTCCTCCGTGGAGAAGGGCTGCGCGGATTTCATGCGCCAAGGCCCGCTCGGTTTTCCCGTGGTGGATTTGGAAGTGACGCTCACCCACGGCAGCTACCACTCGGTGGATTCCAGCGACGCCGCCTTCCAGCAGGCGGCGCGCATCGCCATGGGCGAGGGCCTGCCCAACGCGCGGCCCGTGCTGTTGGAGCCGGTGGTGGAACTGTCCATCAGCGTGCCCGCCGAATTCACCGCCAAGGCCCAGCGCCTCGTCACCGGGCGACGCGGCGGCCAGGTGCTCGGCTATGACGCCAAGGATGGCTGGCCCGGCTGGGACGCCGTCGGCGCGCTCGTCCCCCAGGCCGAGATGCGCGACCTCATCGTGGAACTGCGCAGCCTCACCCTCGGCGTCGGCTTCTTCACCTGGAAACTCCACCGCCTCCAGGAGCTCGAAGGCCGCGAAGCCGACAAGACCATCGAGGCGAGGCGCGAAGCGCTGGGGAGGACCCCGGCGAAGGTGTGATGCTGGTCCCCCCGCCCGGGGTCGAACCGGGATGTCCTTGCGGACTGCGGATTTTAAGTCCGCTGCGTCTGCCATTCCGCCACGGGGGGCAGTTCCAGCCTACGGGGCGGAGGGAACCTGCGCTAGGCTGGGGGCATCGCTTCATGAGGGAGATCGTCCATGCGCCCTGTGACTTCCGTTCTCGTCCTGCTGGCCGCCGCGAGCCTTGGCGCTCAAGCGCCGAAAGACGCCAAGGATATGAAGGCGCTCTATCAGCGGAGCTGCGCCGCCTGCCATGGCGAGGACGGTTCGGGGCGCGGGCCCAACGGGCAGCGGCTCGGCGGCAAGGACCTCGCGAATCCGCGTTGGCAGGCCCGCACGCGGGATAGCCAGATGGTGAACGCCATCCTCAAGGGCAAGGATTCCATGCCTGCTTTCGGCGCGCAGATGTCCGAGGCGGACGCGCTCCGGCTCGTCACGGAAGTCATCCGGCCCATGGCCGCGAAAAAACACTAAGGAGATTCCATGCGTCTGCTCGCCCTGCTCATCGCCGCGCCCGTCGCCCTCCAGGCCCAGGCCCCATCCGCGCCCGCCGCTCCTGCCTTCAACGCGCAGGCCTTCTTCCTCCAGAGCTGCGCGGGCTGCCACGGGCAGGATGGCAGCGCCACCCGGCCCGATGGCAAGAAGGGCCGCGCCGCGGACCTCACCAACGCCGATTGGCAGAAGGCCAACACGGACGCCGCCATCGCCCACGCGATCCTCGAAGGCAAGGGCCACATGCCCGCCTTCAAGGGCCACCTGTCGGAGGGCGACGCCATGACGCTCGTCACCTCCGTCGTCCGCAAGCTCCAGAAGGGCACGCCGGTCAAGGCCGGCAACTGATTTCGCCGCGGAGACGCGGAGGGCGCGGAGAAAATCTTCTTTCTCCGCGCCCTTCGCGTCTTTGCGTGAATCCATCCCTTAAACTGATGGGATGACCGAGGCCGTCAGCGATCATCCCCTCCTGCGCGGCCTGAACGCGCCCCAGCGCGAGGCCGTCACGCACACGGCCGGGCCGCTGCTCATCCTCGCGGGCGCGGGTTCGGGCAAGACGACGGTCATCACGCGGCGCATCGCGTGGCTGATCGAGGAAGAGGGCGTTCATCCGGCGGCGATCCTCGCCGTCACCTTCACCAACAAGGCGGCGGAGGAGATGCGCGAGCGCGTGCAGAAGCTCGTCAGCGTGCCCGCCGAATCGCTCTGGGTGAGCACCTTCCACAGCTTCTGCACCCGCATCCTGCGCCGCGAAGGCGAGCGCTGCCCCGTGGGCCGCGACTTCGTCATCTTCGATCCGAGCGATCAGAAGAGCCTCATGAAGCAGGTGCTCGCCGAGCTTCGCCTGCCGGAGAAGCAGTTCCACCCGCGCAAGGTGCTGGAGGTCATCTCCGATTGGAAGAACCGCTGCCTCCTGCCCGAAGAGGCCACGGAGGAAGCCTCCGACGCCTGGACCCGCAAGGCGCTGGACGCCTATGGCCTCTACCAGGACGGCTTGAAGAAGCACCGCGCCTGCGACTTCGACGATCTGCTGCTTTGGACCGAGCGCATCTTCCGCAACGAGGAATTGCGCGCCCAGTACGGCGCTCGCTTCAAATACCTGCTCGTGGACGAGTACCAGGACACCAACCGTGCCCAATACGAACTCGTCCAGCACCTCGCCGCCGCCCACCACAACCTGTGCGTCGTGGGGGATGAAGATCAGTGCCTCGTGAAGGGCACGAAGATCCTCATGGCGAATGGCCGTGAGCGCGCCATCGAGGGGATCAAGGCGGGCGACGAAGTGCTCGCCCCCCATGGCAGCGGCGATCATCGGCCCGCCGCCGTGCTGCGCGCGGGCGCGCGCCCCGCGCCTGGCAGCGGCATCCGCATCACGACGAAGGCGGGCCGCGCGCTCACCTCCACGCCGGAGCACATGCACTTCGCCGGGTACCGCCCGGACGCTTCGCCCAATCTCCACTTCGTCTACCTCATGCACAAGCGCGGGGTCGGTTTCCGCGTGGGCACGACGCAGACCCACACGCGCGGCCAGGTCAAGCCGGTGGTGGGCTTCCTCCAGCGCTCGCGGCAGGAGCACGCCGACGCGCTGTGGGTGCTGTCCGTCCATGCTTCCGAGAACGAAGCTCGATTGGAGGAAGCGCTCGTTTCGCTGAGCTACGGCCTGCCCACCATGCCCTTCACGCCGCGTCGGGGCGGATCGGTGAATGGTCTCGTCCACGACGCCAAGCTCATCGGCGAATTGTTCGCGGCGCTGGATACGGAATGCTCCGCCGAGCGCCTGTTGCTGGATCGCGGCATGGCCATCGAGTTTCCCCACCACCGCGCCCAGGCGGCCACGGGCCTGCGCAGGCAGGTGACGCTCACGCTCTGCGGCGACCGCCGCGGCAAGAGTCCCATGCATCGCATCGCCATGGTCGGTCAGGATGCGGAAGGACGACGAACGCTCGAAGGGCTCGGCTTCAGCGTCCGCCCCGCGAAGGCCGGATCGCGGAGCTGGCGCTTCGAGACCTGCGCCAAGGATTTCGGACGCGTGTTGAAGGACGCCAAGCGCATTCAGAAGCACCTCGACGCGGAAGTGCTGCTCCAGGCGCGATTCGGCGGAGGTCGCTCCGGCGAGCGGGCGAGCCTGCCCTTCCTCCCCGCCTGCAATGTGAAGGCGGGCATGGCGCTCTTCACGGCGGAAGGCTACGACACCGTGGTGAAAGTCGAGCGCGTGCCTTTGAAGGGCGAAGTCTTCGACCTCGACATCACGGGCGTCCACGCCTTCATCGCCAACGGCGTCGCCACGCACAATTCGGTGTACGGCTGGCGTGGCGCGGACATCCGCAACATCCTCGACTTCAAGCGGGACTTTCCGGAGGCGGCGGAGATCAAGCTGGAGCAGAACTACCGTTCCACGCAGAGCATCCTCGACGCGGCGAGCACGGTCATCGCCAACAACACGCAGCGCCTGGGCAAGACGCTGTGGACGGATCGCGGCGAAGGCGAACGGCTGATCTTCAAGCTGGCGGATGATGGCCGCGCCGAAGCGGAGTGGATGGCGCGCATGATCCTCTCGGAGCGCGAGCGGGACCGCGAGGCGCGCATGGCCGTGCTCTACCGCGCCAACTGGCAGAGCCGCCAGATCGAGGACGCGCTGCGCGCGCTGGACATCCCCTACAAGCTCATCGGCGGCGTGAAGTTCTACGAGCGGCAGG
>CAYYJN010000095.1:0-4918 GCA_964472275.1 uncultured Solibacteraceae bacterium
CAGCGCCGCGCGCTGTCTGACGCAAGGCCCCACACGCCCCGAAGGCCCCGCCGCTGAGGCGGCCGGAAGGGACGCGCAGCGCAGCGGAGTGGCCCTGGAGAGAACCCCGTTGGCCCTATCAAGAGAAGCCCGCGCCTAGCCCGGGTTTCTTCGTTTGGGGGTTCAAGGCCAGGGGCCCAAAAATGCCTCGTCTCTACGAGTCGGCTCACAGCACCTTGTGCATCCAGCCGTGCGTGTCCGCGCTCACGCCGTGCTGGATGGCCAGCAGGGCTTCACGGAGCTTGGACGCGACGGGGCCGGTCTCGCCGTTGTTCACGAGCCACTCGCCCTTGGTGGACTTCACCTTGCCGATGGGCGTGATGACGGCGGCGGTGCCGCAGGCGAAGGCCTCGGTCATGCGGCCTTCCTTCAGCGCGGCGTCCCACTCGGCGACGCTGATCTTGCGTTCCTCCGCGCCGTAGCCCAGCTCCTTGGCCACTTCGAGCAGGCTCTTGCGCGTCACGCCCGGCAGCAGCGTGCCGGTCAGCTCCGGCGTGACGACGATCTCGCGGCCGCCCTCGTTGTAGACGAAGAAGATGTTCATGCCGCCCATCTCCTCCACGAATTCGCGGTGGACGGCGTCGAGCCACACGACCTGGTCGCAGCCCTTCTCCGAGGCCTGGGCCTGGGCGACGAGGCTCGCGGCATAGTTGCCCGCGCACTTCGCGAAGCCGGTGCCGCCGGGCGCGGCGCGCACATAGTCTTCGCTGATCCACACCGTCACGGGCTTCACGCCGCCGGAGAAGTACGCGCCACTCGGCGAGGCGAAGAGCACGAAGAGGTATTCCTTCGCCGGGCGCACGCCCAGCGCGGCTTCCGTCGCGACCATGAGCGGGCGCAGGTAGAGGCTTTCGCCCACCGCGTCGGGCACCCACTTCGCTTCCTGGCGGATAAGCGCGTCGGCGGCTTCGACGAAACGCTCTTCAGGGATCGCGGGCATGGCGAGGCGCGCGGCGCTCGTGTTGAAGCGTTTGCCGTTCTCGAAGGGGCGGAAGGTGGCGATGCCGCCATCCGGCTGGCGGTAGGCCTTGAAGCCCTCGAAGATCGCCTGGCCGTAGTGCAGCACGCTCGCCGCCGGGTCGAAGGCGATGGGCCCGTAGGCCTTCAGCTCGCCGCGGCCCCACTGCCCGTCCTTGTAGGGGATGACCACCATGTGCTCGGTGAAGACTTTGCCGAAACCGGGATTCTTCATGCGCTCCGCGCGCTCGGCGTCGGACATCGGCTGGGCCTTCGGGTGCAGGTCCAGGGTGGGGGCAGTGAGGACATCGCTCGTGGTTGGGCTCATGATTCGCTCCTTCGTTGCGGTGTGAAGCTCAGGCGTGCTTGCGGGGGCGGGCGTGGATCAGGTGGCCGAGGCGGGCGATGCCCTCCTTGGTGACGGCCGGATCGTGGGTGGAAAAGTTGAGGCGGAGGCAGTCGGCGCCGCGGCCATCCGCGAAGAAGAGCGGGCCCGGCGCGAAGCCGAGGCCGTTGCGCAGCGCCTCCTTGTGCAGTTCCAGCGCGGAGGCGTCCTCCGGCAGCACGACCCAGAGGTGCATGCCGCCCTTGGGCTCGGTGGCTTGCGTGCCTTTCGGAAAGTGGGCGTGGATGGCTTCGAGCATGGCGTCGCGGCGGGCCTTGAGCGCGCGGCGCAGGCGCGTCACATGCTGATGGAAGCCGCCGGTGTCCAGGTAGCGCGCGACGACGGCCTGGGTCAGCGTCGGCAGCGCGATGGAGTGGACCTCCTGCAGCGGCGCGAGGCGATCCAACACGGGCTGGGGCGCGATGGCGTAGCCCAGGCGCAGGCCCGCGGCGAGCGACTTGGAGAAGGTGCCGAGGTGGATCACATGCTCGGCGCCCTCCATGCGGCGGAAGCCGGGAATGGGCGAGCCCGCAAAGCGCAGGTCGCCATAAGAGTCATCCTCGATGAGCGTCACGCCGTGGGCGCGGGTGAGCGCGAGGATGCGCTCGCGGCGCGTCTTGGAGAGCGTCATGCCTGTGGGATTGTGGAAGCTCGGCACGACGACGAGGAGCTTGGCCTCGTGGCGTTGCAGGACGGAGGCGAGGCGTTCGGGATCCAGGCCCTGGCGATCCACCGGCACGGGGATGGGCACGCGGCCGAGGGCTCGCAGAAGAGCCAGCAGGCCCAGGTAGCAGGGGCTTTCGACGATGACCGCGTCGCCCGGCACCGTGAGCGCTTCCACGGCGAGCGCGAGGCCCGACTGGGCGCCGGGCATGGCGCGCAGGCCCCAGCCTTCGGCGAGGGGCGCGCCCTCAGCCTCCAGCCAGCGACGGACGGCGTCGAGATAAGGCGCGTGCCCCGCGGGCTCGGCGTAGGTCCAGGCCTCCGCGCCCAGTTCGCGGAGCATCTGGCGCGTGAGGCGCGCGAGGGCCTCGCCGGGCAGCAGATCCTCCGGCGGAAATCCCGCGGAGAAGCTGACGAGGTGGCGATCCTGCTGGCGGCCCAGCGTCTCGCCCAGCCAGGGGCCGATCTGGTCCTCGCGCACGCGGGCGGCGGAGCCCTCGAAGGGGAAGGCCGGATCCTCTTTCGGCATGAGCGGCACGGCCAGCGGCGGTTCCGGCAAGCGTTCGGCGACGAAGCTGCCGCGGCCCTGCACGGTCGTGATCCAGCCCGTGCGCTTGAGACCAGCCAAGGCCTTCAGCACCGTGAGGCGGTGCACCGCGAAACGCCCCGCGAGGTCCGGCACCGAAGGCAGCCGCGTCCCCGGCCGCCAGTCGCCGCGCTGGATCAGCCCCCGCAACCGGCGCTGCAGCTGCAAGTACAGGGGGCTCGGGGCCCCGGGATCGAGACGCGTCTCGGGGGTCATGACCCTTCCAGGATGGCTCCCGACAGGTCCAAATCCAGGCTTTTCATGCCCAACATGCAGAAGAGCGCATACCAGTCCTTTGCGCGGTCTGAATCCGGGCCAGATCAGACGGGCGTAGACGGGTCCGGCCTACAGATCCAGGAGCCCCGCCACCTCGCGCCGCAGGTCCTGAATGCCAGTTCCCTTGTCCGAACTGACCCAGGCGATGTCCTCGGGCAGCAGGTTCAGAACCTTCGCCACATCGCGGCGCTGGGCGAGGGCGCGACTGGGCTTCACCTTGTCCGCTTTGGTGGCGACGACGCGGACGGGCAAGTCCTCGGACTGCAGCCAGCCGATGGTCTGGAGATCCAGCTTGGTGGGGCCCACTTCCGCGTCCACCAGCACGAAGACCATGCGCAGCGAAGGCCGCCCCGTGAGGTAGCCGCCGATCATCTCCTCCCACTTGGCCTTTTCGGCCGCGGGCCCCGTGGCGAAGCCGTAACCCGGCAGGTCCACCACCCAACGATCCGGGCCGGTGAGGAAGACATTGATGAGCCGCGTGCGGCCGGGCGTCTTCGAGACCCTCGCCAGCTGCCGGTGGTTCGCCAGCGCGTTCAGCAGCGACGACTTGCCCACATTGGAGCGGCCCACGAAGGCCACCTCCGCGTGGCAGACGCCGAGCTGCTTCACATCGGAAGCGGAGGTGACGAAGCGCAGGTCGTGGAGGGGCTGGGCCATGGATTACTCTCCAGGCAAAATAGGGATGTCTTGTGAAACGCCCCAAAGACCATCAGGGTTGCGGACGCGTGTACGAACCAACAAAGCACCAGGATCTGGCAAGACGAGCGCATCAACCTGAGGAGAGTGGCCTTCTAATGTGGCCTTCATTGTGCCGATGATTTTGGGCAGAGCTTCATCATACGGAAGCCCCTGGGGGCCTAATCTCTCTTGAATCGCTCCAGATATCCCCAGAAAGAGTCGATCCTCGTCAAGAATGATCCCTGCAATCAGAGCAGCTACGCTTCGGGCATCTGGAACATCCGTAAATCCACAAATGCGAGAGACACACTCTGGCAAATGCAAACCCACATCAGTGGAGGAATCCATGGCGTGGCAACTACCAAAAACAACATGGATACAGGTGCATGCGGATTTACCAAGTTTTTGACCCAATTGTGAATATGTGAGGCCAACTGGTGAACCAGGTTGGTAATGAAGCCCCTCTCGTGTCCCATGAGCGCTTATGTAGAGCAGTTGAAGGTTTGGGTCGGCCACAGCGCGATCCAATTCATCCAAGAATGCATTGGGAGAACTTTCTGTTACCCGAGAAGCGCAAATTGATGGACGAGGAACAGAGCGATGCTCCCACTCTGCATCAAGGAATAGCTCAACATCACCTAATTCTGGGTATTCATTCTCTGATCCCCAATGGATCAAGAAGATTGGGGCCATCGTAGAGTTCTCACTCATTCGATCACCACGCCACTCAGTTTGTGGCGAACCGCGAGGTTCCCCCTAAAAACAGGAGTCAGGACAAGAAGATCGTGGAGGGGCTGGGCCATGGTCAATCCAGAAGCGGAAGGGTTCGAAGCAACGCCGCCAACTCCTCGGCAGGCATCTGGCCTTGCGCGGCTCGGAGTGTGGCGCCCTCCAACACTTCATCGTTGGTCTGGAGCGGCATGCCGTTCAGCGCGAGGAACGCGATGGCCGCCGCGGCGGCGGAGCGCTTGTTCCCATCCACGAAGGGATGGTTGCGCGACACATGAATCAGAAGCACGGCCGCGAGATCGAAGAGATCGCCGCCACTGTAGTGCCAGTGGTTCTTCGGCGCCGTGACGGCGGAGATGAGGCCCCCCAGATCGCGGACGCCTGCGGCTCCTCCATGGCGCCTGATCGCCACATCATGCAGATCCACCACCTCAGCGGGCTCCAGGAAATAGGGCTCCTTCACTTGTCCGCCAGCCGCTTCATGAGGCCATCGTGATGGGAGAACACATGGGCCTTGGCCGCCTCGAAGTCGCGCACCCCTTCGGATGCGGGCGCGATCACGAGCCCGTGCCCGGTGGAATAGACGACGACCTCTTCTTGCGCGC
>CAYYJN010000096.1:0-4827 GCA_964472275.1 uncultured Solibacteraceae bacterium
CTCAGCCCCCGACCGTCTCCTCTTCGTCCCAGAGCACTTCCTGGGGCACGATGGCATGCTCGATGCCTTTGAGGCTCGCCGGGGGCATGGATTGGAGCGCCATGCCCTTCAACCGCTCGGCGGTGGCGGGGCCGACGACGATCATGCCGGGCTTGGCGACGCCACTTTCCAGCCGCGACGCGAGGTTCACGGTGGAGCCCATCACCGTGTAGTCCATGCGTTTCTCGCTGCCGATGTCCCCGGCGAAGGCCTCGCCGCTGTTGACGCCGATGCGCATGCGCAGTTCGGGGAAGCCCTCCGGTCGTTCGGCGTTGAGCACCTTCAGCACCTCCTGCATGGCGACGGCGGCCTCCACCGCGTGCTGGGCGTGGTCCGCGTCGGGCGTGGGCGCGCCGAAGAAGGCCATGATCGCGTCGCCGATGTACTTGTCGAGGGTGCCGCCGCGCACGAAGATCTGCTCGGTGAGCGCCTCGAAGGTGCGGTTGAGGATGCCGGCGAGTTGCAGCGGCTCCATCCCCTCGCTCATGCGCGTGAAGCCCGAGATGTCCGCGAAGAGCACCGTGATGTCGCAGCGGATGGCCTGGAGACCGGGTGCTTCCTTGCTCTGGGAGGATTTCAGGATCTGGTCCACCACCTGGGGCGAATGGTAGCGCTCCAGCCGCTGGCGGAAGCGAGCTTCGCGCTCGCGCTGGATGCCCACCGCCGCGAAGTTGGCCATGGCGCTGAGCAGGTGCTCATCCTCGCGGTTGAAGCCGCCCTTGGCGACGCTCGCCTCCAGGTAGATGACGCCGAGGCTTTGGTCCTCGACGATGAGCGGCGCGCAGAGCGCGCTCGTGATGCCGTGGAGCTTGATGCTGTCGCCGGAGGAGAAGCGCGGGTCCAGCCGCGCGTCCATGGTGAGGATCGCCACGCGGTCCTGCATGGCCGTGCGGGCGATGGTGCGGCTGATGGGATTCGTGGTGGCGCCGGGCTTTTCCTCCCACACCAGCTCGGGCACGAGCTCGCCCTCGGCGTCCGCCAGGAGGATCGAGCCGCGCTCGCAGCGGATCTGCTCGGTGACGAGTCCCATCACGCTCTCGAGCAGTTCCTGCAAGCTCGCGGCGCGCAGCAGGGAACCGGCCATGGCCGCGAGGCGCTGCAGGAAGGCCTGGCGATCCGCGCCGGCCGCGCCGGTCGCCTTGGTGGGCGGCTCCGCCAGCATCTTCTCCAGGCTGGCGTGGGGGATGAAGATCGAGCCCGACGCGTCGAAGGCCCGATCTTCCATCGCGACCTTGGCGGGATTCGTGCCCTTCGCCCCGCCGGTCTTGAGCGCGGCGCTGATGGTGCCCAAGGGTTCCGGCGCCGGTTCCTGGCTGGCGCTCGGCCCCTCCACCCACTTCACGAGGATCTCGCCCAGCAGCACCCGGTCGCCCTTCTTGAAAGGCCTCGCCTCCGCCGCGGACTCGCCGTTCACGGTGGTGCCGTTCAGGCTCTTCATGTCCACCACATGGGGCTGGCCGTCCTTCAAGAAAAAGCGCGCGTGGACGCGGCTCACGGCGTTCACCGGCACCCGCAGGCCCGCGGCCTCGCCCCGCCCGAGCGTCACGCCCTCTTCCGTGAGGTCCACCGGATGGAGCGCGCCGTCTACCGTGAGGAAAATTCGCATGGGCCTTTGCGGGGTGAGGCCCTGAGTCTAGCAGATCGTCCAGGACAATTCCGGCATCCCGCGCTATCCTGATGGGTTCCCGCTTCGGCGGGAGGAGGCAGTCGTGACGAAGGTCGGCTTCATGTCCCTGGGATGCCCGAAGAACCTCGTGGATAGCGAGGTCATGCTCGGCCACCTGCGGCTGAAGGGCTACCAGATCACCGCCGCCATGGACGAGGCCGAAGTGCTCGTCGTGAACACCTGCGGCTTCATTGACGCCGCCAAGAAGGAGAGCGTCGAGGCCATCCTCGAAGCCGCCTCCATGAAGGAGACGGGCGCGTGCAAGAAGCTCATCGTCGCCGGCTGCCTCGTGGAGCGCTACCGGGACGAGCTCATGGCCGACATGCCGGAGATTGACGCCTGCCTCGGCACCCGCGACATCGAGCAGATCGCCGAAGTCATCGGCGGCGCGGGCTGGGAGGAGCTGGAGCGCGATCCCGCCTACCTCTACGACGAGCATTCGCCGCGCATGGTGACGACGCCGAAGGCGAGCGCCTACCTCAAGATCAGCGAGGGCTGCGACCATTCGTGCGCCTTCTGCATCATCCCCAAGCTGCGCGGCGGCCAGCGCAGCCGAAGCGTCGAAAGCGTCGTCGCCGAGGCGAAGCGGCTCGTGGAAAGCGGCGCGCTGGAGATCAGCCTCGTGGCCCAGGACACGACGGACTACGGCCGCGATTTCGGCGACCCCGACGCGCTGGAGAAGCTCATCCGCGCTCTTGGCGCCGTCGAAGGCCTCCATTGGTTCCGCATCCACTACGCCTACCCGAACCGCCTCACCGAGGGCGTCATGCGCGCCATCGCCGAGACGCCGAATTGCGCCAAATACCTGGACATGCCTTTGCAGCACGCGGATCAGGGCGTGCTCAAGGCCATGGCCCGCGGCGGAAGCCGCGCCAGCTTCATGAAGATGCTGGAAAAGCTCCGGAGCATCTGCCCGGAAATCGCCATCCGCTCCAACTTCATCGTCGGCTTCCCTTCCGAGGACGAGGCCGCCTTCGAAGAACTCAAGGCCTTCATCCAGGAGGCGAGGTTCGATCATGTGGGCGTCTTCACCTATTCGCCCGAAGAGGGCACCAGCGCCTTCGCCCTGGGCGATCCGATCCCCGAGCGCGCCAAGCAGGCCCGCAAGCGCAAGCTGCTCGAGCTCCAGCAGAAGATCGCCCGGGAGAAGAACGCGGCCCGCGTGGGCCAGATCCTCGAAGTGATCGTCGAAGGCGCCCACGAAGAGACGGACATGATCGTCAAGGGCCGTTGGCAAGGTCAGGCCCCGGAAGTGGATGGCAGCGTCCTCATCGTGGACGGCGCGCCCAAGGTGAACACCATCCAGAAGGTGCGCATCGTGAAAGGCCACGCCTACGACCTCGTCGGCGAAATCGTGGACGGCGGCATGGAGGCCAGCACGAAGGCCTATGAGACGGCCTTCCAAGCGAGGCTATAGGCTCTTGGCCTTGGGTTTTTGCCCATCTCGACCCATGCGATCCGGCTCCTGTGGGTCGGCGCCAGCTAGAGCCAAAAGCCAAGAGCCTATAGCCTAAGAACATGCTTCAGCTGGACGGGGTGAGCCGGGCCTTCGAACTCGGCGGCGAAAAGGCGGGCGTCTTCGGCGTCAGCCTTGACGCGCCCGCGGGCAAGCTCACCGTGCTCGCGGGTCCATCGGGCTCCGGCAAGAGCACCCTGCTCAACCTCGCGGGCCTGCTGGACGAACCGGACGAAGGCGAAGTGCGGCTCGATGGCGAACCGGTCTCGCGCCTGCCCGAGAAGGCTCGCTGCGATCTGCGCCTTCATAAGCTCGGCTTCGTCTTCCAGGCTCACAACCTCGTGCCCGTGCTCAGCGCGTTGGAGAATGTGATGCTGCCCCTCCAGCTTCAAGGCGCGTCCGAAGGCGAAGCCAAGCGGCGCGCGTCGGAGGCGCTGGATCGCGTGGATCTGTCCTCGCGGCTCCATCACCGGCCCGGCCAGCTCAGCGGCGGCCAGCAGCAGCGCGTCGCCATCGCCCGCGCCCTCGCGCCGAAACCCCGCGTCATCCTCGCCGACGAGCCCACGGCGGCGCTGGATCACGCTCACGGCGGCCCGCTCCTGGCCTTGATGAAAACCCTCGCCCGCGAAGAGGGTGCCGCCTTCCTCGTCGCCAGCCATGATCCGGCCGTCATCGCCCAGGCCGATCGCGTCGCGCGCCTGGCGGACGGCAGATTGATCGCCGTGGAGGAATCGTGATGGGCGTCAGGCGTCGGGCATCGGGCGTCGGGCCACTTCATGAGCCCAGCAACCTTGATCTGGCTGCGTGGCATGCGCCGAGGCCCGAGGCCCGGCACCGCGCGGCAGGCGTCAGGCGTCAGGCGTCGGGCGTCGGGCCACTTCATGAGCCCGGCAACCTTGATCTGGCTGCGTGGCATGCACGGAGGCCCGAGGCCCGAGGCCCGAGGCCCGAGGCCCGTCAGCCGGTGGCCCGGCGACGGAGTCGCCGATGATGCTCGCGCGCCTCGCCCTTCGCAGTGTCGCCCGCAACCGGCGGCGCACGCTGCTCACGGTGCTCGTCGTCGCCGCGGGCTTCCTCGCCATGGCGCTGGCGGGCGGCTTCATGGCCCAGACCTTTTCATCGCTCTCCGACGCCGCCATCCGCGGCGGCCTCGGCCACATGCAGGTGCTGGAGACAAAGGCGCTCCAGGATCAGGAGGATCAGAGCCTCCAGCTCGCGCTGCCGGATGGCGAGGCGCTCGCCGCGAAGTTGCGCGCGCTGCCGGAAGTCGCCGAAGTGTTGCCGCGCATCCAGTTCATGGGTCTGCTCACCAACGGTTCCCGCAGCGTCGCCTACCTCGGCACGGCGGTGGACCCGACGCGGGAGCCGCGCTTCATGGCCGTCCTCGACCATGTGAAGGACGCCGCCGCGATGCCCGGCGGCGCGGGCTCGCGCTGGCTTTCGCCCGATGACGCAGCGCGCGAAGTGCTCCTCGGCCCGGGCCTCGCGAAGAGCCTTGGCGCGCGGGTGGGATCCAACCTCACGCTCATGGCGACGACCAAGGACGGCGCGCTGAACGCGGTGGATGTGACGGTCGTCGGCCTTGTAGATCAAGGCGTGAAGGAGCTGAATGATCGCGCCCTGCTCACGAACCTCGCCACCGCCGAAGCCCTGCTGGACGCGGGCG
>CAYYJN010000097.1:0-4662 GCA_964472275.1 uncultured Solibacteraceae bacterium
CCTAAAACTGCTCCGAACCCACCCTCTTTGACCCGAGTTTGCTTCCTAAGACCCCAATAGATATCACCATCAAAGATGGGCCGAAACCATTGGAGGAAATCGTCCCAATGGCTATCGCAAAGTTTCAGCGAAACAGAATTCTTCAAATCAAGGCCTATGTTCAAAATCAGAAGCCGAAGGAAGGAATTTGGATCGAGGCGTCGCTAATGGGGGTAGTCCGCGGAGAGAAGATTCCGGATGCGACAAAGGCCACACTCACCGAGCTCTGGAAAGAGGAGTTCGCCCACTCTCCCAAGGCGAAAAATGATGTGACCTCCAACGAGAGTCCATTGACGCTGGAAGCGTGGAGAAATGCCGATGAAATTTTCAAGAAACTGAAGACCGGTGGATTTCTAGATGCTCCCGTAGGTCTAGCCTCGAAGCCCTAATGGAATCACCCCACCGCTTCTAGTCAGAGCTTATTCCACGCCCCCAACACTTCCTGGGCCTGGCGGATGAGGCCGAGGCCGGGCGCGCGTCCGGGGAGGGTGACGGTGCCGTCGGGGCTGAGGGTGGCGTCTTTGGTGTCGCGGACCCAGGCCATGAGCTTGGTGGGGTCCAGCGGCGTCTGGGGGCTGGGGCGCAGCTTGAGGCGGCCCTTGTCGAGGGTCACTTCGCCGACGGCGAGGTACTGGGCGCGGAGCTTCACGCGCAGCACTTCGAAGAATTTGAGCGATTCCTCGTCGTCTTCGGGCATGCGGCCGAAGCGGTCCTCCAGATCCTGGCGGTAGAGCTCCAAATCCCGCTCGCCCTTGAGGCGTGAGGCGCGCTTGTAGGCGACGAGGCGCTCGGCCGCGGCGTCAATCCAGGCGCGGCTGAGCTGGGCCGGGCCGCCGCCGGTGAGGCCATCCACGCGCACTTCGAAGGTGCCGGATGGCTGGCCTTGCAGCTCCTGGAGCGTCTCTTCGAGCAGCTTCAAATACATCTCGAAGCCGATGTCGTGGATGTGGCCGCTCTGCTCGCCGCCCAGCAGGTTGCCCGCGCCGCGCAATTCGAGATCCATGGCCGCGATGCGGAAACCGCTGCCCAGCTCGCTGAAGTCTTCGAGGGCTTGCAATCGTTTTCGCGCGTCCTCGCTGATCTCGCCTTTGCCGGGGATCATCAGGTAGGCGTAGGCGGGGATGTCGCTGCGGCCCACGCGGCCTCTCAATTGATAGAGCTGGCTGAGGCCGTACTTGTCGGCGTGGTGGACGATGAGCGTGTTGGCGTTGGGCACATCGAGGCCGTTCTCCACGATGGTCGTCGCCACGAGCACATCAATACTCCCATCCATGAAGCCGAGCATGACGCGCTCCAGGTCGTGCTCGTTCATCTGCCCGTGGCCCACGCCCACGCGGGCGGTGGGCGCGAGCGCGCGCACGCGGTCGGCGATGGCGTCAATGCTCTCCACGCGGTTGTGGACCACATAGACCTGGCCGCCGCGGCGCAGCTCGAAGTCCAGTGCCGAGCGCAGCAGCTCGTCGCTCCAGGGCGCGACGACGGTCTCGATGGCGAGGCGGTTCTTGGGCGGCGTCTCGATGAGGCTGATCTCCCGCAGGCCCGCGAGGCTCATGTGCAGCGTCCGAGGAATGGGCGTGGCGCTCATGGCGAGCACATCCACGCTGGCGCGGAGCTTCTTCAGCTTCTCCTTGTGGGCCACGCCGAAGCGCTGCTCCTCATCAATGACGACGAGGCCCAGCTCGGCGTACTCCACCTTCGCGCCCAGCGCCTGGTGCGTGCCGATGAGGATGTCCACCTTGCCATCCGCCAGGTCCTGGAGGATGCGCTTGGCGTCCGCCGCGCTGACGAAGCGGTTGAGCATTTCGACCCTAATGGGGAAGGCCGCGAAGCGTTCCTTGAAGGTGCGGGCGTGCTGGAAGCAGAGGATGGTCGTCGGGCAGAGCACGGCCACCTGCCGGCCTTCGAAGACCACCTTGGCCGCGGCGCGCATGGCGACTTCGGTCTTGCCGAAACCCACATCGCCGCAGAGCAGGCGATCCATGGGCTTGTCGCTTTCGAGGTCGGCCTTGATGGCTTCGCCCACCTCGATCTGATCGCGCGTGGGTTCGAACGGAAAGCTCGCCTCGAAGGCCGCCATGTCCGGGCCGTCGGGGCCGCAGGCCGTGCCCTTCTCCATCTTGCGCCGCGCGTAGAGCTTCAGCAGCTCCTCCGCCATGTCGCGGATGGCCTTCTTGGCGCGGCGCTTCACCTTCACCCAGGCCGCGCCGCCGAGCTTGTCCAGCGGCGGCAGGCCGCCATCGGGGCTCACGAATTTCTGGATGAGGTCCGCGCGCTCCAGGCTCACGCCCACGCGGCCGCCATCGGCGTAGCGGAGCTGAATGACCTCCAGCTCCTCGTCGCCCACCTTCTGGATGGCGAAGCCGAGGAATTCGCCGATGCCGTGATCGAGATGGACGACGCGATCGCCGGGCTTGAGGTCGCGCAAATCGCTGAGGAAGGCCGCGGACTTGCTCTTGCTGGGCGCCGACGGGATCGCGCGGCGACCGAAGGCTTCGCGCTCGGTGAGGACGAGCAGCTTCGCTTCGGGGACCGCGATGCCGCCGCTGAGGTTGAGGTGCAGCGCCGCGCAGCCGGGGCCCGTGCCTTCGGAAAGCGGCAGTTCCTGCTCGGCCATCAGCTCGGCGAAGCGGTCGCGCATGCCGCCGGTGGAGCCCAGCAGACGCACGCGCCAGCCTTCGTTCACACGGCGCCGCGCCTCGTCCGCCAATTCGCGCAGGCGGCCTTGGAATTCCTGCGCCTTCTGCGCCGTGAAGGGAAGACTCGCCTCGCTCTGCCATTCGGTGAGGTGCAGCGTGGCGCGGCTCTGGTCCTTCTCCGCGAAGCGATCCTCGGGATCCGGGCACACGACGCCGCCTCGGCGAAGCACGGCCACGGCGTCGGCGATGCGCGCCAGCTCGGCCTCGGCCAGCGCGGCCTCCCAGGCCTCGTCCAGCTTGATGCGGAGGCAGGGCGGCACGAAGTGCGCGAGCTGGCCTTTCGGATGCGGAAGCAGCGGATAGAACAGCTCCTCGCCCGGGAAGTGGCCGTGGCTCAGCAGCCGCGCGCGGCGGTAGCCAAGATCGTCCTGGGGCTCGGGCGTGAGATCGGCCTTGGCGTCGAGGATCGCGCTCAAGCCGTCATCCGCATCGTCGCCCTGCCCCCGCTCGCCTTCGAAGCGCGGGTAGAGCAGGACGGCGTCCAGATCCTCGCCCGTGCGGTGCTGGGTTTCGGGATCGAAGACGGAAAGGCGCTCCAGCTCGTCGCCGAAGGTCTCCAGCCGCACGGGCAGATCCAGGTGATCGGGCCAGAGATCAATGACGAGGCCGCGGGCGCTGAACTCGCCGGGCTGGGAGGCCATCTCGGCGCGGCGATAACCCAGGTCCACCAAGGCTTCGAGCAGGATCTCGCGGGGCAGATCCGCGCCCTTGCGGAGTTCGAGGCGCCGCTTCTGGAACCACGAGGGATGCGGCAGCTTCTCCCGCGCCGCCAATGGTCCCGTGACAAGCACCTGCACGCGGCCTTCCACGAGCCCCGCCAGTGTCGCCATGCGGTCCCGCAGCACCGCGCCCGGCGGCGAGCTTTCGCCGCCCGCGTAGGGGGCGAAGCCCGGGAAGTGCGCGACGCCCGCGCCGGGCATCAGCGCCGCGAGATCGGCGGCGAGGCTCTGCGCCTCCGCCTCGCTAGGCGCGTCCACCCACATCGGCCGCAAGCGCCCTTCGGCCGTGGACCAGCGCGCCAGCAGCAGCGCGAGGGCGGAGCCGTGCGTCCAACGCAGGCGGACGCCTTCCCCGAGGGCCGAAGCGTCCACGCAGCGAAGCAGATCCTGAAGAGCGGCGCGATCGCGCGAATCCATAGCCCTTCAGTGTGCCGGAAGGCTAGCGATCCGTGCGCGATGGGACCCCGATGGGACATTGACAGATGCCAAGGCACATTGTTGACTAATGTGGTCAGCATTGGAGTCCGTCCCGTGGCGAACCGCCCCCTCGATCTCAAGGATCCCGCCAAAGCGAAGTTCGAAGCCTGGATCGCGGGCATTGACGCGCGCATCCGCGACCCGAAGACGGACCGCGACGCGCTGTGCGTGGAGCTGTGCCGCGCCTTCTATGGCGTCTCGGGCGAGCCGAAGAGCCTCCACGACGAAGTGACGCTCCTCAACTTCGATCCGCGCAACGCGACGCTGGAGGCGGAGTACTACAGCGAGCTCATCCCCGCGAAGTGGGAGCCCATCAAGCCGCTCATCTGGCTCTGGCAGATGTTCGACAACTCGCCGCTCAACGCCAATGTCTGGCTCGGCCTGAAGTTCCGCGCCATGCTCGCCCAGCACATCTTCAAGAGCTGTGGGACAGGCGTGAAGTTCTTCACGGGCATCGAGTGGAGCTTCGGCTACAACATCGCGATCGGCGACCACGCGACCATCCACCGCTTCGTGCTGCTGGACGACCGCGGCACCATCACCATCAAGAAGGGCGCGAGCATCAGCGACTACGCCAATGTCTACAGCCACTGGCACGACCTGGTGGACCCAAGCATCGTGAACCTCGGCGACACGGTCATCGGCGAAGGCGCCCGCGTCACCTACCACGCGACCGTGCTGAGCGGCACCAAGGTCGGCGACCACGCCATGGTCGGCACCGGCGGCCTCGT
>CAYYJN010000098.1:0-4635 GCA_964472275.1 uncultured Solibacteraceae bacterium
AACCTCGCAAGGCTCTCATCTTCTCTCCATCCGGTTTTCAAAGACGCCTTACGCGGTTTCCACCGCGCCAGCGCAGCCTCAACCGCGCAGGAAGATCAGACTACCACGCCTCAACCGAAGCGCAAGCGGAATTTACAGAATTCAGGCGAGCCCAAGCCGGACAAGGGTCCGGCGCTTGCCCGCCTCCACCGCGGGCTGGTCGAAGGGATCAATCTCCAGCGCGAATCCGGTGAGCGCGACGACCAGTTGCCACGCCATGAGGAAGGCGCCGAGCGCGCGTTCATCCAGGGCCGGAAGATGCCAGTGATGGACGGGCACTCCGACCGCCTCCAGCGCTTCGCGGGTGCCTTCGGCTTGGGCGGCGAGGATTTGCGCGCCGCTCCAACGCGCGAGTCCTGGAAACGGACTCTCCGCCGGCTGATCGTTGGCGTCCGCTTTCGACGCCGAATCGGTCGTGATGACGACGACGCCCACATTGCGCGGGCCTTCGAGCCAGCGCTGAAGCTGGGCGTGCTGATCCTGCGGCCCCACCGCGCGCACGGGCATGAGACCGCGCCGCATGCCGTCCTGCGCCTGCTTGCCAAGGCTCTCGGCGACGAGTTGCACCCACCACGCGCCGCAGGCTTCCAGGCGCAGGGCGTAGGGCAGCAGCACCCACTGATCCACGCCGGAGAGGAAGCCCTGCCTGAACGCGCGGACCATGTCCCAAACGCGGAGACCCCACTCGCCGTCCCCGCGCTCGGCCTGGACCAGCGCTTCGCGGGCCCCTTCCAGGAACGCGTCCGCGTCGCGGCCCATCCATCGCAGTGGCAGGGTTCCGATGGCGGTGAAGGCGGAGAAGCGCCCGCCCACCGTGGTGGGGAACGGCAAGATGCGGAAGCCTTCGCGCCTCGCCCAGGACGCCAAGGGGTTGCCATCGTCCTGGGTGATGACGAGGGGTGTCTTCCGCCACTGGCCCCATCCCTTGGTTTGCCGAAGCCGCCCGATCCAGGTCCAAAGCTCCAGCGTCCTGCCGCTCTTCGAGGCGAAGACGAGCTGGTCATCCCCCCGCAAGTCCACGGCCGTGGGCTCCGGCGACACCAGGGGGACCCAGCGGCCCATCGCCTCGCCGCCGAGCGCTTCCACCAACGCCTCCGATGGCAGCCAGGAGCCGCCGATGCCGCACCAGAGCAGCCGCGTCGCGCCGTCCAGGTCCACCGCGGGCGCTGGCTCGGGCCGCATCCATCCGCTCAAGGGATGCTCAGTGAGGGCGGTCCAGAGTCGGCGGTCCATGAGGCCTCGAAGAATCGGACCATCTTAGCCATGCTGGAGGCGGGAGCCCCGCATGAACTCCGTGAAGAAAGCCGTCATCCCCGTCGCAGGCCTTGGAACGCGCTTCCTGCCGGCCACCAAGGCCATGCCCAAGGAGATGCTGCCCCTGGTGGACACGCCCGTGATCCAGCATGTGGTGGACGAAGCCATCCGCGCCGGGGTGGAGACGCTCGTGATGGTGACGGGCCGAGGCAAGGCCGCCATCGAGAACCACTTCGATGTGGCCTACGAACTGGAGGACACCCTCGCCCGGCGCGGCAAGGACGCGGATCTGGAGACGGTGCGCGCCATCACCGCCATGGGGCATTTCGTCTATGTGCGTCAGGGCGAACCGCTGGGTCTCGGCCATGCCGTCCTCTGCGCCAAGCGGGCCGTGGGGGACGAGCCTTTCGCCCTGCTCCTGGGCGACGATGTCTTCGACGAGCGCGCGCCCGCCCTGGACGCGCTGCTGGAAGCCCACCGCGCCACGGGCAAGAGCGTCGTCGGCGTGCAGGAAGTGCCCTTGGAACATGTGCGCCGCTACGGCATCGTCAGCGCGCCGGAGGGCGGAGATTTGTCATGGCCCGTCTCGCGCATCGTCGAGAAGCCCTCGCCCGACGCGGCCCCGAGCCGCTTCGCCGTGGTCGGCCGCTATGTGCTCACATCGGAAGTCTTCGATCACCTTGAAACATTGGAGCCCGGCGTCGGCGGCGAATACCAGCTCACCGACGCGCTGATGAAGCTCGCGGAGGCGGGCCGTCTCGTGGCCGCGCGCATCCCCGCCCGGCGCTTCGACACCGGCGACAAGCTGGACTACCTGAAAGCCAATGTGGAGTTCGCCCTCAAGCGCGAAGACCTGGGGCCGGACTTCCTCGCCTACCTGAAGGGCATCGTCGGCTAGGCGCTGCGCCGTTTCTCAATCATCAAGTGCAGCAGCGTGACCGCCGCGGGCGTCACACCCGGGATGCGGCTCGCCTGTCCGAGCGTCTCGGGACGATGGCGCCCGAGCTTTTCGCGCACCTCGTTGGAGATGCCGGACCAGATCTCGACGAAGAAATCCTCCGGGATGCGGATGGCGTCCCAGTCCCGCTCCCGTTGCAGCAGCTTCGTCTCGCGATCCCGGTAAGCGCCGTAGCGGACCTCGAACAGGAGCAGATCTCGCTCCAGGTCCGCATCCCAGCCCGAAGGCGCGATCGGCAGGTCGAGCATCGCCAGCGCGCGATCCGCTTCGTCGGATCCGATCTGCTGCTTGCGGAAGAGGTCCGCGAGGCTCAGACCCGATTCCAGCTTCAACCCCGCTTCCGCCGCGAGGTGGCCGAAGGGATTGGAGGGCGTCACCCGCGTCGCATGGAGCGCATCCCGCATTCCGGCGCGATACGCCGCTCGGGTTTCCAGATGTTCCAACTCCGCGCCTGAGAGCGCGCCCGCCTTGCGCGCGGCCGCGAGCAGGCGCTCGTCCGCGAGATCGCAGGCCAGCGACAAGCGGTGCTCGGCCCGGGCCGTGAGCATGCGGTAGGGCTCGTCCGTGCCCTTGGTGACGAGGTCATCCACCATCACGCCCAGGTAGGCTTCGTCCCGGCCCAGGATGAGCGGCTCCTCGCCCAGCAGCGCCTTAGCCGCGTTAAGGCCCGCGAGCAGGCCCTGCCCCGCGGCTTCCTCGTAACCCGTCGTGCCGTTCACCTGGCCGGCGAACCACACGCCGTCGAGCCCGTCCATGGACAGGTCGCGGCGCAACTGGAGCGGGTCGAAGCTGTCGTACTCGATGGCGTAGCCCGGCTTCAGGATCTCCGCGCGCTCGAAGCCTGGCAACGAACGCACCATGCGCTCCTGCACCTCCACCGGCATGCTCGTGCTGAAACCCGAAAGGTAGATTTCGTCGTTCTCCAGGCTTTCGGGCTCGACGAAGATCTGGTGCCGCGCGTGGTGGGGAAACTTGACGAACTTATCTTCCAGCGAGGGGCAGTAGCGCGGGCCGACGCCTTCGATGTGGCCGCCGTAGAGCGCGGACTTGGACAGGTTCTCCCGCACGATGGCCTCCGTCCCCGCCGTGGTGTGGACGATGTGGCAGGCCACCTGAGGCTGGGGGATGGCGTCGCTGAAGAAGCTGAAGGGCCGGGGCGGGTCGTCGCCGGGCTGCGGCTCCAACCGCGTGAAGTCGAGGCTGCTCTTCGCGAGGCGTGGGCTCGTGCCGGTCTTGAGGCGGCGGTGGCGGAGACCCAGCGCCCGCAACTGCTCCGCCAACTCCGTGCTGGGAGGCTCGCCCACGCGGCCGGCGGGCGTGCGCGCGTCGCCGAGGAGGATGCAGCCGTTGAGGAAGGTGCCCGCCGTGAGCACCACCGCGTCACAGGGAAGCACCGAGCCATCGGTGAGCTCGATGCCGCGCAGATCGCGCGTCCCCTCGGTCCACAGAAGCTTCGCCGCCACGCCTTCGCGCAGGGTGAGCCCAGGCGTCGCCTCCAGCAGGGCCCGCGCGGCGCGGCGGTACTTCACCTTGTCGGCTTGAGCCCGGGGACCGCGCACCGCCACGCCGCGGCTGCCGTTGAGGATGCGGAAGTGGATGCCCGTCGCGTCAATGAGCCGCCCCATGACGCCGCCCAGCGCGTCCAGCTCGCGGACCATGTGCCCCTTCCCGACCCCGCCGATGGAGGGATTGCAGCTCATCTGGCCGATGGCCGAGAGGTTGAGCGTCAGCAGCGTCGTCGGCACGCCCACGCGGGCCGCCACATGGGCCGCTTCTATGCCAGCGTGGCCGCCGCCGATGACGACGAGGTGGGGCAAGGTTCCTCCGAACCCACCATTATCCGGTCCGAGGGGAGCCATCCGAAGCTAAACTTTCCGGACCATGGAACCGCACCTGACCCCTGAAGAACGCCGGGAACTGCGCCGGGAACGCCGCCGCCGCGCCATGCGCCGCTCCAAATTCGCCCTGCCCAACGGCATCACGCTGCTGTCCATCCTCTGCGGCTTCTCGTCGGTGGTGATGAGCCTCAACGCCGCCGCCGACCAGCCGGAGCACTACTTCCGCTGGGCCGCGGCCTTCCTCGTGCTGGCGGGTTTCTTCGACGGCATGGATGGCCGCGTGGCGCGCATGACGAACACGGCTTCCGAATTCGGCGTGCAGTTGGACAGCCTGGCCGATGTGGTCTCCTTCGGCATGGCGCCGGCCATCCTCGCCTACCGCTACGGCTTCTTCGAACTGGGCCTCCACAACCCGCGCCTGCAGGCGGTGGGCTGGGCGGCGAGCTTCTTCTTCGTGGCCTGCGGCGCGCTGCGCCTCGCCCGCTTCAATGTGCAAGTGGGCTCGGTGGACGGCCGCTTCTTCGTGGGCATGCCCATCCCCGCCGG
>CAYYJN010000099.1:0-4611 GCA_964472275.1 uncultured Solibacteraceae bacterium
AACTCCGTCGGCGCGGCCCAGCAGAAGTCGAGGAAGCCCGCCATCTCCTTCAGGCTCTTGCCCTTCTGGGTGGCGGTGATGGCGACGCGCTTGAAGTCGTCGGGCTTCGTCTTCCACGCTTCCGGCATGAAGGGCGCGAGGTGGGGCTCCAGCTCCTGCCAGCTGGCGCGCTGGATGAGCTTCTGGTTCATCCAGGCGAGCTTGTCCATGTCGAAGCGGGCGGCGCTCTTCTGGCAATCGGCCAGATCGAAGAGCGCGATCATCTGATCGTCCGTGAGCAGCTCTTCTTCGGCGGTCTCGACGGCGTGGCCGTTGATCTTCGGCGTCCAGGAAAGGCGCGCGAGGGCGAGGCGGATGGCGGAGGGCAGGAAGCCCATGGCCTGGTACTCGGTGATGCTCGTGGCGCCGTGGCGCTTGCTGAGCTTGGCGCCGTCGGCGCCGAGGATCATGGGCACATGGGCGAAGGCGGGCAGCTCATGGCCGAAGGCCGCGAAGAGCGGGATCTGCTTGGGCGTGTTGTTCACATGGTCGTCGCCGCGGATCACATGGGTCACTTCCATGGAGGTGTCGTCCACCACCACGCAGAAGTTGTAGGTGGGCACGCCGATCTCGCCGGGCTTTTCTCCGGAACGCGCGATGATCCAGTCGTCCAGGCTTTCGGCGGGGAAGCGGATCTCGCCCTTGATGAGGTCGTGGAGGACGATGTCGCCGTCATCCAGCGACGGGTCCCCCTTGGCCGGCATGCGGAAGCGGATCGCCGCGGGCTCGGAGGCGTCGTGATGCTTGTCCGCGCAGCCGCGACCCGCGTCCATGCCGCGGTTGTACTGGAAGACCTTCCCGGCCTTCTCCACTTCAGAACGGCGCGCGTCGAGCGCCTCCTTGGAGCAGCGGCAGCGGTAGGCTTTGTCCTCATCCAACAGCTTCTGGATGGCGGGTTTGTAGTGGGACGCCATGCGCTGCATCTGGCGGTAGGGACCGTTGGGGCCGACCCACTTCTCGGGATCGCCCACCACCGGACCTTCGTCCCAGTGGAGGCCGCACCAGTCCATGCCTTCTTCGATGATGCGGATGTTGTCGTCCGTGCTGCGCGACAGGTCCGTGTCCTCGATGCGGAGGATGAAGCGCCCGCCCTGCTGCTTCGCGAAGAGCCAGCAGAACAGCGCCGTCCGCACGCCGCCGATGTGCAGCATGCCGGTGGGAGACGGGGCGAAGCGGGTGACGACGGGGCGGGACATGGGGCCTCAAGGCTAATCAGCTAGTTTGCCCCAATCAGGCTGGAGGCTGGAGACCGGAGGCTGGAGGTCCGATCCGCGGCGGCCCTGCGGGCCGCGCCTAAACGAAGGCACGGCGCCCAAGGCGCCGCGCGAAATAGGCCTCCAGCCTCCAGCCTTACTTGATGTACAGCTTCAGCTTGATCTCCACCGGCGCGTCGCCGCTGAAGAGGCTCTTGTCCAGCACCACGGGCACTTCCACGACGGAGGCGTGGGGCAGGCGGAAGGCGCCGGTCTGGCGGGCGGCGGCGGGCACGGAGCCTTGAGCCACCTCGGCCTCCAACTCCTCGATCTCTTCGAGCGCGTCAGAGGAACCGATCTCTTCCACTTCCATCGGCTTGGAGGGCGGCGGGGCGACCACGGGCGGCGCGGCCTTCACGGGCTTGGCGGCGGGCGCGGCCAGGACGGCCGGGGGCTCGATGGTGCCGCCGCCGTACTTGTCCGCGAGGAACTTGAGCACCAGCTTGGACACGCCGGCCAGGGTCTCCTTCACGCCCTCGCCCTTCATGGCGCAGGCTTCGAAGGTGGGCGCGTGGAAGCGGTTCACTTCCTGGTTGAGGACGCCCACCGCCAGGGCGTTGGGCGTGTCCCGCTTGTTCCACTGGATCACATGGGGGATGGTCGCGAGATCCGTCCCCTGCTCTTTCAGGTTGTCGATGAGGTTCTGGAAGCTTTCCTTGTTGGAATCCAGCGCCGGGGCCTGGGAATCCGCCACGAACACGACGGCGTCCGCGCCGCGCAGCACGAGCTTGCGGGTCGCGTCGTAGAAGACCTGGCCGGGCACGGTGTAGAGCTGCACGCGGGTCTTCATGCCCCGGATCGTGCCGAGGTCAATGGGCAGGAAGTCGAAGAAGAGGGTGCGGTCCGTCTGGGTCGCCAGGGACAGCATCTTGCCGCGCCCTTCGCCGGGGAGCGTGTCGTAGATGTGTTGGAGATTCGTGGTCTTGCCGCAGAGACCGGGGCCGTAATAGACGATCTTGGCCGTCAGTTCCTTGGTGGCCGCGTTGAAGAGGACCATGCCTGCTCCGCCGGGTAAGGATGCCGCTAGGATTCGCCACCTTGGGCATCCCGGTCAAGGAATAAACCGATCCGGGAAGGCCGCTTCCCCCTTTGCGGTCTTGGCCGCCACCGCTACACTTCCCCAAACCCCATCCGCCGCACCCGAGGTAGCCATGGCCAAACTGCTGGTCCAGGAAAGCGGGGCAGAACCCCGCGAGTTCGACCTGGTGGACGCTGAAGTCCACATCGGCCGGGAACTGGACAACGCGCTCCGCATCCCCGACCCCAGCATCTCGCGGCACCACTGCGTGATCCGCCAGACCGGGACCGGCTACGAGATCCAGGACCTCCAAAGCTCCAACGGCGTGCTGCTGAACGGCAACCGGGTCCAGGCTTCGCCTCTGAAGCATGGGGACCGGGTGACGCTCGGCCAGATCCAGATCACCTTCCTGGACCCCGCGTCCGATGAAGGCGCGACCGTGGCGATCCAGGCCATGGGCGAGGGCAACCCCGCGGGCACCGTGCGCATGAGCGCGGACCAGATGGCCGCGGTCAAGGCCAGCATCGCGCCCAAGGCCGCGCCTCCCGAGCCCGCGAAGCCCCCGGTGGCCCCCAAGGCGCCCGAGGCCCCCCAGTTCGGCCACTTCACCGATCCCGGACAATCCCCCGCCACCCCAGGAGCCGCCATGAGCGACGGAACCACCCCCACCCAGCCTTTCGCCGAAGAGGACAAGATCCACCTGTTCCTCGCTTACTTCGGCCTGCTCTCCCTCGTCCCCTTCCTGATGTTCAAGGACAAGCGCGACGATCCGCAGAAGGAATATGTCTACTGGCACGCGCGCCAGGGCCTGGCGCTGGCGATCACGGTGATCATCTGCTGGATCCCGCTCATGGTCATCTGGCTCATCCCCTTCCTCGGCTGGATCATCGGCTGCCTGGGCTACATCTTCCTCGTCGTCCTCGGCCTGGGCGGCGCCATCATGGGCTGGATCAAGGCCTTCGGCGGCGAGAAGTGGTCCTTCCCCATCATCTCCAAGTTCGCCGGCATGCTCGGCTGATCCCAACCTCAAGACACCTCAGGAGCCCCCATGAGCACCCCTCAGGAGCAAGTGAACGGACCAGCCATCGGCCTTCAGGTCACGGCGGGCATCAGCATCCTCTTCGCGCTGGTCGGCATCCTTCTCAGCCTCGGCGTCTTCGGCCTCAACTTCGCGGGCGGCATGCCGGGCGCGGACAAGGGCATGGCGGCGATGATCATGGGAAGCAGCCTGGTCTTCCGAATCCTTGGCATCGTCATCAGCGTCGTCATCTTCATCGGCGCCTCGAAGATGAAGAACCTCCAGAGCTGGGGCTTCGCCATGGCCGCCGCGATCCTGGCCCTGATCCCCTGCTTCGCCTGCTGCCTCCTGGGCTGGCCCATCGGCATCTGGGCCATCGTCGTGCTCGTGAAGCCCGAAGTGAAGGCCGCGTTCTCGCAAGCGTGAGCCGCGCTTCAATCTGATTCGAGCGCCCGCCTCACCGCGGGCGCTTTTCGCATCCCAGGAGCCGCCATGATCCTCACCGGCAAGCAGATCCTCGCGGCGCGGGACGAGGGGAAGATCGTCATCAGCCCCTGGGAGGAGGGCCGCCTCAATCCCAACAGCTACAACTTGAGCCTCTCGGAGGATCTGGCCGTCTACACGCCCGAAGTGCTCGACATGGCGAAGCCCAATCCCATCGAGCATCTCAAGATCCCGAAAGAGGGCCTGGTGCTGGAGCCGGGCCGCCTCTACCTGGGCCGCACGCAGGAATACACCGAGACCCACGGCATGGTGCCGATGCTCGAAGGCCGCAGCTCCGTGGGGCGGCTCGGCCTCTTCGTCCATGTGACGGCGGGCTTCGGCGACATCGGTTTCTGCGGCTACTGGACGCTGGAGATCAGTTGCATCCAGCCCATCCGCATTTATGGCGGCGTGGAGATCTGCCAGATCTTCTATCATTCCGTCACCGGCGACTTCGACAGCTACGACGCCAAAGGCAAGTACCAGCGCAACTCGGGCATCCAGCCCTCCATGCTCTGGCGCGATTTCATCAAGGAGTGACCATGGGCTTCCTCGGACTTCTCGACCCCAACCCCGACGCCGCGGCGGCGGGCCTCATGGCGCTGGGCTGCTTCGTGTGGGCCTTCATCGCCCTCTTCGTCCTGGCCATCCTCGTCTTCCAGATCTGGCTGTTCTGGCGGATCTTCTCCAAGGCCGGCTACAGCGGCGCCATGTCCCTGCTCATCCTGATCCCGGGCGTCGGCGCGCTCATCGTGCTGTGCATCCTGGCCTTCGGAAACTGGCCGATCCTGAAAGACCGC
>CAYYJN010000100.1:0-4500 GCA_964472275.1 uncultured Solibacteraceae bacterium
CCGGCAGGAATTCCGTGAGCCCCTGGACCAGGCCGAGCAGGATGGCGTGCCAAAGGTGCATGGAAACCCCAAGCCGAAAGGACCAGTGTCCCACGGAGTCGCCGGATCCGCGCCTGACAGGATCTTGTATTCATCCGCAGATTTCGCAGATGACGCAGATTAATGCCGTGTTGCAAGCAAAGCGATAGAACATCGCGGCCTGGACTGCGGAAGAAAAACACCGCGCGGAGGGCAGCGGATGTGCCTCGTCCCCTCTGTGTCTCCGTGCCTCCGTGGTGAAAGCTTTTTCTTCGTGTCCTTGGCGGTTCTGATCAATCCGAATGCGAATCGTTGCGAATCGTCCGGTCCCTAATCTGTGTCATCTGCGGAATCTGCGGTTGATGCCGTTCAGCCTTTTTTCGGCGCGGCCTGCTTCATCTGCTCCCAGTAGCGGTCCAGCGCCTCCCGGCCCGGCCTCGTGATGGAAAGCGTCGTCAACGGCACTTTGCCCCGGTAGCCCTTGTGGATCGCCACATAGCCGCCTTCTTCCAGTTTCACGAGGTGACTGCTGAGGTTGCCCTTCGTGAGCTTGGTGAGCGCTTCCACCATCTTGAATTCCGCCCAATCCACGCCCGAGAGCACCGAGAGGATCGCCAGCCGCGCGGGTTCGTGCACGAGCCGGTCCAGATCCAGGATGGCCTGGAGCTTGCCGGGCGCCTTATTCATCGGGCGTCTCCTGGGCGCGGATCTCGCGGACGAGGCGGAGGAAGTTGAAGTGCTGGACCAGACCAACGATGAGCCCACCGAAATAGGCCAGCGGAAGCGTGAGGATGAGGATCACCGAGAGCGGGCCTGTGCCGTTGAAGAGGGCTCCTGCCAGCGGGAAGGTCCACGCGAGCGCCAATCCCCAGAAGCAGAGGAGGAACCAGAGGATGCCCTCGGTGACGCCGCGGATGAAGCGGACCGTGCACCAGGGCAGGGCGAGGCAAGCGGTCAATCCGATATAAATCTGGATGGTCGTGGGCAACGCGCCGGGATGGGGCTGGATCGCGAGGAGCCTCACCGGGTAAGCAAGGGCGATCAACGCGATGGCGGTCGCGAGTAGCCTGTTGAACACCGTTTCCGCGGCTGAGCCCTCGGCTCCGGTAATCCCCAAGGACTGATAGATGCGTTGGCGCAGCCATTCCTTGGCCAGGATCCAGGCCGTCATCAGGACGGCCACCGCGAGGGCCAGCAAACTGCGATAGTTGTCCGCGCAGACTTGAGTGTGGTTCGCCAGAAAGGGCGGCACGGTCAGGAACAGCAGCATGGTCACGCCGCCCAGCGCGAGACTGAGCCCGGGCAGGCCGTGGCTGTAGCGGGCGTAGCGGCGGGAGAGTTGGGCGAGGCGGTCGGGTTCCATAGTGTCTCCATGTTTGCGAAGATAAGTCTGTAATGCAAACTAGAATGTTTCAAGTCTCATGCCTCGTGGTCCAATGCTTTTCATGCGCGCGCTCGATTTCCGTTCGGACACCGTGACGAAGCCTTCGCCCGAGATGCGGAAGGCCATGGCGGAGGCGGAGGTCGGGGACGATGTGCTCGAACGCGACCCGACGATGCGGCGCCTCGAAGAGAGGGTCGCGGACCTGCTGGGCATGGAGGCCGCGCTGTGGACGCCGTCCGGCTGCATGGCGAACCTCATCGCGCTGATGCTGCACCTGAAGCGCGGCGACCGCTTCCTCGCGCCGGAGAAATCGCATGTGCTCGGCTCGGAGCTGGGCACGGCGGCCTGGTTGGCGGAAGGCATGCCCGAGGCGTTGCCCTGGGACGGCGGGCCGGGGCGGCCCAAGGCTTCGACCGTCACCGCCGCGGCGGGGCGACCCGGGCCCTACTTCAACCTGCGCACGACGCTGCTCTGCCTGGAGAACACGCACAATTTCGCGGGCGGCGCCGTGATCCCGAAGCTTGAGCATGACGCGCTCGTCGCGGCGGCGAAGGAGGCGAGCCTGAAGGTGCATCTCGACGGCGCGCGGATCTGGCACGCCGCGGCCGCGCTGGGTGCGGACTTGCGCGCGCTGACGGCGGGCGTGGATTCGGTCCAGGTCTGCCTCAGCAAGGGGCTGGGCGCGCCCATGGGCTCGCTGGTTTGCGGCGCGAAGCCGTTCATCGAAGAGGCCCGACGCGTCCGCAAAATGCTTGGCGGCGGCGTGCGCCAGGGCGGCGTGGTGGCGGCCGCGGGACTCGTGGCGCTGGACTACCTGCCCCGCGTCCAGGAGGATCACGCCAAGATGACGCGCCTCGCGGCGGGCCTGCGGAACCTGGGCATCGCCGCTCCGGAGCCGGAGACGAATATCCTCCTCGTGCCCGTGGCCGACCCAGGCCCCGTCCTCGCGCGGATGGCCGAGGCGGGCGTGCTCGCGGTGCCGGTGGGCGCGGCCATCCGCTTCATCGCGCACCGGGATCTGACCGAGGCGGATATGGAGACGGCGCTCGCGCGGCTGGAGCCCATGGCATCCTGGCTCCACGCGGGTTGAAGGAGGAAGGCATGAAGAAGGGGCTCGTCGCCATCCTCATCCTGGTGGTCGCGGCGCTGGTCGCGGGCGGCTTCTGGTGGAGCCGGAACCGGCTGCTGCCCGTGCCGCTCGCATCCGACGCCTCGCTCTTCGTGGCGCCCAACCCCGATCCGGGCCAGGACCAGGCGAGCGTGCAGATGCTCGTGCCCAGCGGTCAAGGGCTCCACGCCTTCCTCATCCGCCAGGTGGGCGAACCGCTCTTCACGCCTTCCTC
The DNA here is from genome assembly GCA_964472275.1 of uncultured Solibacteraceae bacterium. GTDB lineage: Bacteria > Acidobacteriota > Holophagae > Holophagales > Holophagaceae > JAFDVN01. Next base: position 2,746 of record CAYYJN010000100.1, read on the forward strand.
GAATGCCGGCGCGGACGGAGGCTGGACGGGTCTCTTGGCTGAAGCGGTATGGGCCAGCCCCAATCACCGCCATTGGCGCGTTCGCCTGCGGCAGGCCGTGCGGCTTCACGATGGGCACCTGTTGGAATCGCGATGGGCGTTGGCGGCGCTGCGCCACATGGTGGAAGGTCCCTTCCAGTCCGGGGCGAAGGGGACGGTGGTGGATGACCGCACCTTCGACCTGGATTTCCCGGAGCCCTGGGAAGTCTTGCAGCGGCTTTCCGTTCCCGCCACCGTTCTGTTGACGGGGAGCGGCCCTCACGCGATCGGAAGCGGGCCCTTCAAGTTGGCCACTTCGCCGAGCGGCGAAACTTACCTCGCCCGTTTCGACGGCTATCGCCATGGGAACGCCGCCATCGCGGAAGTCCACCTGCCGGAAGACCCCGCGCTCCTTGAAGGCCACCAATGGGCCGCGGACATCGTTGCGGGTCGCTACGCCCTCGCGGTCTACCCGGGCAATGTCCCGCCGGATGACATGGCCAAGGTGCGGAGCGCTTCCTACGACCAGCTCCGCATGAAGGATGGCGCGGTCTGGTTCATCTCCCGCCGCATGCGGCGCCTGCATCCCGATCTTCAGGACTGGACGCGCACGGCGCTCTATGGCGCCTGGCGGGCGGACATGGACCTGCCCTACGATCCGCGCTGACGAAAATCTTGGGTGACTACTCCAGATTCGCGGCCTGCTCGCGGAGCTGATCCAGCGCGCCTTTGGCTTCCATCACGGCGCGGGTCATGGCGAGGCGCTTGCACTTGGAACCGCAGGTGTTGAGTTCGCGCAGGACCTCCTGGGCCCACACATCGGTCCACTTGCCTTCGAGCGCATCCTTGGCGAGGCGCGAGCCGAAATCGTCCAGATGGGCGGCGAGGCGCACCAGTTCTTCGCGCACATCCTGCCGCTCGGCGAGCACGCCAGCTTCGGCGACGACGCGATCAGCCGGGAGCTGGCCTTCGAGCTTGGCGTCCTTGAGCACCTGGTCGAGGCGCGCCGCGTAGAGGGCGGGCAGTTCAGCTGCCTGGGCTTCGGCCTCCGCTTTGAGAACTGAAAGGAGGGAGCGGAGTTTGCCCAAGGCCTCTTCGAAGAAGGGGCGGAGGCGCACGGCTTCCTGCGCGCGGTTGGCGTTCCAATCCGCGAGCAGCGCGTCCAGGGCATCGCGGAGTGGACCTTCGGCGCGGGCGGCGAGGTCCGTTTCCGGCGGCAGGAAGGCGCCGGGCACCCGGAAGAAGGCTTCGGCGGACAGAGGCGGCAGTCCCAGCCGTTCCGCGTCCTCCCGCCATGCCTGGGCGAGGCCGCGGAGCAGGGCGCGATTCACCTGCGGCTCCAACTCCGGCGTGTCTTGAAGCTCGATGGCGAGGTCGAGCTTGCCGCGTTTGGCGGCGGCTTGGACCTGAGCTCGAAGGCTCGTCTCAAGTGAGAACAACGAAGGATGCAGGCGAATCGAAAGGTCCAGTCCCTTGCCGTTCACGCTCCGAAGCGATAGGCGCAGGCGACCCGTTCCGAACGGGCGGATCAACTCGGAGAAGGCGGTCATGGATCGCATGAAAAACCTCATTCATCCGCAGATTACGCGGATTACGCCGATGAAGCCCGGCTTTTGAATCGGCGTCATCGGCGCAATCTGCGGATTAATTTTCTTCCACCGCCTCCTTCATCCACGCTTTGGCGCGCAGGCGTTCGACGCTGGTTTCGGCGAAGAGCTGGAGGGGTTGCTTGCCTTC
>CAYYJN010000101.1:0-4496 GCA_964472275.1 uncultured Solibacteraceae bacterium
GGGTCGAGGCTGAGCAGATGCACCTGGAAGGGCGCGATGGGCCAGGGCCACACGATGCCGTCCTCGTCGAAGTTCTGCTCGATGGCCGCGGCGACCGTGCGTGTCACGCCGATGCCGTAGCAACCCATGACCATCGGCTGGTCCTTGCCGTTCTCATCCAGGAAGGTGCAGCCCATGGCCTTCGAATACTTCAGGCCCAGCTTGAAGACCTGGCCCACCTCGATGCCGCGGTAGGCCTGGTAGTGGCCGCCTGTCCTTCCAGCTTGGGCGCAACGCGTGCAGGTGTCGCCTTCGGAAGCCATGCGGATGTCCGCGAAAGTCGCGCCGGGCAGGTCGCGCTTGGGATCGAGGCCGAAGTGGTGGAAGTCGGTCTTGTTCGCGCCGCAGGTGAGGTTCACGGCGCCGTCGAGGCTCTTGTCCACGAAGACGAGATTCAGCTTGAGGCCCACGGGACCCATGAAGCCGCTCTTCGCGCCGGTGAAGGACTCGGCCTCTTCGAGCGGCATCATCTCCAGGTCCGTGGCGCCCGCGGCGTTCTTCACCTTCACGGCGTTGACCTCGTGATCTCCGCGAAGGATCGCTCCGACGAGCTTGGGTTCGCCTTCCGCATAAACGGCGCGGAAGAGGTAGAACTTGCTCGTCTGCGTGATGGGCATGCCCTTCGGATGCTCGGCGTCAATCATGCCGGCGGCCTGCTCCACCTGGCCCGTCACGCCGGGCGTCTGGAAGTGATCGCGCTTCAGCTCGAAGGCCGCGCCGTGGTCCCCGGCGGCCAGCACCGGCGCTTCGGTCTTCTCGATGTTGGAGGTGTAGTCGCAGGTGTCGCAGCTGAGGATGCCGTCCTCGCCTGAGCCCGCCAGCACATGGAATTCGTGGGTGAAGGAGCCGCCGATGGCGCCGCTGTCGGCCTCGACGGGGCGGAACTTCACGCCGAGGCGGCTGAAGATGCGCTTGTAGGCGTTGAACATCACCCAGTATTCGCGGTCGCAGTCCGCGTCGCTGGCGTGGAAGGAGTAGGCGTCCTTCATCACGAACTCGCGGCCGCGCATGAGGCCGAAGCGGGGGCGGATCTCATCGCGGAACTTCGCCTGGATCTGATAGACATTCATGGGCAGCTGCTTGTAGCTGCGCACCGTGCGCCGCACCATGTCCGTCACGACCTCTTCGTGCGTGGGGCCGAGGCAGAAGTCAGCTTCCTTCCGGTCCTTGAAGCGCAGCAGCTCCTTGCCATAGAAAGTCCAGCGGCCGCTCTCCTGCCAGAGCTCGGCGGGCTGCACCATGGGCATGAGGATTTCCTGGCAGCCGTCGCGGTTCAGCTCTTCGCGGACGATCTGCTCGAACTTCTTGATGCTGCGCACGGCGAGGGGAAAGTAGCTGTAGATGCCCGCGGCCTGCTTCTGGATCATGCCCGCGCGCATCATCAGCTGCTGGCTGACGACATCAGCGTCCTTGGGCGTTTCGCGGAGGGTCTGGAGGAGGAGCTTGGATTGTTTCATCTCTGGGCTTTCGGCTCTTGGCTTTGGGCTTTCGCTGGACTCGTCATGCGGATGGGTCGGCGCGGGCTAGAGCCCAGAGCCGAAAGCCAAAAGCCTACGAGAGTAGCGAGTTGACGAGCGCGGACGCGGCCTTGCCGTCGAAGGCGCCGCCGTGCTGGGCGGTGAGGGCTTTCATGACGAGGCCCATGTCCTTCTTCGAGCTGGCGCCGCTCTTCGCGATGGCTTCACGGACGGCTGTCTCGAGCTGGACTCCCTCCAGCATGGCGGGAAGGTAGGCCTTGAGCACGGCGATCTCCGCCTGCTCGGAAGCGGCGCGGTCGGCGTAGCCCGCCTTGGCGAACTGCTCGATGCTGTCCTCGCGGGACTTCACGAGGCGCTTGAAGAGCGCGATGGAATCCGCCTCCGGCAATTCGCCTTGAGGCCCGAGGCCCTTGGCCACGGCCTCGTTCTTGTAGGCGGCGAGCGCCATGCGCAGCACGCCCGTGCGGGGCGCGTCCTTGGCGAGCATGGAGGTCTTCAGATCGGCGGTGAGTTTTTCAAGCATGGCGGTTTCCCGGGCGTGGCCTTCCATCGTCTCGCAAGAGGCCTTGAAACAGGAAGGGCGCCTTTCGGCGCCCTTCCGATCGAAAGCCCCGGCGCTTTAGGCTTTCTCGTACTTGATGACTTCCACCGGGCAACCGGCGGCGGCGGCCACGATGCTGTCTTCGAGCGAAGTCTGCACATCGCCGTTCAGCTCGCTCATCTCGTCGCGGTTCTCGCTCTGGGTGCCGTCCACGCGGACCTCGGCGCGGATGGTGCAGGTGGTGTCGGTCACATGGAACACATCGGGGCACTCGGCCTCGCAGGCGTTGCAGACGATGCAGCCTTCCTCGATCCAGACCTTGGTGATGGCCATGTGTGTCTCCGTTTGAACGCCCCGCGGGGCAACCCTTGAAGGCTAGCACAGGGGCCGGGAGGGCCAAAAGGCGACTTTGCGCGAAGATGGTCTCCCATGCCCCTTTCCGAGCTGGAGATCCTCGCCTTCATCCGCGCCCGCTTCCTGGGCGGGGCGGCGTTGACGGACGATTGCGGCGCCCTGCCCCCGCCTCCGCCGGGTCAGATCCTGCTCACGACGACGGACCTCATGGAGGAGGGCGTCCACTTCCGCCGGGATTGGCACCCGCCGGAGCTGCTGGCCCGCAAGCTGCTCACCGTGAACCTCTCGGATCTGGACGCCAGCGGCGCGGCGCCCATCGGCTTCACGCTCACGCTCGCCTTGCCGAAGGATCTGGATCGGGCTTGGCTGGAGGCCTTCCTTCAAGGCCTCGCGGACGCGGCGCGAGCCGCAGGCGTCCCGGTCCTGGGCGGCGATACCGTCGGACGGATGCCAGGCCTCGGCCTGGGCATGACCGCCTTCGGCCACGCGGCGCGCTGGTTGAAGCGGGATGGGCTCCGACCCGGCGACACGCTCTTCGTGGATCAGCCCCTCGGCGCGAGCCTGCGGGGCCTGAGGAAACTCGAAGCGGGTTCCCGCGACCTCAGCGACCCCGACCTCGCCATCCACCTCGACCCCCGGCCCAATCTGGGCTTGGGCGTGAAGCTGGCGGCCATCCCCGAGGTCCACGCCTGCATGGACCTCTCCGACGGTCTCAGCCGGGATCTGCGGAGCATGGCCCTCGCCAGCGGCGTGAGCATCGAGGTGGAGAAGGGCCTCGGCGACGACGCGCTGCGGGGCGGCGAGGACTATGCCCGGTGCTTCGGCGCCAGCCTGCCTCAGCGCGACCTGGAAACCCGCCTGGGCTTGCCCCTGACGCCGGTGGGCCGGGCGATTCCAAAGGAGACTGCGCCGCTCTTCCTCTATGATGGAAGGACTCGCGCGCCCTTGGATGATTTGAGCTTTGATCCCTTCTCATGACTGACGATCCCGTGGAAGCCCCGCCCGCGCCGCCCAAGGGGTTCATCGGGCGGTTGAAGCACTTCGTCCTCCATCCGGAACTGAATCCGGAGCAGATCGCGTGGAGCTTCGCGCTGGGCCTCTCGGTCGCCTTCAACCCGCTCGTCGGGCTCCACACCGTGCTGGTGCTGGCCTTCTGCTTCGCGTTCCGGCGTCTGCACATGCCGCTGATGTTCCTCGGCGCCTTCATCAACAATCCCTGGACGATGGTGCCCATCGCCACGACGCAGGTGTTCGTCGGCAATCTGCTGCGGGGTCATGGCCTCCACCACGGGCTCGGCAACATTCCCTGGCGCGCCATCTCCTGGCGCAACTTCGTCTCCTGGGCGGGCATGCAGGAACTCGCCGAGATGCTCCGCCCCGTGCTCCATTCCTACCTGCTGGGCGGCTTCGTCCTCTGCCTGCTGGCCCTGCCCATCGGATACTGGATCACGCTCGTCACCGTGCGCCGCATGCGCGCCGCGCATTTCCTCAAGCACACCTGAACGGAGTTCCCCATGGACATGCGATTCCTCATGCGCCAGGCCCAGGCCATGCAAGCCAAGCTCGCCGAGGCCCAGGCGAACCTGCGGGTGGATGGCACGAGCGGCGGCGGCACGGTCAGCCTCACCCTCAACGGCGCCAAGGAAGTGGTCGCCGTGAAGATCGCCAAGGACGCCATGGATCCCGAGGATCCCGGCATGCTCGAAGACCTCATCCTCGCCGCCTTCAAGGACGCCGCGACGAAGGTGGACGAAGCCATGAAGGACCAGATGGGCGGCATGGGCGGCGGACTCAATCTGCCGGGAATCAAATTCTGATGCGCCGCTGCGCGTCGCGGGCCTCAGGCCTCGGGCCACGGGCCACGGGCCTAGTCCCTGTTTTCCCCGTGGCCCGAGGTCCGAGGTCCGATGCCCACAAGGCGCGGCCATGAAACTCCCCGCTCCGCTCGAAGCGGTCGTCGAGGCGCTGCAGACGCTGCCTGGCGTGGGGCAGAAGTCCGCCCAGCGCATGGCGCTGCACCTGCTCAAGGAAGGCCCGGAGGCCATGCGGCATCTGGGGCATCTGCTGGACCTGGCGGCGGAGAA
>CAYYJN010000102.1:0-4377 GCA_964472275.1 uncultured Solibacteraceae bacterium
ATCACCGTGATCATCCTGCGCACGCTGATGGGGCTGTTGTTCCTGTTCTCGTCGGCCTACTACTTCCTCAAGCTCCCGGTGCCGCCGCTGGCGGGAGACATGAAGACCTTCAACGATGGGCTGATGGCCTCACATTACTTGATGCCGTTGGTGAAGGGTCTCGAATTGGTGTGCGGGCTCGCGTTCGTGACGGGGCGCTTCGTGCCGCTGGCGGCGCTGCTCATCGCGCCGGTCATCGTCAACATCCTCGGGGTCGCGATTTTCCTGAACCACGACACGCTGATCATCGCGCTCTTCGTCACCCTCGTGGACGCGCTGGTGGCCTACTACCATCGCGACCGCTACGCGGCGCTGTTCCGGGCGAAATAACCACTTACACGGAGCACGCGGAGGAGCGGAGGACACGGAGGTCTTGCTCGGTGTCCTCCGCTTCTTCGTGACCTCCGCGTAAGTTGTTCTTCTTTCCCTTTGCCAGGACAATCACAAGGTTCGGGGGTGCGGCCATGGGCAAGCTGAGGGGCATGCTTCTTCTCGTGGGCGCACTGCCGCTTCTGGCGCAGTCATCTTTCCAATCGGATGAGGCCGCGTGGCGGGCGAAGCGGCTGGCGAATCTCACTAAGCCGGATGGCTGGTTGAGCGTGGCGGGGTTGGATTGGCTTTCGGCGGGCGAGAACACCGTAGGCTCCGCGCCCGACGCGGCGCTGAGGTTGCCTGCTTCGGCCCCGGCGCGGGCGGGCGTCCTGACCTGGAAGGATGGCAAGGTCCACTTCAAGGCCGCTGAAGGCGTCACGCCGACGCTGGGCGGCAAGCCCTTCCTTGAAGGCGATCTGAAAGCGGACGACGCCGAATCCACCATCGTCCTCGGGGACCTGCGCTTCGCGGTCATCGCGCGCGGGCGCCGCATGGGCCTGCGGGTGCGCGATCTGCACAGCGAAACCTTCCAGCGTTTCAAGGGCATTCCAGCCTACTCAGCCGATCCCGCCTACCGGGTCATCGCCCGTTTCGAACCCTACGCGCCCATGAAGGACACGCAATTCGCGACGGTCATCGGCACGCCCATGGATGCGAAGATCCCCGGCCGCGTCACCTTCACGCTCAAGGGCAAGGCGATGAGCCTGGAACCGATTCTGGATGATGACGGTGTCACGCTCTTCTTCATCTTCCGCGATGGCACCACGGGCCACGGCGCCTATCCGGCGGGGCGCTTCCTCTACGCCGAGCCCGCCAAGGATGGGAAAGTGATCCTCGACTTCAACCGCGCGGAGAACCCGCCTTGCGCCTTCACGCTCTACGCCACCTGCCCGCTGGCGCCCGAGCAGAACACCCTGCCCATCGCCGTGGAGGCGGGCGAAAAGGATCCGCAGCTGCATTGAGGAGCTGGTCGCGGAGGACGCGGAGAAACGCGGAATCCACAGAAAGGCTTCTGTGACCTCCGCGATCTTCCGCGCCCTCTGAGTCCAGCTTCTTTTTCAGCCCGAACCACGCTGAGGGCTGGGAGCGATCATGAACCTGCTCGACAACCTCTTCTGGCACACCTTCACGGGGCCGCACGCGCATCTGGTCACCGGGACGGACCGCGCCAAGCGCTACCAGCGCGGCTTGTCGCCCATGCTCGGGTTTCCGGTTCAAACCCGCCCCGACTTCACGGGGCTGGAGCCCTACTTCGAGCCCGGCGAGCGGGTCTACACCGATGGCTGGTCCGGGCCGGTGCCGCATGGCTGGCAGCTCGAGATGGAAACCACCATGTTCAAGATGATCTGGGAGGGCGGCCTGCCCGAGGACGGCGCGGCGCCGGAAGCGCGGCCGCTGGGGCCTGAGCATGTGGCTCAAGCCGTGGCACTGGCGGAGCTGACGAAGCCCGGTCCCTTCGGCCCGCGCACCATCGAGCTGGGCGAGTACTTCGGCTGCTTCGAGGGCGATCGCCTCATCGCGATGGCGGGCGAGCGCCTGCACGCAGGTCATCTGCGCGAGATCAGCGGCGTCTGCACCCATCCGGACTTCCAGGGTCGGGGTCTCGCCAAGCGCCTCATGCTCAAGCTCATCCACCGCCAGCTCCAACGCGGCGAAACACCCTGCCTCCATGTGGCGAGCGGCAACACGAGCGCCCACGGCCTCTACCTGCGCATGGGCTTCCGCGACCACCTCGAATCCGTCGTGCGGATCGTGAGCCGAATTCCTTGAACAATCGGAGATGAGCTGGTCGCAGAGGGCGTGGAAGAACACAGAAGGCGCAGAAGAATCTCCGCGCCTTCCGCGTCTCTCTGCGTCTTCTGCGACCAGCCTGTACACTCGAGGCATGAGCGACTTTCGCATCTACCACAACGCCCGCTGCTCCAAGAGCCGCGGCGCCTGCGAGCTGGTGGCGGAGGCGGGACGCTCCGCCGAGATCATCAACTACCTGGAGACGCCGCCGACCAAGGCTGAGCTTGAAGGCTTGCTCCAGAAGCTCGGCATGAAGGCCAGCGAATTGCTGCGGCGCGGCGAGGCGGTGTTCAAGGAACGCTATGCCGGCCGCGACCTGAGCGAGGACGAAGCGCTGGAAGCGATGCTCGCCCACCCCATCCTCATGGAGCGCCCCATCGTCGTGCGCGGGGATCGGGCCGTCGTCGCGAGGCCACCGGAGCGGGTGAAGGAACTGCTCTGATCCGCTAGCCTAAGACTTCATCCGGAGCCGCCATGATCACCAAGGACCAGCTCGCCGCCTCCATGCTGAGGGACTGCGACCTCACGCTGCATCTCTACTCGAAGCTCACGCCCGCGGATGCGGGCTACCGCCCCAGCGAGAAGCAGCGGTCCACGGTGGAACTGCTGCGCTACCTCTCCATCTGCGCGACGGCGGGCTTGGACTGTATGGCCCACGCGGATTGGAAGCGCTTCGGCGCCTTCGGCGACCGCGCGAAGGAGATGCCCTTCGAGGGCTTTCCCGCGGCGATGGAGACGCAGAAGGCGGAGATCGCGGCCTTCTTCGCGGGCGTGAGCGAAGAGACGCTGGAGACCCAGGACGCGCCACTGCCCGGCGGCCGCGGTCAGTCCACGCTGGGCCTCGCCATCCTCAACGGCCCCCAGAAGTGGCTCACGGCCTACAAGCAGGAGCTCTTCCTCTACGCCAAGGCCTGCGGCCACGCGGAGCTTGGAACTTCCAATGTCTGGGGCGGCATGGACATGCCTCCCAAGGCTTGAGAGCGGGCCTGGCGTGCGCGCGCTCGCCGCAGTCCTCCTCGTCGCGCCGCTCCTCGCGGGCGACCCGCCGGAATGGTCGCGGCCGGTTCCGCCCTTTCACATCGCGGGGCCCGTGTCCTTCGTCGGCACGGAGGAGCTGGGCTGCTACCTGATCCGGGGCAGCACCGGCTGCATCCTCATCAACACGGGCCTGGAGGATTCTCCGAAACTCATCCTGAAGAACCTTGAAGCCCTCGGCGTGGACCGGCGCCAGGTGAACCTGCTCCTCACGAATCAGGCCCACTCCGATCATGTGGGCGGGTTCAGCAAGATGCAGAAGCTCACGGGCGCGAGAATCTGGGCGACGGTTCGGGACGCGCCGTTGCTGGAGAGCGGCGGCGCCGCGGATCCATCCGCGCTCCCGCGCTACAAGGCCGTTCATGTGGACCGGCTGCTCTCGGATGGCGAGGAGATGGTCTTCGGCGATCTGCGGCTGAAGGTGATGCTCACGCCTGGGCACACGCCCGGCAGCGTGAGCTACCTGCTCAGCTACCCCGAGGGCGGGGCCACGCGGACGGTGCTCTTCGCCAACCTGCCCACGGTGGTGATGCCGTTGAAGAACGCGAAGTATCCGGCCATCGTCTCGGATCTGCGTCTCAGCTTCGCGCGCTTGAAGGCACTGCATCCGGATGTCTGGGTCGCGGCCCATGTGTCCCAGTGCGGCCTGTTGGACAAGGCGAAGACGGGGCGCTTTGAAGATGCCGATGGCTACGCCAAAGCCGTGGCCGCGTGCGAGGCGGATTTCGAAACGAAGCTGAAGGCTGAGTCACCCTGATCGGTCAAACGCGTTGGCATGGGGATTGATTCCAAGGAGGGAGAACCCTCTTCTTCCTTGAAAGGAACACGCCATGAAGCTCTCCGCGTTGCGAAACACCCTCTGCGTGTGCGCGCTCGCCACATCGCCGATCGCCGCCTCCGCCCAGACGCCCGTCGCTCCAGGCTCCAAGGCCTACCTCTACGAAGCCGAACGCGCCAAGGGCGTCGCGGCCGTGGAAGTGGGCGGCGAGGCCATCGCCGCGCGGCTCATTGATCTGAACGGCGCGACGGGCGGGTGGGAAGTCCTCGTGCGCATGTCCAGCGGCGATACGGGCTGGCGCGTGATCGTGGACCGCGACACCTGGACCGTGCGGACCAAGACTCAAGTCCCGAATCCCTAGG
>CAYYJN010000103.1:0-4040 GCA_964472275.1 uncultured Solibacteraceae bacterium
TAAAACTGCTCCGAACCCACCCTCTTTGACCCGAGTTTGCTTCCTAAGACCCTAACGAAATGTAGAGAACAGAAAGTAGCGTGGGTTAGGGGCAATTTACGCAAGGGACTAGGCCTTGGGAGCATACGGGCAAGAGGACGATCCAAACAAGACGCCACAAGTTGGGGTGCCTGCGCAGGACAAATGCGTGAGTTGTGAGTCAATGGCCGTAACGCCCTCATAAAGAGTGACCTTTGTTCCAGTGATTTGAACGACCTTCTTGAGAAGGCTGCAGCTGAAGCTCTCGTGGTAGGGTGTCCTGCTGTTCATTTTAATCTCCGCGTAATACGAGGCTCAAAGAAGTGTATGCCTCCTGCTGGGCTAATTCAAAACTGGGCTGTAGTCGCAACCACAACATGGGGAGCGAGTACATCCATGCAATGGCAGGGTCGGAACTCGATCAACTGGATACACAGTCCCAGCTTGTGCATCTGCTATAGCACACCCTGAGCATGGGAGAATTTCTACACCTTTCACTATTCCTTGTCTCGCCGCTTCTTTGTATCCGCGAAGTGATTCTGCTAAGTCATCAGCAGCGCCGGGAGGGAGTTTCCCGACATAACTAGGGCCGAGTTTTGCCATTGGGGCTCCATTGATGAATGAAAGTCCTGACTTTGAATTCGGTGCACCAGCGGCTGAAGGTCGCCCGGCCTAAATACCGCCGCTGAGATTGAGAAGGTGTTGAAGGAGATTTGTTTCGGGCTTGGTGAAGGAAGAGACGAACCCAGATTGTCGCAAATTGGGCCAATGGGTCTCCGAGTAGAGTGCTTATAGGTGGCGTGGGTGAGCTGGTTCATTCTCTTCCAGGATAAGCATCAACCGAAGGACATAGGAGTCTCGGGGCTCTACCCAGCGATGCCGCGCATTCCCGCCTGGACTATCCTTAATCACCCCCATGCCCGACCGCGATCCGGAAGTTCCCACGCCGCCCTCGGGTTCGTCCGAGAGTCCGCAGGATTGGACGGCCCACGCGCCCGGCCAAGGCGAAGAGGCGACGGGCCTGTGGCGGGCCGATGGCTCCTCGCGCGATTCGGGGGAGCCCGCGCCGGGTCTCAGCCATGAGGAGCTGATGGCGCGCTTCCCGCTCGCGGGAGGCGGGCGCTACGAAGCCCAGGATGTGCTTGGCGAAGGCGGCATGGGCGTGGTCTACAAGGCCTTCGATCGTCAGCTTCAACGCAGCGTCGCGATCAAGGTGCTCAAGCGCCTGGAGCCGGAGGACGCGGAGCGCTTCCTGCAGGAAGCCCGCGCCCAGGCCCAGGTGGAGCATCCGAATGTGTGCCGCATCTTCGAGGAAGGCGCGGCGCACGGCCATCCCTACCTGGTCATGCAGTTCGTGGATGGGCCGACGCTCCGGGACGCGGCGGAGGACCTGACCCTCCGGGAGAAGGTCGAGGTGCTGCTCCAGGCGGCGGAAGCGCTCCACGCCTGCCACCGCGCGGGCATCGTCCACCGGGATGTGAAGCCCGGCAATGTGATGCTGCGGAAAGACGAAGACGGCGCCTGGCACGCGGTGCTCATGGACTTCGGCGTGGCGCGGGATCTCGATGACGCTTCGCGCACCCGCACCCACGCCATCATGGGCACGCCCGCCTACCTGAGCCCGGAGCAGGCCACCGGCCGCGCGGACAAGGTGGATCGCCGCTCGGATGTCTACGCGCTCGGAACCCTGCTCTACGAATGCCTGACCGGCGTTCCGCCCTTCCGCGCCGAGACGCCCTACGCGCTCATGCGGAGCATCGCCGAGGATGAGCCCACGCCGCCTTCCAACCTCGCGCCCGATGTGCCGCGCGATCTCCAGACCATCGTGCTCAAGGCGCTGGAGAAGGACCCGGCCCGCCGCTACGACTCGGCCCGCGCCTTCGGCGAAGATTTGCGCCGGTTCCTGGATGGCGATCCCATCCAGGCGCGGCGCCCTTCCCTCTGGTACCGGACGAGCAAGCGCGTCCGCAAGAATCGGCTCGTCGCCGCGGTATTGGCGATGCTCGTCATCGCCACGGCCTACGCGCTCTTTTCCTCACTGCGGGCGCGGGCGCAGGTGCGCTTCGCCCAGCGCCTCGCGCAGGATGTGGAGCGGCTGGACGCCCGCATCTTCCAGGTGCGGAGCCTGCCGCGCCACAACGCCGCGCCCGAGCTGCAGGAAGTCCGCGCGGAGTTGGGCCGCCTGCAACAGGAAGCGGGTGAGCAGGGCCGGTGGGCCCAAGGCCCCGCGCGCCTCGCGCTGGGTCGCGGTTATCTGGCCCTCGGCGATTTGGACCAGGCCCGCCAACAGCTCGAATTGGCCCGCAAGGCCGCGCCCAGGGACCCGGAAGCGGCCCAGGCGCTCGGCACCACGCTTGCGCGCCTCTATGTGGCGGGGCTCGAAGGGCTGAACGGCCAAGCCTTGGAAGAGCGGCGGAAGGAATTGGCCGCCTCCTTGCGCGAGCCCGCGCTGGCGCTGCTGCGCGAGGCGCAAGGTCACGGATTGGAGGGGTCGGCCTATGCGGAAGGCATCCTCTCCCTCGTTCAAGGCCAACTCGATGACGCGCTGGCCAAGGCCAAGGAGGCTCAGAGCCGCCAACCTTGGTTCCCGGAGCCGTGGCTGCTGGAAGCCGATGTGCGCAAAGAACGCGTGCGGCGGATGCTGGGTTCCGGCGACCGCGACGCGGCCGTGGCGGAGATGGACCGCGAAGGCGTCTGCCTCGCCGCGGCTCAGGACCGGGCCCGGAGCGCGCCTGAGCCGCTGGTGGAGGAGACCCAACGCCGCTTCGCCATTCTCAGCATGAAGGTGGATCGGGGCGAAGCCACGGAGGCGGATCGGAACTGGGCGCTGGAGCCCGCGAATCAAGCGCGGGAAGTGGACCCGGGCGACTGGCGCGCCCTCAGTTTCGCCACCGCCATCCACCGTCGCTGGGCCACCTACCTCCTGAATCGCGGCGAAGATCCGAGCGAGGCGCTGGAAGCGGCGGAAGCCGCCGCCGAGCACGCGCTCCAGATCCGGCCCGAGGAAGCGACCGTCTGGGTGAATTGGGCCACGGTGCTCCGCAATCGCGCCGAGCGGGCCCTCGCCCAGGGCGGCGATCCCGAGCCCCTCCTCGCCCGGGCGGAGGCGGGCATCCAGAAGTCGCTCCAGCAACCGCGCCTCCACGACTACCTGCTGGATGTCCTCGGCAACATCCACGCGCTCCGCGCGGACCGCCAACTGCTCACGGGACAAGATCCCACCGCCGAAGTGCGCGCGGCGGCGCAGGCGCTGCAAGGCGCCACGGCGCTTCGGCCTTGGGTGGGCCATGACTACAGCGAGGGCGCGGCCTATCAGACCCTGGCGCGGTATCAAGTGTGGATGGGGTTGGACCCCGATGCCGCCCTCGCCGACGCGCTGCGCGCCCACCGTCATGGGCTCGCGCTCCAGACCAGCTCCCTTCAATCGCGCCTCGGCGTCGCTTCCACGCTCCTGGATCGGGCTGAGGCGGATCTTAATCGGAATCGTCCGCCGACGGGCGACCTTGCGGAAGCCCGAAGCGAGATCTCCTGGGCGCTGCAACGCCAACCCGCGAATCCTGACGCGCTCGCGGCGAGCGCGCGGGAGCGCTTCCTATCCGCCCGGGCCTCGCGCGACGCGAGCCTCGCCAAGCAGGCCCTCGCGCTCCAGACCCGCGCGGTGGCCGCGAGCCCAGGCGATCCCGCCCTGCGCGTCGCCTGGGGCGCGATGGCCTTGGACGCCGCGCGGATCTTCCACCTTCCGATGGACGCGGCCGCCGCCAAGGCGCTTCGCGCCACCTCGCAAGCGCGCCCCTGGGACGCCTGGGCGAAACTTCTCGTCGCCGATCTGGCGAAGCGGGAAGGCCGGGAAACGGAAACCGCGGCGTTTGTTTCCGCGGCCTTGAAGGCGAATCCGTCGCTGAAACGGGAAGCCATCGCGCGCGGCCTAGCCTAAGAGCGTATTTCAAAGGGTCTTAGGAAGCAAACTCAAGGGTGAGGCGATGAAAGCCGCGTCACCCCTATGGGAAACTGCTGCTACCGCC
>CAYYJN010000104.1:0-3641 GCA_964472275.1 uncultured Solibacteraceae bacterium
TTCGTCGCCGAACTCTGCGAGCGGGTGCTGGTGCTGGAGGAAGGTCAGGTCGCCCAGCTCGGAACGCCGGAAGCGCTGGAAGCCCAGCCCGGCCGCTACGCGAGGCTCAGGAAATTGCAAAGCCTCGAACGGGAGCTGGTGCAGGGGGCCTGATGCCGCGATGCCTCGCCTTGATGCTGTTCCTGGGACTTCCGCTCATGTCTCAAGCGGTTCCGGTGGATGGCATCTGCCTGATCCACACGCCGCCCCATCCCGCGCCCCACGCGCCCGTGCTGGTGCTCTTCGACCCCGGCGGCGATGCGGAAGGCGCGATCCACCGCGCGTCGCCCGTGGCGGATGCCGATGGCGTGATCCTGGTCGCCTCGACCGCCTTCCGCGATTACCTGGATGACGCGACCTACGCGAAGCTCCTCGGCGATCTGAAGGCGCTGCTCGCGCGGCGCTTCCCGGAATCGCCGCTCTGGGCCGGGGGCTTTTCCGGCGGCGCGCGCATCGCCGTGGGCTGGGCGCGGCAGGAGCGCGGCCTCCTCCGGGGCGTGATCTGCTTCGGCGCCTTCTACGATCGCGGCGGCCTTCCGCCCAAAGGCACGGCCGCCTTCCTCGCCTGCGGCAACGAAGATCCAGATTGGAACGAGATGGAGCAGGCCCGCGCGGCGTTGCGCGCCGCCGGAGCCGACGCGGTCTGGAAGCCCTTTCTCGGCGGGCACCAGTGGCCGCCCCAGGGCGTGATTCGGGACGCGATGAAGTTCATCGCGGAGCGGTGACTCGGCCCTTCACGCGCCTTCCCGGAAGGTCACTTTGTTGATCTCGGCGAAGGTGGTGATGCCGGTGCGGACCTTCTCCAGCGCGCTTTCGCGCAGGGTCTGCATGCCGCCGCGGCGGGCGGCGAGCTTCACATCGCGGATGGAGGCGCGGTTCACGAGCAGCTCGCGCAGCTCGTCGTTCATGCCCATGAACTCGATGATGGCCTGGCGGCCGCGGAAGCCGGTGCCGTTGCAGTCCACGCAGCCGCCCTTGTCGAAGAAGGTGGCCGTCGCGCCCCAGCTCGGGTCCACACCGTTATCAATCAATTCCTGCGGATGCACCTGATGGGGCCGCTTGCACTTGGGGCAGAGCGTCCGCACGAGGCGCTGGGCGAGGATGCAGTTGAGCGACGAGACGAAGTTGTAGACCTCTACGCCCATGTGGTGGAAGCGCCCGATCACATCCAGCGTGTTGTTCGCGTGGACGGTGGTGAAGACCAGGTGGCCCGTCAGCGCGGACTGGATGGCGATCTGGGCCGTCTCGGAGTCGCGGATTTCGCCGACGAGGATCTTGTCCGGGTCGTGGCGCAGGATGGAGCGCAGGCCCAGCGCGAAGGTGAGGCCCTTCTTCTCGTTCACCGGGATCTGGGTGACGCCTTCGAGCTGGTACTCGACCGGGTCCTCAATGGTGATGATCTTGTCCTCGGGCGTGCGGATCTCGCTGAGCACGGCGTAGAGCGTCGTCGTCTTGCCGGATCCCGTGGGGCCCGTCACGAGGAACATGCCGTAGGGCTCCTTGGCGAAGCGCCGCAGCTTCGTGAGCTCGTGCTGACTGAAGCCGAGGATGTCCAGCGACAGCTTGCTGAATTCCTCGCTGAGGTTTTCCTTGTCGAGGATGCGGATGACCGCGTCCTCGCCGTGGATGGTGGGCATGATGCTGACGCGGAAATCAATGGCCCGGCCGCGCACCTTCAGCTTGAAGCGGCCGTCCTGGGGTTTGCGCTTCTCGGCGATGTCCAGCTCGGACATGACCTTCACGCGGCTGATGATGGGCGAGGCGAAACGCCGGTCAATGGGTTCGGCGGCGGCGTAGAGCGAACCGTCAATGCGGTACTTGATCTGGAAGCCCGCGGCCGTCGTCTCCATGTGGATGTCCGAGGCGCGGCGCTGGAGCGCGTTGAAGATCGTCGTGTCCACGAGCCGGATGATGGGCGCCTCGTCCTTGTCGGTGAGCCGCTCCAGGTCGAGCACCTCCTCGTCAATGTCCTCCTCGCGGAGCACCTGGACCTTGAGGGCCTCGCCGGCCTCGTCCAGCACCTTCTGGCCGCTTTCGCTCTTCTTGAGCACTTCCTGGATCTGGGCCTGGGGGGCGCCCGCGAACTGGAGGGGGCGCTTGAGCTGGCGGCGCAGCAGATCCTGGAGGTGCACATCCAGCGGATCGGCCAGGGCCAGCACGAGCCGTCCGGCGTCTTCCCGCACAGGCACGAAGTGGTGTTTCAGCATCAGATCCAGCGGGATGGACTGGAACAGCGCGAAGTCCACGGGCTCCGTGGTCAGGTCCAAGGCGGGATAGAGGTCCCGGACCGGGTGCAGGACGAGGGTGCGGTCCTCGGGGAGGACTTCCCTGGACAGGTCGGGATTCTGCTGAGACATGCCTTCAATCCTATGGGAGAACGGGCCGATGTGAGAACGGGGGCGGCGGCCCTCCTTTAATGCGGCGTTGACCCTATCAGGGGCCACGCCCCACAATGGAGCGTTCGGGAGAAGCCATGCGCGGCTATGTGCCTATTTTGCTGCTGCTTCTGATCGCGATGGCTCTGCCTCTCGCGGTCTGGACTTTGTCGCGCCTGCTCCGGCCCCGCTTCCCCAGCGCCGCCAAGTCCGCCCCCTACGAATGCGGCATCACGCCCACCAGCGAGGCCCGGGAGAAATTCTCCGTGCGCTACTACCTGGTGGCGGTGCTCTTCCTCGTCTTCGATGTGGAGACGGTCTTCCTGACGCCCTGGGCGCTCCAGTCCAAGGAACTGGGCCTCTTCGGCCTCGTGGAGATCGGCCTCTTCCTCTTCCTGCTCCTCTTCGGCTACGGATACATCTGGTCGAAGGGCGCGCTCACCTGGGAGTGACGCCATGTCGCACCTGAACCAGCCCACCGCGCTCGAGCATGTGCTCATCACCACCAAGGTGGAGAAGGTCATCAACTGGGCCCGCGCCTCGTCGGTGTGGCCCATGACCTTCGGCCTCGCCTGCTGCGCCATCGAGATGATGGCCGCCGGCGCCTCCAAGTTCGACATGGACCGCTTCGGCGCGGGCATCTTCCGCGCCACGCCCCGCCAGGCCGACCTGATGATCGTGGCTGGCACCGTCACCTACAAGATGGCGCCCGTCATCAAGCAGCTCTACGACCAGATGCCCGAGCCCAAGTGGGTCATCGCCATGGGCTCCTGCGCCACGGCGGGCGGCCCCTTCGACAGCTACCACACCATCCAGGGCGTGGATAAGGTCGTGCCCGTGGATGTCTACATCCCCGGCTGCCCGCCGCGGCCCGAAGGCCTGCTCTACGGCTTCCTCAAATTGCAGGACAAGATCATGACCTCCAGCATGGCCGACCGCTACGCGGAGATCTTCGAGGCGGTGGGCTGATGGCGGTCACCAAGGTCTGGATCGAGGAAGGCTGCATCGTCTGCAACGCCTGCGAGGCGGAATGCGCCGATGTGTTCCATGTGACCGCGGAAACCTGCATGATCCGCGGCGAGGCGCGCCAGGACGGCGTGGAGGATGAGAACCGCGCCGCGAAGAGCCCGCTGAAGGTGGAGGTCGGCACCAGCCTGGAGGCCGCCATCAAGGCCGCCGCCGCGGGCTGCCCCGTCACCGTCATCAAGTTCGAGGCCGTCGCCTCCG
>CAYYJN010000105.1:0-3589 GCA_964472275.1 uncultured Solibacteraceae bacterium
CATGCCTCCCCCATCCACGCCGCCGGTCGCGCTCTGCCTGGGCGGGATGGATCCGTCCGGGGGCGCGGGCCTGACGCGGGACGCGGTGACGCTCGCGCGCTTGGGCGTCCACGCGATGACCGTGAGCACCGCCGAGACCTTGCAGAACGGTCTCGGCTGTCAGGCCATCGCCTCACCCTGCATGGACCCGGTGGCGCGCATCGAGAACCTCGGCCCCCATCTCACCGGCGTCTGGGGCGTGAAGCTCGGCCTCTGCGCCCTTGAACTCGCGGCGGTCAAACGCCTGGCCGCGACGCTGGACGCGCTCCGCCCCAAGGTCCGCATCTGGGACCCCATCCTCGCCCCCAGCGCGGGCGTGGGCCTGCACGACGGCGCGGAGCTGCGCGAACTGGCCCGCATCCTCCTGCGCGGCGGCACATGGGTGGTGAGCCCCAATCGCGGCGAAGCCGCCGCCATCGAGGGACTCGCGCCGGATCAGATCCGCACCGCGTCGCCGGAAGCGCTGTCCCGTCCGCTGCTGGAATTGGGCGCCGCGGCGGTGTGGCTGAAGGGCGGCCACGCCTCGGGCGACACCGTGCAGGATCTCTGGATCACGCCCACGCGCATCGAGGCCCTGCCCGCCGCGCCGCGCCTGTCGGGCCAGCGACGCGGAACGGGCTGCACCCTCGGTTCGCTGTGGCTCGGCCTTCGACTCCTTGGCCGCAACGAGCACGACGCCGCCATCGAGGCCGCCGATCGCCTCCGCGCCGCGTGGGGCCAGGCCTTCGCTCCCGGCGGCGCGGGCCATCCGCTCTTCGCGCCGGGCGCTCCCTGATGGGGGCCAAGCGCACGCGCCAGCACGAAGGCCGCGGCTTCCTCATCCGCACCGCGCCGGATGGCCCCTTCGCGGGCTGGGCCGGTTCGCGCTTTCTGGATGAAGGCCTCGCCTCGCTCCACGCCGCGCCCGGCCGCGCCCTGCACCGCCTTCAACGCCTCGCCGGAAGCCTGCCCGGCGGCTTCGGCCTCGTCTGGGACCATCCACCCGGATGGATGGAGGCCCTTCCTCCCGAAGCCCGCGTGGGCTGGTGGGAGGCGCTCACCGGCGTACCGGGCCTGTCGCTCCACTTCCGCGCCCTGCCCTCCGACCTGCCCGGCGGAGCCTTCCGGGGCTGGCTTCACAGCACCGAAGCGCCCACGGGCGCGGCGGGCGAAGCTTGGCGCAACGGCTGGATCGGCTGGGTGCCGGAGCTGGCGGGCCACTGGCGCTTTCCTGAACTCGGCTCCGCCAGCGCGGCGGAAGAACTGGCGCCCGGGTGGATCTGGGGCGAGATCCTCATCCCCTTGAGCGCGCTCTCGCACCTGGATGTGGACGGCGCGCTGCTGCCCGCCGTATCCGCCATCCACACGCGGTTGGAGAAAGCGATGGCGCTGCGCCTCGCCCAGGACACCGACGCGCCCCTGCCCTTCGCCCGCCGCGCCGCCGCGTGGCGCATCGGCCTGCTGGGCGGTTGGGAGTTCGCCCGCGCCCACGGCGAACCCGCCAAGGCCGCGCTGGCAGTGAAGAATCTCGCCATGCGCATGTCCGGCCTGCTGCGCGCGCCCGTGCGCGTGGGCGGAAGCGCGTGCCTCGAAGGCGGCGCGGATCTCGGCCAGCAGGCCATGCGCGAAGGCCTGCCTTGGCGCGGCAGCCTCGCCATGCCGCCCGCGCCCGCGACCTTCTCGCCGGGCTTCGGCGCCGACCCCCGCGAAGCCGCGCCCCTGGCGGCCCGGACGAGCCTGCCCCAAGACTTCGCCGCCATCCTCGATCATCCACCCTCGGCGCTGCTGCGCGTGCCCTCCGTGCCGCCCGAAGCCGGCGCGCTCGCGCTGTTGAAGGACCTGCATCCCGCGCCCGCCCTGCGCTGGCTGCCGCCCCACCTGCCGCCGCCCGGCCCCTTCGACCCCGACCGCCCCTGGGCCGAAGCCAGCGCCTACCCCTTCCCCAGCGACCCCAAAGGCGGCGAGACGCCGAGCCTCTTCGACGGGTTTTGAAGAGCAACACATTCATCCGCAGATTTCGCCGATGACGCAGATTCAAACCTACGATCTGGAGGCCCACTCCCATGCCCTTCACGGAACCTGATTTCTTCCACTGGGACCTGAAGGCTTTTGTCCGAACGGTATTTGGACCTCCAACCTACATAGACTCGGTCTCAGGCGAGACCTGGTCTGAGTGGCAGGCTCGCTTCCCGTTGCTCTTGCTGCCTGGCGAGGATTACGACCCAGACCTGATGCTCCAGCACGCCGCGACATTCTGCAGAGAGCCAAACACATGGATGGAGCCCTACTCTGGCCAGGCCTTCGCCCAAGGTTGTTTCTGGCTGTTCAGCGAAAACAGCCCGATTGGCGATGCGCTCTACGAGCATGTTGGGGCTGAAACCTCGAAACTCAGCTTCATCTCGACCATTCCCGAACTCTACGAGCAACTCGCGGCGTGGAAGGATGAAGCGGTATCCATGGCGCTGTTCGGGCTGTGGGACAGTCTCTGCTACGGGTTCAAAAGCGGGCGCCATGAGCCTATGACCGAAGAGGTGCTTCGTATCCGAGAGGCCTGCAAAGAGGCCTTGGCCCGCCAGCTTCATTCGCAGAATGAGCTGGCCCAGGATGCCGCCCTGCATGGCTTCAATCATCTGGCGCATCCCGAAGCACCCGCTCTCATCCAGAACTGGCTGTACCGCCATCCGGACCTGGACGAGAACAGGAAGAGCTACGCCCTCCAATGTGCCGCCGGGAAGGCCCTCTGAGGCCTATCCCGGCTGGCGGTTTTTGAATCGGCGCAATCGGCGTAATCTGCGGATCAACCTTACAAGTCCTTGGAGTCCCCCATGGCCGAGCCGCTGCGCATCGCGAAAGCTTCCGACGACCTCGTGCTGCTGCCAGGGATGGCGAACCGGCACGGGCTGGTGGCGGGCGCGACGGGCACGGGCAAGACGGTTTCGTTGCGTGTCATGGCCGAGGCCTTCAGCCGCATCGGCGTGCCGGTCTTCATGGCGGATGTGAAGGGCGACCTGTCCGGCCTCGCCATGGCCGGAGGCGGCAATCCCAAGCTCGAAGACCGCGCCAAGCAGCTGGACTACGACCTGAAATACGACGCCGCGCCCGTCACCTTCTGGGATGTGTTCGGCGAGCAGGGCCATCCCGTGCGCGCCACGGTCTCGGACATGGGCCCGTTGCTGCTCTCGCGGCTGCTGGACCTGAACGACACGCAGGAAGGCGTGCTGTCCATGGTCTTCAAGATCGCGGACGACCACGGCCTGCTGCTGCTGGACCTCAAGGATCTCCGCGCCATGCTCCAGCATGTGGCCGACAACGCGAGCGCCTACAAGACCCAGTACGGCAATGTGAGCGCGGCCAGCGTCGGCGCCATCCAGCGCGGCCTGCTGGAGCTGGAGAACCAGGGCGGCGACAAGTTTTTCGGCGAGCCCGCGCTGGACCTCGACGACCTCATCCAGACGGGCAAGGGCAATCGCGGCATGGTGAACATCCTCGCCGCCGACAAGCTCCTGCAGTCGCCCAAGCTCTACGCCACCTTCCTGTTGTGGATGCTCAGCGAACTCTTCGAGCGCCTGCC
>CAYYJN010000106.1:0-3527 GCA_964472275.1 uncultured Solibacteraceae bacterium
TTGACCGCATGGAAGCAGAAGGCCTCGTCGGCCCCGACCGCGGCGCCGGGAAGCCACGCGAAGTGATGGGCGAGTTCGACGCCTGAGGGCTGGTCGGCTACCGGCTACCGCAGGACACGGCCCACCTTTGCTCCGTATCATCCTTGTAAGGTTTTGCGCGGAGATCCCATGGATCAGATTGTCGGCGGTTCCAAGCCAATGACCGGGTTCTTCCGGCCTTGGTGGGGCTTTATCAAACTCGAATACTCTAGCCCCAGGGATGAGAAGCAGGAAAGCGCACAAAGCAAGAACGCTCGACTTTCCCGCTTCCGGATCACCCAAAATCAAGCCGATCTGTTTCAGATCGGAAGCACTCTCGCTGTGATCGGCATGACGCTCTTCGTGGCGGTTGCCTACTCGGACTGGTTCACCAACCACGACATCCTGATCGGCAAATTTCACGGAAACATTCGAGGGTTCGCTGCCGCAGCGGTGCTGTTTCTTGCAAGCCATCTGGTCGTGAGTCTTCTCGTGACGCTTGTTTGGCTGGTTGTCCGGAAGCCGATTCCGGCCTCGACCAGCCGGTAGCCGGACTACCGGACCGGGAACTTCACACGCTGGCTTGGATCCGATGCGCCGCCCGCGTGGCAGGTGGCGCAGCTTTGCACATGGGCGTCGGGGCTGCGCCAGTAGACGAAGTCCTGGCCATCGAACTTCGCCTGCTCCTTGTCGGGCACATTGGCCCAGTAGACGGTGAACTTGGGCGAGCCATCGGCGAGGATCTCGAGCGCGTAGAGCGGGCCGGGATCGGGGCCGGGCTGGGCCGCGTGATCCTGCACCGTGGACATGACCGCGTAGGAGCCCGGCGGCAGCGGCCGCCCCGCCTGATAGGCCTCGATGCCCGAGGCCGTCACCCACACGCGGCCCCAGCGGTTGTCGTGCTTGGGGATGCGCGCCCAGGCGTCACCCACCGGAATGAGGCTGCCGAAATCCAGATACCGCGCGGGCAGGTCGGCTTCCGCGTCCGCGCCGGAAACCGCCTTCACCGGCGCGGGCGGACCGGGAAGGGGATGGGCCATCTTGCCGCCGTAGAGGCCGGTCATGCCGATGGCGAAGGCCCAACCGCATCCGAAGAGCAGCGCGAGGAAGCCGATGCCCTGGTGATCTTGGCGCTTGCGATGCACCGCCCACAGCGTCGCGAGACCGAGAAGCAACGCGCCCACAGCCCACAGTTGATGATGCCGCGCGAGGCCGCCGATGGCTTCTTTGCTCGCCAGCAGCTTGCCCGGCGCGACGAAGCCCAGCCGCCGCGCCCACATCAGCCCGCTCAGAAGCGCCGGGACGAGGCCGAGGACGCCCATCCACGCGAGGTAGCGGCTGGCGACCCACCAGGGGCGGATGCCGCGGCCCTGGCGTTGGGCCGCCAGCAGCGCCAGCGGCGCGAGGATCGCGCAGGCAATGGGCACATGAATCCACATGGGGTGCTTGAAGGCGATCCAATCCAGGAGGTTCATGGCGGCCCGTGGCGGTGTCCTTCGAGTGTGCCACTGCCCCGGCTTCCGAATGCTGCCAAAATGCTTCCATGAATGCCGACCTGCGCGACACCCTCCTCCGCAATGTCCAGGACGCCCTCGAACTGAAACGCCGCTTCTTCGACGCGGAACTGGACCATGTGCTCGCCCAGGCCGACGACATGGCCGAGCGCCTGCGCCGGGGCGGCCGCATCCTCGTGGCGGGCAACGGCGGTTCCGCCGCGGACGCCCAGCACCTCGCCGCCGAACTCTCGGGCCGCTACCTGAAGGAGCGCAAGGCCCTCGCCGGGATCGCGCTCACGACGGACACTTCGGCGCTCACCGCCATCGGCAACGATTACGGCTTCGACTTCGTCTTCTCCCGGCAGGTGGAAGCGCTGGGCCGCCCCGGGGACCTCTTCATCGGCATCAGCACGAGCGGCAACAGCCCCAACATCGTCAAGGCCGTGGAAAGCGCGAAGGAGCTTGGCCTCAAGACCCTCGGCCTGCTGGGCCGGGACGGCGGCAAACTCAAGGGCCTCGTGGACGACGCCCTCGTCGTACCTTCCACCGTCACCGCGCGCATCCAGGAAGTGCACCAGATGGTCTACCACTTCTGGTGCGAGGCGCTCGACGCGCACTTTTGATGGACCTCCTCCCCGGTCCGCTCCGGCCCCATCTTCCCGCGCTCCGGGCCGCGGCCCAGGCCGAGCCGATCGGGCTCTACCTCCATGTGCCCTTCTGCAAGGACCGCTGCACCTACTGCTCCTTCGTGACGACGCGGGACACGGCGCTCCAATCAGATACCGTCGCGCGGCTCGTTCAGCAGATCCGCGCCTGGGGCGAGGCGCTGGGCCATCCGGTCGTGGACACACTCTACCTGGGCGGCGGCACGCCGTCGCTGCTGACGCGGAACGAATTCGCCGAACTCACGGCGGCGATCCACGAAGCCTTCGATCTCACGGCGCTCGAAGAAGCCACCTTCGAGGCCAATCCCGGCACCGCGGAACTCGACTGGCTTCGGGCCGCGCGGAACCTGGGCTGGGACCGCGTCTCCATCGGAACCCAAACGCTCGACGACGCGTTGCTCGCGATGCTCGGACGCATCCACGATGGCGCGGAAGCCTTGCGCGCGCTGACGCTGGCGAAAGACGCCGGCTTCGCCCGCATCAGCGCCGACCTCATGGTGGGCCTGCCCACACAAGACCTGCATCGCGTGCTGGCCGATGCGCGCGCCCTCGTGGCGGCGGGCGCGACGCACCTGAGCGTCTATCTCCTCGATCTGGACAAGGCCTGCCCGCTCAAAGCCGAGGTGGACGCGGGCCGCCTCGCGCTTCCCTCCGACGACGCCGTGGCCGATGTATTCGAGGCGCTCCAGGCCGAGCTGCCGCGCCTCGGCCTCGCGCCCTACGAGATCAGCAACTACGGCGAGCCGTCGAAGCACAACCTGCGCTACTGGAAGCGGCGGCCCTACCTCGGCCTCGGCCCCAGCGCGGCCTCGCAACTGGCGTCTTTCCGCTGGACGGAGGAAGGCAACATCCCCGCCTGGGCCGCCGCCCGCGCGGGCGTGGAGCTTCAAGAGCTGAGCGAGGCCGAAGCCTTCGCCGAGCTGCCGCTGCTCGGCCTGCGGCTCCATGAGGGCGTGGATTGGGACGCGCTTCGCCATGAGGCGGAAGCCAGGAACCTGCTTCCCCTCTTCGACGCCTGGGACGCGGCGCTCAGCGGCTTCCAACACAACGGCTTGGTGGAATCCGAGGGCCCTCGCCGCCGCCTCACCGGGCGTGGGATGCTGCTGTCCAACGCCGTACTGCAAACCTTCGTCTGAGGCTCTCATGCAGAAAGACCCGCTTTCCTGGCTCTACCCACCCATCGAGCCCTTCCGCATCCACCGCCTGTGCGTCTCCGACCTGCACGAACTGTATGTGGAAGAGAGCGGCAATCCAAACGGCAAGCCCGTCATCTTCCTCCACGGCGGCCCCGGCGGCGGCACTTCGCCCAAGCACCGGCGCTTCTTCGACCCGCGCAAGTACCGCATCA
>CAYYJN010000107.1:0-3502 GCA_964472275.1 uncultured Solibacteraceae bacterium
CCGCGGATGGTGAGGCCGTTGGCGTCCGCGCTCACGCCCGGTGCGAGAGCGGCGATGTTCGTGACCGTGCGCGCGGTGGCGGGGATGGGGAGGTCGTTGATCGCTGACAAGGTGAAGTTCTGGCCGACCTTGGCGTCGGTCGTGTCAATGTTGTTGCCGGTGCCGATGACCACGACGGTGGTGGTGGCCACGGTCATGGGCGCCAAGGGGAAATCCGTCACATTGGTCGAACCCAGCGGCACGCGGGTCGCCAGCGATCCACCGAGGTAACCATCCGCCGTCACGGAGAGGGTGACGGGGCCGGGGATGAGCTGCGAGAAGCGGAATCCGCCTTGGGCGTTGGTGGTGAAGGTCCGGTCGCCCTGGGGCGTGTGGAGCACGACCGAGGCGCCCGCGATGGGCTTGTTGGTGCCCGTCTCCTTGACGGTGCCGCTGATGTTGCCGGTCGTCGCGTCCTGGGCGACGAGCGCGGACCCGGCGACGAGCGTGATGGCCGTGAGGCCGAGCCTTGAAAGCACACGGTTCATGTGAACTCCGTGAGGGTGCGGGCATTGCCGCAACGGATGGAAGAGGGGCGTTGGTCCCGCGCCGCGCGTGGGCGCGGGGCAGGTGGACCAAGGCTGGGGCCGATGAGGACCCCGCTTCCACGCATGTGGGATGGAGCGCGCGGTCCCCGTGGCGAATCCGCTCTCGCTGGGGTGAATCCGCGGAACTTCAGCGCCCCTTGGGGCGGATCGGTCCGTCGCGTTTATTTAGGCGGCAGCACCTGATCGCGGTAGGTGCGCGGCATGGTGAGCTTGGTGCCATCCGCGAGAAGCACCTGGTAGTCCCCGTGGAACCAGGGGCGGAGCTCCTTCACGAAATCCAGGTTCACGATGCTGGAGCGGTGCACGCGTTTGAAGCGGGCCGGGTCGAGGCGACGGAGCACGGTCGCCATGGTCATGCGGACGAGGTGGCTGGTGCCTTCCACATGGAGGCGGATGTAGTTGTCCTCCGCCTCGATCCATTGGATGTCGGAAGTCTTCAGCAGCAGGTGGTGGTCGCCGGAGCGCACGAGGATGCGGTCCATGGGTGGGCGGGATTCCTGGACTTCGTCGAGGAGGGAGGAGATGCGCCCGGGCCGATCCGTGGAGGCTTTGCCGATCCACGCGCGGGCGCGCGTCAGCGCCTCGACGAAGCGCTTGCGGTCGAAGGGCTTGAGCAGGTAGTCGAGCGCATGCACCTCGAAGGCCTTGAGGGCGTGCTGATCGTGGGCCGTCACGAAGAGCGTCGGCGGCATCCGGTCCACGCCCACGGCCTCGATCACATCGAAGCCATCCAGCTCCGGCATCTGCACATCCAGGAGGACGAGGTCGGGCCGCAGGGATTCGATGGCCATCACCGCCTGGCCGCCGTCGCCGCATTCCGCGGCGATCTCCACATCGGGCTCTTCGGCGAGAAGATCCTTCAGCCGCTGCCGCGCCAGCGGCTCGTCATCCACGATGAGGACTCGGAGGGTCATGGGACCGCCTCTTGAGGGAGCGCCTGGAACCGCAAAGGTAGGCGGATGGCTGCCAGGGCGCCACGCTCCGGCAGACCTTGGAAGGAGAAGGAGGCCCGATCGCCGTAGAGCAGGCGCAAGCGGTCGCGCACGGAAGCCAACCCGATGCCATCGCGATGGCGGGCGGGCGGGCCGTCGCCATCGTCCTGGACTTCCAGGCGCAGCGAGTCCCCCTCCCGCCGGGCCCGCACGGCCACGAGGCCGCCCTCGCCGCGCTTGGAGAAGCCGTGCTTGAGCGCGTTCTCCACGAGAGGTTGGAGGATGAAGGTGGGAAGCAGCGCGGCCTTCACTTCGTCGGGCACTTCAATCGAGACGCGAAGCCGGTCCTGGAAACGGACCTGTTCGATCTCCAGGTAGGCGCCGAGGAATTCCAGCTCTTGCGCGAGGGTCGTCTCCTGGTCGCCATTGCGTTCCAGGCTTTTGCGGAGCAGGTCGCCGAGCCGCGCGACCATGCGATCCGCCGCCTCCACATCCGAGTGCATGAGTGTCGCGATGGAGTGGAGCGTGTTGAAGAGGAAGTGGGGCTGGAGCTGCATGCGCAGCGCCTGGTTCTGGGCTTGGAAGAGCTTCGCCTCCAGTTGGGAGGTGAGCAGTTCGCGGTCTCGGAAGCGGTTCCGCCAGACCGTCGCGTGGTAGACCAGCAGTACGGAGAGGAAGGTCAGGAAGTAGAAGTGGAAGTAGAGCGTGAAGAAGCGGCCCAGGTGCGGCCAGTAATCGGCCGAGACCGCCGCCCACGGCTTGCCTTCGCTCATGAGCGAGATGGTGAAGGCCGCCCAGAGCCCGAGGAACACGAGGATCAGGACGAGCGGCGCGAAGGCGGCCCAGCGGAGGAGGCGGTTCTCGCCATCCAGGGGCCAGCGTCGGAGGAAGGCGAAGGCCGGCAGCACGAGCGCGGCCCACACCGCCACCTGGATCGCGTTCAGGAAGAGGAGGTGCCCCACATGGGAGCGCTGGGCGGGCAGGTAGAAGAAATCCTGGGTGGTGAAATAGATCACCCCCAACGCCCAGGCGAAGGCGAAGGTCCGCCAGAAGCGTGCAGAGGTGCCCACCCGCAAGATACTAGCCCAAAGGCGGTTAGCTGTGGCCGGACTGGGGCGAATCCCGAATCCGGAGGGGCGAGGACCGCGCCCTTCAGCCCTTGATGCCAGTCAATCCGGGCGGGCGCTCCGGAGCGGACACTCGAAGCATGGCCTGGCGACCTCCCTTTCCCCGCGAGCACGGCGCTTGGGTGCAGGCGGGCCTCGCCACCCTGGCCACCTTGCTCGTGGCGCCGACCTTTCCTCTCGGATTGTGGGCCTGGCTCGGCGCGCTGTGGCTCGCCTTCCTCGCCCATGAACCGCTGCTGCGCGTGCTGGGACAGCGCGGCGCGAAGACGAAGGCCGAAGGCGTCAAACAGGCCTGGGCATGGTTGGGGCTGTTCGGTTTCTTCGCGTTGGTGCTGGCGTGGTTCGGGGGACTCGGCGCCTCCACCCCGGCTAGAAGCGCGCTGCTCGCACCGCTGATCTGCGGCGGACTTCTGCTTCCGGGCATCCTGCGCGGCGAAGAGAAGAGCTTGCCCGGCGAGGCGCTGGCCGCCCTCGCGCTGGGAGGGGCGACCTGGCCTTTGGTTCTTCGCTCCGGGGCGAGCATGACGGTCGCGGCCCAGCTCGCGGGCGTCCTGGTCCTGGCCTTCGTCCTGGGCACGCTGCTCATCCGGCGTTTCCTCGCCCAACTCCGTCAGCGGCCGGAACCCTTGAGCGCCCTGGGCGCCGCGGTGCTCACGGGTTTGGGCGCTGGGCTCGGTCTCGCGCTGCTGGTGGAGGGGCGCATGCTCGAAGGGCTGGCGCTTCTCCCGCTGCCGATCCTCGGCTTCAGGCTCTTCGCGCGGCCCTGGCCCCCGCGCCACCTCAAGCGGCTGGGCTGGTTCCTGGCGGCGGGCAACCTCGCGGCCGTCCTCCTGATGGGCGCGGCGCTGCGCTAGTT
>CAYYJN010000108.1:0-3452 GCA_964472275.1 uncultured Solibacteraceae bacterium
CATCACGACGCCTTCGGGCAATGTGACCATCGCCAGCGGCGCGAGCCAGTCCTTCACCGGCTCGGCCACGGACAGCTCCTCGTCCGCCACGCTGACCTACGGCTGGACTTTCGGCGATGGCGGCACCGCTTCCACCGCTTCCGCCAGCCACACCTACACCAACACCGGCTCCACGGCCGTCACCTACACGGCGACTTTCAAGGCCACGGACAACACCGGCGTCAGCAGCACCGCCACCCGCACCATCACCGTCAACCCGGCCCCGGTCAATCCCAACACCGTCACGGCCTCGATCACGACGCCCTCCAGCAATGTGACCATCGCCAGCGGCGCGAGCCAGGCCTTCGCGGGTTCCGCCACGGACAGCTCCTCGTCCGCCACGCTGACCTACGCCTGGAACTTCGGCGACGGCGCCACCGCCACCGGCGCTTCCACCAGCTATGTGTTCACCAACAGCGGCACCACCGCCGTCACCCGCACCGTCACCTTCACCGCCACGGACAACACCGGCGTCTCCAACTCCGCCACGCGCTCCGTCACCGTGAACCCGGCTCCCTCGGGCGGCGGCACCGAGCAGGTCGCCAACGGCGGCTTCGAGTCCGGCACCGCCAGCTGGACCGAGACCTCCGGCGTCATCGGCCAGAACGGCCCCTCCGAGCCCGCCCACGGCGGCACCTGGGACGCCTGGCTCGACGGCTACGGCTCCACCCACACGGACTATGTCTACCAGACGATCACCGTGCCCGCCGCCGGCGCCACGCTGACCTTCTACCTCCATGTGGACACCGACGAGACCACCACGACGACGGCCTACGACAAGTTCACCGTCCTCGTGCAGAACACCAGCGGCACCACGCTGAAGACCCTCGCCACCTTCAGCAACCTGAACGCCGGGTCGGGCTACACCTTGCACTCCTATGATCTGAGCGCCTACAAGGGCCAGACCATCCGCCTCAAGTTCAACGGCTCCGAGGACAGCAGCCTCCAGACCTCCTTCGTCCTCGACGATGTGAGCGTCAAGTAGCGCCAAGCTCCCTCCGCAACACCCGGAGGCCGCCGTGAGGCGGCCTCCTTTTCTTTGCAATGGATCCGACTCGGAGGGGATTTCTTGTAAAAAGCTGCTGCCGTTTCTTGCCCGGAATCGGCTCGCTCCCTCCAAGCCCTTGCCCCGTCGGGGGAAATCCGAATGACACTTTCTTAACGCTTGATTTAAAGAAGCTTAATTTTCATTCACATCCGGCTTCGATGAGTCTTGAATTCGCTTCCCTGCTCTTTTCTCAACCTTCCTGTGCTGGCGGCCCCGGAATCACGAGGCCCGCGCGGCCTGTCCTCCACCCCCACCCCCATGGAGGTTGCCTTGGCAACCCGAACCCGTCAGTTCCTCCCCACTCTGACCGCCTTGCTCGTGGCGGCCCCGGCCATCGCGGCCTTCCCGCAGTTGGCTCCCGATCAGGTGGCCAACCTGCGCGCACAGGAAGGCGTCCGCTCCCAGCAGTCCGTGGCCCACCTGATGGCCCGCCGCGCCGACCTCGGCCTCGACGCCGACAGTGGCTTCCGCATGGCCCAGGCCCACACGGACCGCTTTGGCCAGACCCACACGCATGTCCAGCAGCTCTACAAGGGCATCCGGGTCTGGGGTGGCGACGCGATCCTCCACATGGATTCGCACGGCGCCGCCCTTCCCATGACCTCGGCCTTGAAGGTCGGCATCAGCCTGAACACCACGCCCTCCATCCAGGGGGATGAGGCGCTCCGCGTGGCGCACCAGGATCTCGCTCCGAGCGGGGCCTATCACAACACGCCCACCTCTGAACTGATCGTGTACCCCATCACGACGCTCGCCCATGTCCGCCCCGGCCACGACGCCACCGCCTACGAGCAGCAGGTCGTCCGCTACGCCCTCGCCTACCACATCCAGACCGACCTCCAGAACGGCGTGGGCGAGACGAAGCAGATGAACTACATCGTGGACGCCCACACCGGCGCCATCCTGAAGTCCTGGAACAACCTTCACACCTCGGCCGCGGTCGGCACCGGCAACTCCCAGTACAGCGGCACGGTGAGCATCAACACCAACAGCACCTCCAGCGGCTATGAGCTGCGCGACACCACCCGCGCCACGGGCTCCTGGACCTTCGGTGTCGGCAATGTCGTCACCAACATGAACAACGGCACCTCCGGCAACGGCACCGTCTACACCAACACCACCGACACCTGGGGCGACGGCGCCAACTACAGCGGCGGCAGCACGACCTCGGCCAATGGCCAGACCGCCGCGGTGGACGCGGCTTATGGCATCCAGGCCACCTGGGACTACTACAAGAATGTCCTGGGTCGGAACGGCATTGATAACCAGGGCAAGTCCTCCTACCTCCGCGTGCACTACAGCAGCGCCTACGACAACGCGTTCTGGGACGACAGCTGCTTCTGCATGACCTTCGGTGATGGCAGCCAGTTCAAATCCCTGACCTGCGTGGATGTGGCGGGCCACGAGATGAGCCACGGCGTCACCGCCAACAACGGCCTCGGCGGCCTCACCTACTCCGGCGAATCCGGCGGCCTGAACGAGTCCAACTCGGACTGCATGGGCACCATGGTCGAGTTCTACGACCTGGGCGGCGGCGAGGCTTCCCAGTCCACCACCGTGCCCTCCACCGGCGGCAACTGGACCATCGGCGAGCAGCTCGAGACCGCCAGCTTCCCCACGCCGCTGCGCTACATGTACAAGCCCAGCAAGGACGGCTCTTCGCCCGATGCCTGGTCCTCCACCATCGGCAACCTGGATGTGCACTACTCTTCCGGTCCTGGCAACCGCGAGTTCTACTTCCTGAGCCAAGGCGCTTCGGGAACCTCGAGCTCCGACTACTACAGCTCCTACACGCCGAACGGCTTCCCTGGCATCGGCAACGATCACGCGGCCCGCATCCACTACCGCGCGCTGACCACCTACTACTCGCCCAACATGACCTATGCCGATGCCCGCACCGCGACCATCAACGCGGCCACGGACCTCTACGGCGCCAGCTCGCCTGATGTCGCCGCCGTCGAGAACTCCTTCGCGGCCATCAATGTCGGCTCTCCCGCCAGCACCACGCCTAACACGGTGACGGCTTCCATCACGACGCCTTCGGGCAATGTGACCATCGCCAGCGGCGCGAGCCAGTCCTTCGCCGGGTCGGCCACCGATTCCAGCTCCAGCGCGACGCTGACCTACGCTTGGAACTTCGGTGACGGCGCCACCGCCACCGGCGCTTCCGCCAGCCATGTGTTCACCAACAGCGGTTCCAGCGCCATCACCCGCACCGTCACCTTCACCGCCACGGACAACACCGGCGTCTCCAACTCCGCCACGCGCTCCGTCACCGTGAACCCCGCCACCACGAATCCCAACACGGTGACGGCCTCGATCACGACGCCCTCCAGCAATGTGACCATCGCCAGCGGCGCGAGCC
>CAYYJN010000109.1:0-3423 GCA_964472275.1 uncultured Solibacteraceae bacterium
CCCGGCCTGCATTCTGAAGGTTGGAGACGCAGATGGGCGAGCCCGCCTCCCCCCCCAAACCGGACAGCCAGGGAACTCCCTTCGGGAGCCGGGAGACCTTCCATGCCGCCTTCGCGGAGGTCTACCCGCGCTTGGTGAGCTATGCCCGGCGCTACGGGGCCACCTATCCGGAGGACATCGCCCAAGAGGCCTTCGTGATCCTGATGCAGCGCGAGAACCCCGTGGAACACCCCACCGCCTTCCTCTATGGCACGGTGCGGACCCTCGCGCTCACCGAACGGCGGCCCATGAAGAACCAGAACCTCAGCCTGGAAGCGGTGATGGAGCCCGGCGCGACCGGCGCCACCGCCTTCGATCAGGTGCTCAACGGCGAAGTCCGCGAGCGCATGAAACTTCTCAGCCCCACTTTCCGCGAGGCGCTGTGGCTCTTCGTCGTCGAAGGGCTCGCCATCAAGGAAATCTCCGAAATCCTCTCCATCCCTGAAGCCACCGTGAAGACCCGGATCCACCGGGCCAAGGTGCAGCTCAAGGAGCAACTCAACCCCCCCGCTGGTGGAGGTGTGCATGTCCTGGTCTGATCCGAGCCGCAGGTTCGAACCCGCGGAGGATGTCGAGCTGCGCGCCGAGCTGCGCGAGCTGCTGGGCTTGTCCCAGGTGGCCTCTCCCGCCGCCGTCTCGAGCCCCGAGCTGACCGAGCTGGCGGACAGCCTGCACCGCGAAGCCGAACGCCGTCGCCACGCCATGCTGCGCCCGCGCCCGAGCTGGAAGCTCGCCGCCGCCGCAGCCTTCCCGATCCTGATCGGCGTCGGCTCGCTGGGCTGGGGCATGGCGCAGAAGCACCGCGCCGATGATCTCGCCGCCCGCATGGCGGACAAGGACGCGCGGATCCAGGCCATCGCGTCCGAGAACGCCGCCGCCAAGCTGGAGCTCGCCTCCGAACGCGCGGCGAAGGAAGACGCTCAAGCCAAGCTCGTGCAGGTCGCGTCGAAACTCTCCCCGCAGGATCGCCAGCCTTATCTGGTGATTCCCGCGAAGAAGCCCGTGGGTGCTGAAGTGATGGACACCCTGCGGGTAAAGGCTCCGGGCCGTTAAGCCCGGTACACGGAAGAAGGGCGGGGGGCGCCGTGAGGCGCCCCTTTTTTTGGGGCTTCAGGCTACGGGCTACGCGGCTGGCGCCGACCCATGCACGCGGCTCGTCAGCCCACGAAGTGTCGTAGGGAAAGTCATAGGCTGACCGGATCTTCCGGTTTCCTCGTCAAACCGTGCAGCCCGTAGCCTGGGACCCGAGGCCCGGCATCACCCCGCCTGACTCTGCCCCGGGCTCCAACCGCGCTCGTTCAGGAGCCGCACGCCCTGGATGCGCTTGAGGCGGAAGGCCATCTCCTCCTGGTGCAGGTGGCAGAAGGCCATGAGGTGATCGCCGTTCAACTCGCGCGGCGTGACGCGGCGGAGCTGAGTGCGGTGCGCGGCGGGCGGCAGGTAGGTGAGCTCGACGATGAGCGTGTGGGACGCGGCGTAGTCGAGGATGCCCTTGGTCTCGTCCTCGGGCTGCTGCTCGCCCTTCGCGCCGAGGTGCAGCATGGGCAGGCGGCGCTCCACCTCCTGGTAGAGGACCGGGTCTTCGTCGTGGAGCTTCTGGAGCGCCTGTCGCGCCATCTGGCGCACGGGCTCCAGGTGCGAGGCCATGCCCTTCTCCTCGACGAAGGCGAGGGAGGCCAGGGCCCACAAGTAGAGTTCCTCATCCTGATCCAGGCTCACGGGCAGGAAGCGGCCGGGCTTGGGCAGGTAGCCCGCGAGTTTCAGCAGGTGCTGGGCGTTGCCGTCGCCTTGCACTTCAAGGACCGTGTCCGACAGCGTCTTGAGCTTGAGGGGCGCGAGTTCGGGGCGCAGCTTCAGTTCTTCGGCGAGCTGGCTCGTGCGCGCGCGGATGAGGCGCACATTGCGCTGCACTTCCACTTCGCCCACGCGGCGGCCCAGATCATCCAGCAATTGAAGCAGCGGCTGAGGCAGCGCCTGACTGGAGGCGCCGAGGCGCGCGCGCATTTCGTCCAGGCCGACGCCCTGCTCCAGCGCGCGCACCAGCGTGTCGTGGCCGAGGCGGAAGGCGCCCATGGTGTCGAGGGCCTCCACTTCCGTGAGCTGGGCGAGGAGCAGGAGGCGATGCGGATTCTGGAGCAGCGGCGTGAGCAGTTCCAGGTTGGGCTGCACCACCAGAGGCTGGGCCTGCATGAGCGGCTGCCAGTGGGCGGCCGTCGCCGTGTGGTCGCGCAGCAGGTACTCGTGCGCCAGCGCCTCGCCGTGGGCCGTGAGGACCACATGCTCGCCGACCGCGTCCATGGCGACGAGGCCCATGCGGGACAGGAAGGGCAGGAACACGCGCTCGGTG
This sequence comes from uncultured Solibacteraceae bacterium, assembly GCA_964472275.1. GTDB lineage: Bacteria > Acidobacteriota > Holophagae > Holophagales > Holophagaceae > JAFDVN01. The sequence goes on from CAYYJN010000109.1 coordinate 2,387, forward strand.
CGCTCCTCATCCAGCGGGTGCAGCGTCTTGAGGAAGGCGAGGAAGGGCTGCACGGACAGCGTCTGGCCGCGCCGCTCCAGTAAGTGCTGCATGAGGAAGTGGCGGTCTTCCGCCGGGGGCATGCCCCAGGCCTTGAGGTCGTGCTCCAGCAGGCTCGCGAAGGCGCGCTCCGCCACCCAGCGGGGCGGATGGGACAGCACGGCGGGCAGCAGCGTCTCCACGCGGCCCTCGCGGGTCCAGAGCAGGCCCAGGCGGTGCAGCAGCGTGAAGAGCAGCGTGGCGTCCAGCTCCTCCTTCACCAGCGCGTTGCGCTGGAGGATGAGCCCCAGCTCCTTCTTGGCGGGCAGGCCGCCCTTGAGCGTGCGGATGCCGCCCACGCAGCGGAGCAGCACGGAAGTGAGCGCCAGGGAGAAGTGGAAGGGTTGGCCTTCGTTCAGCGCGACGGCCGAGCCGCCTTGGAAGCTGAGCGCCGAATCGTCGAAGTCCTCCAGCGCGTCCGCCACCCGCTCGGCGAGGGTGTAGTCCAGCGCCTCGGGCGTCGTGGGGAGGATGAGGCCCATCTGGGCCAGCTCGGTGCGGATGGGGTCGCCTGGCCGCTCGCCGGTCTCGGCCAGGTGCTTGAGCGCGACCAGCGATTCTGACCCCAGATCCGCGAGGGCGTCGGACAGGCGCTTGTGGTCCTCCAGGTGGAAGGCCATGGTCTTGAGCAGGCGCTTGCGCCCTTCGGGGCCATCCTCCCAGCGCATGGGGATGGGCAGCTTGCGGCGCTCGCAGATGAGGCGCAGCTGGTCATCGCTGCAATGGGAGAGGAGCTGGAAGTGCGTGAGGGGCTGGGCCATCCGGAGCGTGTCCTATCGCCGCGCCGGGCCATCTGGAGGCCTGGACATGGGTGATCCTCCAGTCTCCCACGATCCCCCAAACGGCTCACGCGAAAAAAACGCGCCCGGCGGAACCGGGCGCGTGGCAGGGGAAGCTCGCGGTCATTGGGCCTGGAGGGCGCCGACGGCGATGGCAGTGTTGGTGACGCCGGAGCCGTT
>CAYYJN010000110.1:0-3340 GCA_964472275.1 uncultured Solibacteraceae bacterium
GTGGAGGCGCCCCGCGCATGAAGCTGAAGGTGGAGGGCGAAGGCCGCGTCACGCCGGGCCGCCCGCTCCTATGGGCGGCGGCGGCATGGGCGATCTTCGCCCTCCTCGCCGCTTTCATCCCCGCGCTGCTTCCGGCCTGGAAGGCGGCTGGGTGGGGTCTGCTCCTGCTTCTGCTCTTGGACGCCGCGGCGCTGCTCTCCCTTCGCAAGCTGAGCCTGGAACGCAAAGCGCCCTTCATCCTCCCCAATGGCGCGGTCTCGACCATCCATCTGAAAATCCACAACGCCCATGCGCTCGCGGTGAGGCTCACGATCCACGACGGCCATCCCGGCGGCATGGAGGCGATGGGACTTCCCCACGCGCTGCGCGTTCCCGCGCGGGGGTGGGTGGAGCACGCCTATCGCCTGCGCCCCGCGGGCCGAGGGGCCTTCGCGTTCGAATGCGCGGACCTGCTGGTGAAATCGCCGCTCGGATTGTTCGAGCGGGCGCTGCGCCGTGGGCCTTCGCAACCGCTCCGCGTCTATCCGGACTTCTCCGCCGTGCGGAAATACGCGCTCATGGCGACGCGCGGGCGGCTGGCCCAGTTGGGCGTCCACCGCAAGCGCCGTCGCGGCGAGGGCATGGAGTTCCACCAGCTCCGCGAATACCGGATCGGCGACGCGCTCCGCCAGATTGATTGGAAGGCCAGCGCCCGGGTGCGCAAGCTCATCAGCCGCGACTACCAGGACGAGCGCGATCAGCGCATCGTCTTCCTGCTGGATTGCGGCCGCCGCATGCGCGCCCTGGACGCGGGCCTCTCGCACTTCGACCACACGCTCAACGCCATGTTGCTGCTTTCCTATGTGGCGCTGCGGGAAGGCGACGGCGTGGGGATTCTGAGTTTCTCCGGCCCCGAGCGCTGGCTGCCGCCCATGAAAGGCCCGGCCACCCTGGACAAGATCATGGACCTCGTCCACGACTTGGAGCCCGAGAACCGCGCCACGGACTACCTCGCCGCGGCGGAAGCGCTCGTGACCCGCTTCCGCAAGCGCGCCCTCGTGGTGCTCGTGACGAACCTCCGCGATGAGGACGACGACACCCTGCGCCCGGCCATGGCCCTCCTTCGTAAGCGCCACCGCGTCCTGCTGGCCAGCCTCCGCGAGCGCGCCCTGGACGAAGCGCTGGCCACCCCGGTGCGGGGATATGACAGCGCCCTCCTCCATGGCGCCGTCCACCACTACCTCGCCGAGCGGAAGATCGCCCTGGATCGCCTGGCCGCCCAGGGTGTGCCGGCCTTGGACCTCCTGCCCGAACAGTTGCCGCTAGCCCTCGTGAACCGCTACCTGGCCCTCAAGCGCGGCGGAGAACTGTGAGGCCGGGCTTCAGGCTCCGGACTCCAGGCTACGCGGCTGGCTGAGGCGCTTCTGATCGGCCAGGTCTGGGTCTACCGTGAGCCGAGCCCAGCCAGGTAGCCCGGAGCCTGAAGCCTGGAGCCGGGGCCTTCCGCCCGCTAGAATCGAAGTTTTACGCGGGTTCCATGCAGATCCAGGACCTCATCCTTCGGCTCCAGCGCTTCTGGGCGGACAAGGGCTGCCTCATCGGCCAGCCCTACGACCTCGAGAAGGGCGCGGGCACCATGAACCCGCTCACCTTCTTCGGCGCGCTGGGCGCGAAGCCCTGGAATGTGGCCTATGTGGAGCCCTCGCGCCGCCCGGCGGACGGCCGCTACGGCGAGAACCCCTTCCGCGTCTACAAGCACCTCCAGTTCCAGGTGATCCTCAAACCTTCGCCCGCCAAGGTGCAGGAGCTGTACATCGAGAGCCTGGAAGCCCTCGGCATTGATCTCAGCGTCCACGACTTGCGCTTCGAAGAGGACAACTGGGAAAGCCCCACCCTCGGCGCCTGGGGGGTGGGTTGGCAGGTGGTGCTGGACGGCATGGAGATCAGCCAGTTCACCTACTTCCAGCAGGTGGGCGGCCTGGACTGCAAACCTGTCTCCGCCGAGCTGACCTACGGCATCGAGCGCATCTGCATGTTCCTCGGCGGCCTCGACACCATCTTCGACCTGCCCTACGGCACTGTGCGGACGGACGAGGGTGAGCACACCGTCACCTACGGCCGCATGCGCCAGCGCGAGGAATTCGAACTGAGCGCCTACAGCTTCGAGCACGCGGACCTGGACCTGCACCGCACGCTCTTCGACGCCTTTGAAAAGGAAGGCTGGCGCCTCCTCAAGGACCATGGCCACTTCCTCAGCGCCTACGAGCAGGCCCTCAAGATGAGCCACACCTTCAATGTCATGGACGCGCGAGGCGCCGTGAGCACGACGGAACGGCCTGGCATCATCAAGCGCGTGCGGGATCTGGCGTGTGGGTGCGCGCAGGCGTATGTGGAGCATGAAACCGCGAATGACGCGAATCTCGCGAATAGGGCCGAGGTGAAGGCGTGAGCGAGACGAAGACCTTCCTGCTGGAGCTGCACTGCGAGGAGATTCCGGCGCGATTCTTGGAAGAATTGTGCATGGATCTTCAGCGCAAACTCGGCGATTGGTTCGTAGACCACAAAATTTACGACCTTGCTGACATCTTTAGCGCCTCAACTGTTTCTCAGCTTGACGGCCATTTCTACTCACCCCGGAAACTCGTATGGCGATTCTCGGGTCTACCTGAAATGCAGCCTAGTCAGATCGAAGAGCCAGTTGGTCCGCCCCAGCGCATGTGCGTGGGCGAGGATGGGAAGCCGACGATCCAGGGGCTGAAGTTCGCGGAGAAGTGGGGCGTGGACTTCTCCTTGGTGCGCTTCGAGCAGCCGGCGGGCAAGAAGGAACCCTGCGCGGTCGTGACGGTCACGAAGCAGGGGCGGCCCACGAAGGAGCTGCTGGCGGAGGCGCTGCCGGGCCTCATCGCGGGGCTCCATGTGCCCAAGGCCATGCGGTGGGGCTCGTCGGACTTCGAATTCGTGCGGCCCATCCGCAACATCCTTTGCCTCTTCGGTGAGGAGGTCGTGGACTTCACCGTGGACGGCGTGAAGTCCGGCCATACGACTTGGGGCCATCGTCTCTACCACCGCCAGCACTCCGAGCCCATCGTCGTGAAACGACCCGAGGATTACGAAGCTGCGCTTGCGAAGGCGGGCATCGTCGTGTCTTTCGCCGAGCGCAAGGCTGAGCTTGCGAAGCAGCTCGATGCGATGGCGAAGGAGGTGAAGGGTCGTGTCGTGGCTGACGACCATCTCCTCGACACGCTGGCGGAGATTGTCGAAGTGCCGAAGGTTGTCCGCGGCGACTTCCCGGCGGACTTCCTGGAACTGCCGAAGGAAGTGCTCGTCACCTCGTTGAAGGAGCATCAGAAGGCCTTCTGCA
>CAYYJN010000111.1:0-3262 GCA_964472275.1 uncultured Solibacteraceae bacterium
AGGGCGGAGGCGCCGGCGAGGGAAGAGATCAATGCGCGCATGGTCGGCTCCGGATCAGAAGTTGGCGAGGAAGATCGTGAGGTCGGTGTCGTTCACCACGCCGTCCCCGTTGAGATCCGCCGCGGCGTTATAGGTGGTGTAGGCGGCCATGAGCGCGAGCAGGTCACGCACATCCGTCGCGCCGTCGTTATTGATGTCCATGGACTTCACATGGACAGTGACGGCCTTGGAGGCGGTTCCCGCGCTTTGGGCGGTAATCGTGATGTCTCCCGCAGTGGCAGGCGCCGTGAAGGTTGTGGACACCCCGCTGGCCGTGGAGGTGGGATTGAAGGAGCCGCTGCCCGCGCTCCAGGCGACATTGCCGTAGTTCGTGGTGCCGGTGAAAGCGAGCGTCTTGCCTGCGAGCAAGGTGCGCGCGCTGTTGGCGCTGGTGTTGTCCGGGATCACACCGAGGGTGACGGCCGCTGGATTGAGCACGGTGACGGTGGAGGTGCCCGCGGTGGTGGCATCGGAGCCCGTGGCGGTGACGGTGACGGATTCGCTGACGGGTGCGGTGGGGCCGGTGATGGTGGCGGGCGCGGTGTAGGTGGTGGTCGCGGCGCCATCCCCCGCGGTGCTGGTGGGGCTGAGGGAGCCATCCGTGGCCGTCCAGGTGACGGTGTTCGGGGCCAGGTTGGAGGTCGCCTTGAAGGTGACCGTCCCGCCCATATTCACGCTGGTGGAAGTCGTCGCCGTCACCGTCACCGATGGCGTGGCGGTGAGCGGCGCCTGCCACACGCCGCGGCCGAAGGTGGCGATGCGGATGTAGGTCTTGTCCGGGGCGATGTAGAGGTCGCGAGAAGCCACCAGCGGAAGACCCGTGCCGAAGCGAACCCAGGAAGTTCCTCCGTTGGTGCTTTCGTAGACGCCGAAATCCGTCCCTGCGAAGAGCGTGTTGGAATCGCCCGGGACATTCTGGATGCAGTGGATGGGGATGCCGAAGGGGAGGCCGTTGCTGGTGGCGCTGGTGCCGTCAATGGGCGTCCAGGCGCCGCCGCCGTTGGTGCTCTTGAAGAGGTGGTGGGCCGTGCTGTTCACGGCCACACTCGTGAGGTAGACCGTCTGGTCGTTCTGGGTGTCGAACCAGACTGCGCCGGTGTAGGCCGCGCCCCCGGTGACATCCGAAGTGGAGCCGGTCCAGGCGCCGTTGGCCGGGTAATACAGGAAGACCCGGCCGCTATTGCCCGCGATGCCCACCGCGTCCGTGGTCCGGGAAGCGCCGATGTTGCGGATGGCAAAGGAGGAGGTCGGCAGCCCCGTGGTGGTCATGGCCGTCCAGGAGGTGGCCCAGTTGGTGCTCTTGTACACCTTGGTGTTCGCGTGGGTGTAGACCGTGTCCGGCGTGGCGTTGTTGCCGAGCGCCAGGTGAGAGACGAAGGGCGCGTTGGCGCTCTGACCGGATTCGGTGATGCCGCTCGTGGCCGAGGCGAAGGTGGCCCCTCCATCCGTGCTCCGCTTGATGGCGGCGTAGTAGACGCTGCCCAGGACCTTGGTGGCGTCCGCCGTGCTGAACACGGTGCCGAACCCATCGCCGCCGATGGTCTCGTTGAAGGCGCTGCTGTTTGCGAGGCCGCTGCCCGTGTCCACGCGCACGCGCGTGCCGTTGTCCTGCAGGCCGAGGGAGATGCGGCTGGCGGCATCGGCCGCGTTGGAAGCCTGGGTGGAGCCCAGGTAGTAGCAGAGGTGGGTGATGAGACCCTGGTTGCGGGTGCCATCCAGGAAGGTGGCGTCGTGCCCAGAGGGAATGGTCGTGGCCAGCGGATTCAGGTAGATGGCGAGGCCGCCATCGTTGCCCACATAGAGCTTGCCGTCGCTGGACCAACCCCAGCAGTGGTTGTCCGCATGGGCGTAAGGCCGACCGGCGGTGTCCCAGCTGCTCAGCCACTGCCAGGACGCGCCGCCGTCGGTCGTGCGGTAGAAGTCCAGATTCGCGCCGAGGAACACCTGGTTGATGTTCGTGGGGCTCACCGCGAGGCAATGGTTGTAGAAGCCCTGATCGCCGTCCCCGCTCTCGGCTTGGAAGAGGCCGGTGCTGGAAGTGGGCGCGGCGACGAAGGTCCAGGTGTGGCCCTGGTCCGTCGTCTTCAAGAGGCCCTTGGCGATGAGCGTGTTGCCCCCGGTGGTGTCTTCATACTCGCCCCAGGCTTGGGTCGTGCTCGCAGGCGAGGTGGAGACCGAGATGCGGCCAGGTGTGGTGCCGCTCTGGTAGGTGACGGTGGAGGCTGTCCAGGTGGCGCCCGCGTCGCTGGAATACCAGATGCCCTGATCGGTGCCTTGCGAGGTGGCGATGAGGTGGGTCGCATCGAAGGCTTGGACGGTCCAGACCTGTCCCGCGGGGCTGCCCGCGATCTTAGCGAAGGTGGCGCCGCCATCGGTGGAGCGGAACAGGCCGGCATTCGTGCCGAGGAGGATGTTGTTCGCGTCGAGCGGCAACACCTGGTAGGAGCGGGTGGGGGTCCCGCCGCTGATCGTGGCGGCGGTCCAGGTGGCGCCGCCATCCGTCGTCTTGTAGAGCCCCGTGCCGGCCGCGTCGAAGGCGTCACCCAGGGCGAGGAAGAGCGTGAGGTGGTTCGCCGGGCTCATGGCGAGCGCGCCGCAGGACACATTGCCGCCCGCGCCGCTGTTGACGGGCAGGCTGTCGGTGATGGGAGTCCAGGTCCAGGTGGCGGCGCTGGTCGTGTCGGCGTTGGTGCTCTTCCAGACACCGCCGCCGGAGGTGGCGAGGTAGATCGTCTTGGGGTCCGTGGGGTCCACCACGATGGAAACGGGGCGACCGCTATCAATGTCGCCGTTGAAATCGCTGTAGGGATTCACGGTGCTTTTGGTGGGACCCAGATTGGTCCAGGCCGACGCGGCGACCTGCGTCCGGATGCGCCCCGGCGCGAGCGGGAAGGTGCTGGACCAGCGGGCGAACTCGGCCTGGGCGGCCTGGTTCTTGAAGGTCAGATAGGCCGCGTCCGGCACGCCGAACCACTGGTCATTCCACTGGGCGCGCGTGCGCGGATCGTCCGGGTCGAAGGACTGGGCGAGGACCGGCTGGACCGCGAGGCCCAGGATCAGCGCGGAGAGCAGGTGGCGGGTCGAGCGACGCATGGGGCCTCCTCTGAAGATCGCTATGAATTTGCGCTTTAAGAAACGCCTATTCCAATGTTTTTTTCGAATGGGTCTATTGGGCCTGGAGGGCGCCGACGGCGATGGCAGTGTTGGTGACGCCGGAGCCGTT
>CAYYJN010000112.1:0-3236 GCA_964472275.1 uncultured Solibacteraceae bacterium
GGCGGCACTTCGCCCAAGCACCGGCGCTTCTTCGACCCGCGCAAGTACCGCATCATCCTCTTCGACCAGCGGGGCTGCGGCCAAAGCACGCCCTACGCGGAGGTGCGCGAGAACACGACCTGGGATCTCGTCGCCGACATCGAACGCATCCGTCACCACCTGGGCGTGGAGCGCTGGCAGGTCTTCGGCGGCTCCTGGGGCTCGACGCTGGCGCTGGCCTACGCGCAGAAGCATCCGGAATGCGTGTCGGAGCTGGTGCTGCGCGGCATCTTCCTGCTGCGTCAGTGGGAGCTGCGATGGTTCTACCAAGAGGGCGCGAGCCGCGTCTTCCCGGAGGCCTTCGCCGCCTTCCGCGACTTCATTCCGGAAGCGGAGCGCGACGGTCTTGCCGCCGCCTACGCCAAGCGCCTCTTCAGCGACGATCCGAGCGTGAACCTGCCCGCCGCGAAGGCGTGGTCCATCTGGGAGGGCAGCGCGTCCAAGCTCCTGCCGGACGAATCCTTCACCTCCGGTTACGGGCAGGACGCGACGACGCTGGCCTTCGCGCGCATCGAATGCCACTACTTCATGCACAAGGGCTGGCTCGAAGCCGAGGACCAACTTCTCCGCGACGCACCGAAACTCAACGGCATCCCCGGCGTCATCGTGCAGGGCCGCTACGACTGCGTGTGCCCCGCCCAAAGCGCCTGGGATCTGCACCAGGCCTGGCCGGATTCCGAGCTGATCATCGTGCCGGACGCCGGCCACAGCGCGACGGAGTGGGGCGTCTCCAAAGCCCTCGTCGCCGCGACGGATCGCTTGGCGGGGTGAAAGAGAGCTGTCGCGGAAATCGCGGAGCAAGCGCGGAGGACACAGAACTTCTCCGCGTCTTCTGCGCTCTTCTAAGCCTTCCGCGACCAGCCCTACTTCCTCTCCGCCACCACGCGCCAGGTGGGCGGGAACATGAGCAGCGGATTCACGAGGCTGCGCGTGGCCTGGAGTCCGCACTCCTCCAGGGTTTTCCGGTAGACGCCCGTGTGGCGGAAGTCCTGGATGAGGATGCGGCCTCCGGGCTTCAGCACGCGGACGATCTCCCGCAACGCCTTCGCGCGTTCATCCGCCGCGTAGAGGTTGTGCAGGCAAAGGCTGGAGACGACGACCTCGAAGCTGGCGTCCGGAAAGGGCATGGCCATGGCGTTGCCGTCCACCAGTTCGGCCCGGTCCGCGAGGCCTTCGGCCTTGAGGTTCGCGATCGTCGCGTTGGGACCGTTGCCGGAAAGGTCTTCGGCGTTCCAGATGTCGAGACCCGTCGCGCGGCCCTCCTTCAAACGCTTCGCCGCCTCGATGAGCAGGAGACCACGCCCGCAGCCCACATCCAACACCCATTCGGAGCCATTCAATTTCGCAAGGTCCACCAGCTTCCGAGCCGCGAGGCGCTTGCCCCTGAGGCTCGTCCATAGCATGGCGATCACTTCCAAACCCAGGAAGATGGCGACCCAGATCATGGCGACGGCGAACTGCGACTGATGCAGAACGCGGAAACCGAGCACTGCCGCCACGCCCGCGCCTACCGAACCGAAAGCGAGGTTGCGGATCACGCCCGGCGCGTCAATTCCATAGTCGGCCTTCGCCATCAGGCGCCGTCCCGCGCCTTGGACCAGGCGCTTGCGTCCATCTGCCACGCCTTCAACGACGAAGCGCCGCTCGCGTCCACGGCGTCGCGCCGTTGCGCTTCGTCCACCAGAGTCTCGAAAGTGGCGAGCACTTGCAGCGGACATTTCGACGCGTGGAAGGCTGACAACCCCGCGGGCAGGCCATAGCTGAAGAGCGCGAGCACGGCCGCCACCTCACCGCCTTCAGCGCGCAGGGCTTCGACGCACTTGAGGCTGGAGCCGCCGGTGGAGATGAGGTCTTCGATGAGGACGACGCGATGCCCTTTGGCGTTCGGGCCTTCCACCTGCCGCCCCATGCCGTGCTTCTTGGGCTCGGGACGCACATAGGCGAAGGGCAGGGCGAGGCGATCCGCGACGAGGGCGCCCCAAGGAATGCCCGCCGTGCTCGTGCCCGCGACGAGCGTGGGGGCGAGCGCCTTCGCGGCTTCGGCGAGCGCGTCGGCGATGCGGGAGCGGAGCGCGGCGTCGCCCAGCAGTTGGCGGTTGTCGCAATAGATGGGCGCCTTCATGCCGCTGGACCAGGTGAAGGGCGCTTCCGGCGACAGCTTCACCGCGCCCTTGTCCAGCAAGCCTCCGGCGAGTTCTGCGGGCGTGAGCGGCATCCTCTAGTCCTTGATGTCGAGTTCGGCGACGGGGAACTTGCTCAGGTAGCGCTCCGCGCCGTCGGGGAAGAGCGTGACGACGCGCGCACCCTTGGGCAGCGTCTTCGCCAATTCCCGCGCCGCCCAGGCGTTGGCCCCGGCGCTGGGACCGGCGAGGCAGCCTTCCAGACCGATGAGATCGCGGGACGCGGCGAAGGCGTCGTCATCCGGCACATCCATCACGCGGTCCACGAGCGTCATGTCCAGGCTGCCGGGGATGAAGCCGTTGCCGATGCCTTCCACCTTCCACTCTTTCAGCGGGGCGCCGCAGTAGACCGAGCCCACGGGCTGCACGCAGACCGCGACCAGGTTGGGGTTCTTCTCCTTGAGGAAACGCGCCGTGCCCGTGAAGCTGCCGCCGGAGCCCGCGCCGATGACGACCGCGTCCACCTTGCCGTCCATCTGCTCCCAGATCTCCGGCCCGGTCGTCTCATAGTGCGTGTCCGGGTTGTCGGGGTTCTCGAACTGCTGGGGCACGAAGCTGTGCGGGATGGAGGCCGCCAATTCGTGGCACTTCGCGATCGCGCCCTTCATGCCATCGGCCTTGGGGATGAGCACCAGCTCCGCGCCGAGCGCTTTCATGAGCTGCATCTTTTCGCGGGAATACTTCGTCGGCACGCAAAGGACGCAGCGGTAGCCCAGCGCCTTCGCCGCGATGGCGAGACCCACGCCCGTGTTGCCGGCCGTGGGCTCGATGATGGTGCTGAGGCCCGGCTTGATCTTTCCCGCCTTCTCCGCGCGGCGGATCATGCCCACGCCGATGCGGTCCTTCACGCTGCCGCCGGGGTTCAGGTACTCCAGCTTCGCGAAGATCTCGGCTTCCGGCGCGAACTTCTTCAAATGCAGCAGCGGCGTGTTCCCCACGAGTTCGAGAACGCTCTCGACGGTCATCAGCGGACGGACAGCGGCAGGCATGGCTTCTCCCAACCCTACGATTCTAGCG
>CAYYJN010000113.1:0-3096 GCA_964472275.1 uncultured Solibacteraceae bacterium
TCGCGCCGCTGGCGATGGTCACATTGCCCGAAGGCGTCGTGATGGAAGCCGTCACGGTGTTGGGCGGGGTGACCGCGCCATTCCAGTCGTTGACGAGGTTGGTGACATCGGGGGTGCCGAGGCCGGTGGCTTCATCCCATCCGGTGGCGGCGGAGAAGCCCGTGAGGCCGGGGACATTGTTGTTGCCCGTGGTGATGTCATGGAAGACCGCCGGGCCGCCGCTGCCGTACTGGGCGTTGCCCAAGGTGTAGAGCTTGGTGTTCGCGTTGCCCTGGCGGCCGTACTTGGCGACGACGAGGGCCATCACGCCCGCGAAGGAAGGCGAAGCCGCCGAGGTGCCGCCGGTGGTGGCCATGGCGCCCTGGGAGTAGACGAGCATCCCGTAGTTGCCGAAGAACATGTCCGAGCCGTCGAGGCTGACATCGGGGAGGTAGCGGTGGCTGGCGGAAGGCACGCCGGGCGCGACCTGCCAGGAGGGCTTCGTGTAGGTGGACGACGCGCCGCTGCTGGTGGACCAGAGGCCGGAGCCGCCGCTCACGGTGCCGCTCTCATTCCAGGGCTGTTCAGGGATGTAGCCGGTCGCGTTGCCGTTGGCGTCCCAGTAGCTGCTGGAAGTGCTGAGCTGGGTGGCGCCGACGGCGACATCGTAGGGCGTCGAAGCGAGGCCGTTGACGCCGTAGCCGCCGGAGCCGCTGGTGTCGCTGCCGCCGTTGCAGCCCGCCGGGCCGCTGTCGCCGGTGGAGATGCAGGCGGTGATGCCCTGCGAGGCCGCCTGGGACCAGAGGTTGTTGTAGAAGGTGTTCTCCGTGCTGCCCATGCTCGATTCGCACTGGCCGAAGCTCGTGCTCATGACATCGGCGAGGTTGTTGTCCACGATGTATTTGGCGGAGAGATCCACGCCATCGGTGGAGGTGGTGGACTTCGAGGCGACGAACTTCACCGTCGCCAGCGGGGCCGTGCCGCCGGACCACTCGGCGTCCAGATCCGCCTCGCCATCTTCACCCGACCCGAGGTCGCCCGGGTCCGTGCCGTTCACGGTGATGGTCGGGGTATTGACGGGCAGACCCACCTGGCTGCGGAAGGTGGCCCAGTTCGCCGTGCCGGGATTCGTGCGGCCCACGATGCCGATGGTCGCGCCGGAGCCCTGGCCGTTCGAGCCGTAGGTCCCGTTCGCGTTGTAGACCGTCGCCCAGTCGCTGGGAGCCAGGAACACGCCGGAGGTGTTGTTGGCCGTCCCGCTCCACTCGGTGTGGATGCCGTGCTTGGCGGCCACCGCGGCGGCGTCCGCGGCGGAAAGGGGATGGATGCCCGTGTTGTAGTTCCGGCGGGGGATGTTGTGAAGCGAGACGATGCCGGCGACCACATTGGCGAAGGCGGCCGGGATGCTCGGGTCCTCCGCGTTCGCGTGGCGGACCTCATTGCCGATCTTGAAGTCCCGGATCGAGGTCCGGAACGCGCTCTGGACCTGGGCGACGCTGCCGCTGAATTCCAGGCTCATCCGGCCGTTGGCGATGCCGCCGACTTCGAAGCCTTTGGAGAGGAGCCAGGCGGTGACCGCGTTCAGGTCCGCCTGGGAGGGGCCGAACAGGTGGCCGAACTGGGAAGGCGTGAGCCACTGGTGGTAATAGGACGACTTGGGATCCTGCTGGGCGGCCAGAAGCTGGTCGAGCCGGTACTTGGCATCGGGCGCCATCTTGAAGGTGAGGACCATCTTCTGCATGGGCAGCGCCGGATCGGTCATCCCGATTTCCTGGGCGTCGCGCAGCGCGGCGTGCACATTGCCGACGAGCGTCACGCGCTGATCGTCGCGAATCTCCGCGGGGATCGTGCGGAGGCCCTGGCTCGCGCGGAAGAGGGAGAAGTCCGGGCGCTGCTGCTGGGGCAGCTCCGCGCGGAGCGGGGTGGTGATCGCGGGCGCGGCGATGAGCAGCATCGCGAGCGCGGGCAGAGTGAGGCGGTTCCGGGTCGCCAAGGCAACCTCCGAGGTGGGGGTGGGGTGGATGAGTCCCTCGAAGGGACGAATCACCCCTCAGGCGAACTCGTTTTCTTGGAAAGAGCGGGAGAGCGATTCCAAGGCTCTTTCATCCGCCCACCGCCGTGGGATTAAGCGTATTTAAATCTTGATTGAAGAGCCTGTCAGGCCTCACTGCGAGATGGGGCGCGGCGCTGAGGCTTCCTGGCATTCCCTGAACGCGCGTAGGTCCACGGATTAATCCATGACGATTCGCTAACGCGAGCGCATCAACCGCGCGGTTTGCCTTTCGATGCTCTGCCGCGCGAAGGACGGGCGCGGCGTTTGTCTCCGGCCTTCCGACTCGGTTTCAGGCCTTCACCCACATCGAGAATCTTGCGCACGGGCGCGGCTTGGCCTTCCTGCTCTTCGCCTCGTCCCTTCTTCTGGACGCTGAGCCGCAGCGGCGTGCCCTTGAAGCCGAACTGGTCGCGAAGCCGATTCTCCAGGTAGCGGATGTAGCTGAAGTGGAGGCTGCGGTCGGTGTTGGCCTTGATGACGAAGGTCGGGGGCCGCACGCCCACCTGGGTCATGAAGAAGAGCTTGGGCAGCTTGCCCTCGATGGCCGCGGGAGAGAAGGCCGCGACGGCTTCGCGCAGGAAGCGGTTCAGCTCGCCGGTGGGGATCCGCTTGGCGTGGAGCGCGGCGACTTCCTCGATCACCTCGAAGAGCTTGGGCACGCGCTGGCCCGTCTCGGCGGACACGAAGATCATCGGCGCGTGCTGGAGGAAGCCCAGATCGTGGCGGATCTTCGCTTCCACATCCAGCGCGGTGAAGGTGTCCTTCTCCACGAGATCCCACTTGTTCATCACGAGGATGACGGCCGCGCCCGCCTCCTGCGCGTAGCCCGCGATGACCGCGTCCTGGTGGGTCACGCCCTCCACCGCGTCCAGCACCAGCAGGCTCACATCCGCGCGGGCCATGGCCTGCTTGGCTTTCAGGATCGAGAGGATTTCGGCGCCTTCGGTCGTCTTGCCTTTGCGGCGGATGCCGGCGGTGTCAATGAGGCGGAAGGCGCGATCATTGTGGTGGAAGACCGTGTCCACCGTGTCGCGCGTCGTGCCCGCGACTTCGCTCACGAGGCT
>CAYYJN010000114.1:0-2954 GCA_964472275.1 uncultured Solibacteraceae bacterium
TCACGCCCTTCGGCGCCTGCGGTGTCTTGGGCATGCGGATCTGGCGGCCTTCGAGTTCGTCTTTCTGCGCGCCCATGCTGGGGCGCATGGGGGGAGGCGGCGGCGGATTCTTGGGGTCGGGCGGGGGCGGCGGCGTGGGATCGGGCGTGAGGGCCTGGAGGTCGTGCACGGCGTCGGCCTGACCGGGCGCTTCCAGCAGCAGGCGCGTGAGCAGCGCCTTCGCGTCTTCCGTCTTGCCGAGGTCGTGCTGGGCGCGCGCGGCCATGAGCAGCGCGGGCGCGCGCCAGGGCGGGAGCGGGCGCGGCACGCCTCCGGCGATGAGCGGCGCGAGGCGCTGCGCGGCGTCGGCGGGCTGGTGGCACTGGAGCGCGATGGCGGCGGCGAGGAGCCGGTGGTTGGGCGCGTCATCTTGCGGCGACCAGCGTTGCGCGGCTTTGAGGTCGCCATTGTCCAGCGCGCGCTGGGCGAGCCAGGCTTTCACGGATGCGGGCTGGGCCTTCGCGGGCGCTGACGCGAAAAGCAGCGGAAGCAGCAGCGCCATGCGCCAGCCGGGCATGGGGCGGCCCGCGCCGAAGAGCCAGATGGCGAAGCCCAGCAGCGCGAGCCACGCGCCCGCTTCCGGGTGCGCGGGTTTCGGCGAGCGCGTGGCGGGCAGCGCCTCGGTGCCCTGCATGAGGTCGCGCGTGAGCGTCCGCATCTCCTCGGGCGTCGTGAGCAGCCGCCCGCCGGTGGCGGCGCAGATGCCTTTGAGGAAGTCGGGCCGCGCCGCGCTCGTCTGCTCTTTGCCATCCGCGGCCTTGGCGTTGGGCACGGGTTGGGGTGTGGACCCGCCGAGGACGACGGCGTAGAGCGGCAGCTTCGCCTTCTTCAGCGCCTGGATGGCGCGCATGGAAGCGTCGGATTCGGATTCCCAGGTTTCTTCGCCATCGCTCAGGAGCAGCAGGATGGCGGGGCGGCCCTTGTCCACTTCACCCGCCGCCTGTTCGAGGCCGCGGCCAAAGCTCGAGCCGGGCGCGCCGATGTCGCCGGGTTTGAGCGCGAGCAGCGTTTCGCGCAGGAGCGTGCGATCTTCGCCGGGCGGCAGCAGCGGCACGAGATCGCCCGTGAGCGCATCCAGCCCCCAAGCTGCGCCGGGCGTGGGTTCGGACCAGAGCCGGTCGAGGAAGGCCGTCGCCGCGTCGAGGCGGGTCCGCCCGCCCGCGTCTGGCACCGCCATGGATTTGCTCGCGTCCACAATCACCTGCACCGTGAGCCGCGCCACTTCCGGCTTACCCCAGCGGGGCGCGGCGAGCCCGAGCCCGAGGCCGAGCAGCACGAGCGCGAGCCCGAGCCCCTGCCAGCCCGGATGCTGGCCGACGACCTTCACGCCGTTGCCCGCCCGCGCCGCGCTCCATAGGCCGAACGCCAACGCGAGCGCCGCCAGCGCGGCCCCGATGAGGAGGTAGAGCGGGTGGGTGATCACGCGTCGCCCCAGGCCGCTTGCACGGCCGTTTCAAGTTCGGCTTCGAGCTTCGCGATCTGGTGGGCCAGCTCGCGCATGGGTTCGGAGGCCTCGCGCCACAGGCGTTTCAACTCTTCGCGCTGGGCGAGGGTCGGATCCTTCTTGGAGGATTTGTCGCGGCGCTTCAGCGCCTCCGCCAGCAGCGCGTCCGCCTCCAGCTCCCAGAACCGTTCGAGCTTCGCGCCCAACGGCGCGCAGGCCCAGGGCGCGGCGCGGAGGACGGAAAGGAAGGCGCGGCGGTGGGATTCGAGCGTTGTGGATGCAGATTGGAATGTCGAGGACAGCTCCGATAGATCCGACTTCAGGGTTGTCTCAGGAAGGGAGATTCGCTCCATGAGGTTTTCATAGAGAAGCATCCGACCCCCATCTTCTGCATTCCCAAGCGAGGCTCCGATCTGCGTGATTTGCGTCCAGCAGGCACCTGAATTTAGAAATGCGACCAGCCATTGCTCATCACACGGAAGTGAATAGCAGTTGTTATTTGGATAGATCCCTTTGATAAAAGCAAACCTCGGAGACATTGCGAAGAACGGCCATAGAATCTGAGATCCATCAAAGAATTTCTCGTACCCCTCCTGCGCTTGCTGGAGTTCGAACCAGTGCTGTTTGGTGGCGCGGGCGTCGAGCTTGGCGCGGAAGGCTTCCAGGTGCTTCGCCACGGCGGGGAAGCGGTCCGGGAATTCGTCCGGCTGGTAGCGGTTCTTGGGCGTGTAGATGAGGAAGCGCGGCGCGTCCTGCTGGATCGCCCAGCGGCGCACTTCGTCGCCGATGACGAGGGGCTTGAGCAGGGCCTTGGCCTCGGGGTTGGCGGCCACCATCGCGTTTCGCTGCGCTTCGCTGATCCAGAAGGCTTCGTTGAGGCCGGTCTTGATGCCCCAGCAGATGGGCGTTTCGCCCAAATACTCGCGAAGCGTCACGCCCTTGGCGGCGCGGCGCGCGAAGACGGCGCCTTGGGCTTCATCCACCAGCAGCCAGGTCTCCGCCCCGAGCTGGGCGGCGGGCACGGCCTGGGCGTGGGCGGCTTCCAGCTCATCCAGCCCGTGATCGGTGTCGGGCAGGTTCGCCACTTGCGCGAAGCGCAGGGGCGCGGTGGTGCCGCCCGCGCGCTTCTCCGCGATGACGATGAGGGGCATGACGGCGGCATCCTCGAAGACGGGCAGCTCGCCGAAATCCGTCAGGGCTTCGAGCTGGGCGTTCGCTTTCAGGTAGGCCCGCGAGGGCGCGCCGTACTTGGCCTTGAGCCACTTGTTGCTGACGATGACGCCGTAGCGCCCGCCCTCCTTCAGCAGCTCGAAGCTGAGCTGGAAGAAGTAGCAGTAGAGATCGGCGCGCTCTTCGTGAACTTCCTTGAAGCGGGTCTTGAGGTGGGCTTTCAGCTCCTTGAACAGCTCCATGCGCACATAGGGCGGGTTGCCGATCACCGCGTCGAACTTGGTGCCGGGGAAGAGCGCGT
>CAYYJN010000115.1:0-2866 GCA_964472275.1 uncultured Solibacteraceae bacterium
CCCACCCAGGCGCGGACCGTCTGGAGATTGGGATTCCAGCGGCGCTTGGTCACATTGTGGGCGTGGGAGACATTGTTGCCGAACTGGGGCTTCTTGCCGCAGATCTCGCACTGACGGGACATGGCAACCTCGGGAAGACAGGGATGAGCACGGGCCGGGACGACCCGGACGCAAGACGGTTAGTCTACCAGTTCCCCCCTTCGGATCAAGGAAAAAGCCTTGGAATCAACCCTTCTGAACTCGGGCCTGCTGGGGCTCGCCTTCGCCGTCCTGCCCTGGCCCGAAAGCCGCAAAGCCGCGCTCTGGGCCGCGGTGGAGGAGGGCCGGGAAGTGCGGTTGCCCCCCGCCATGGCCCGGGATCTGGCGCGGTTGGAGGCCGAGTTGCCCTGCTGGCGCGAGCGGGCCGCTGGGCGCGGCGCGCGCCTCTGCCTGCCCGGCGACCCCGGCATGGACGCGCTCATGGCGGGCCTGCCCTATCCTGTGGCGCTGTGGGTGCGCGGAAGCCTGCCGCCTCAACCAGCTATCGCCCCCGCAGTGGCAATTGTCGGCGCGCGGAAGGCCAGCCCGCGCGGCCTGGAGCTGGCCCGCGGCTTCGGGCGCGACTTGACGGAGGCGGGCCTCGCGGTGATCTCCGGTCTCGCCCGCGGCATTGACGGCGCCGCCCACGAAGGCGCGCTGGAGGCCGGTCCCACCTGGGGCGTGCTGGGTTCGGGCTTGGATCATCCCTATCCCGCCGAACACGCGCCGCTCATGGATCGCATGGCGGAGCGCGGCGGCGTCCTCACCTGCTTCCCGCCCTGGGCGCACCCCAAGCCCAAGCATTTCCCCCGCCGCAATGTGCTCCTCGCCGCGTGGAGCGAAGGCGTCCTCGTCGTCGAGGCCGTGATCCGCAGCGGCAGCCTCGTCACGGCCAAGCTGGCCCTCGACCACGGCAAGGAGCTTTTCGCCGTCCCCGGCAGCGAAGGCACCGACGCCCTGCTCGAAGAAGGCTGCGCCCATGAAGCGCGGACCGCGGCCGATGTGATGAAGGTGCTTTCGTGAAGGGGCGTCGGGCTTCAGGCGTCGGGCGTCGGGCGTCGGGCCGCTTTGCCGACCTCTGTCTCTGTGCCCGGAACAGGCGCCTCTCAACGCATCAAGACCCGACGCCTGACGCCCGATGCCCGACGCCATCCCCCTTTAGGGGGATGACAACCCCCCCCCCTTGACGACCATGAAATGATCGAAACCCGACGGAGTGCGCTGTGACGAAGCTCGTGATCGTGGAGAGCCCCTCGAAGGCTAAGACCATCGAGAAGTACCTGGGCAAGGGCTACAAGGTGAAGGCCTCCGTGGGCCACATCCGCGACCTGCCCACGAAGGAGACCGTCGAGCAGGGCGGCAAGAAGGTCGAGGTCATTGATATCGCCAACGGCTTCAAGGAGGTCTACGAAGTCCCCGCCACCAAGGAGAAGGTGGTGAAGGAGCTGCGAGCCGCCGCCAAGGAAGCCGACGAGCTCATTCTCGCGACCGACCCTGATCGCGAAGGCGAGGCCATTTCCTGGCATCTGCTGGAGGCCATCAAGCCGCCGAAGGGCATGGTGGTGAAGCGCGTGCGCTTCAACGAGATCACGCCCAAGGGCATCGCCGCCGCCATGGACGCGCCGGATGAAATCAACCGGGATCTGGTGGATGCCCAGCGGGCGCGCCGCGTGCTGGATCGCCTCGTGGGCTACAAGGTCTCGAAAGTCCTCTGGGACAAGGTGCGCCGCGGCCTCAGCGCGGGTCGCGTGCAGAGCGTCGCCCTGCGCCTCGTGGTGGACCGTGAGCGCGAGATTCAGGCATTCAAGCCCATCGAATACTGGGTGCTGAAAGCGAAGTTCGCCGCGCTGGCGCCGCCGTCGTTCTGGATGAGGCTGACCAAGCTGGGCGGCCAGGCCCTCCAACTCGGCAACAAGGAGACGAAGCGCCGCATCGCCAAGGAGAAGGAGGCCGAAGACCTCCGCGACCAGCTCCGCAAGGCCAGCTACGCCGTCACGAAATTGGAGACGAAAGAGAAGAAGCGCAATCCCGCCGCGCCCTTCACCACGGCCAAGCTTCAGCAGGAGGCCGCGCAGAAGCTGAAATACAGCGTGAGCCGCACCATGCAGACGGCCCAGCGGCTGTACGAAGGCATTGATTTCGGCCAAGGCCCCATCGGCCTCATCACCTACATGCGCACCGACTCGCCGCGCCTCGCGCCGGAGGCCATCGAATCCATCCGCGAGTTCGTGCAGAAGAAGTACGGCAAGGACTACCTGCCCGAGAAGGCCCGCGTCTACAAAGGCAAGGACGCCGCCCAGGACGCGCACGAAGCCATCCGCCCCACGGACATCACGCGCACGCCGGAGTCGCTGCGCGGCCACTTGGAGAACGACCAGTTCCGCCTCTACGCGCTCATCTGGCGCCGGGCCATGGCCTGCCAGATGGAGGCCGCGCGCTTCGACGAGACCCAGGTCGAGACCGAAGCCACGCTGAAGAACGGCGAGACCGCCACTTTCGAAGCCAAGGGCGAGATCGAGCGCTTCCCCGGCTGGCTGGCCGTCTATCGCGCCGACGCCGCCGAGCAGAAGGCCGAGGACGCCGCCGAGGTGAAGGACGACGAGGAGGAGGAGGACACCGCGCTGCCGGCCATGAAGCAGGGCGAGCGCCTCACCCTCGAGCAGCTCGACGCGGACCAGCAGCACACCAAGCCGCCCGCGCGCTACAACGAAGGCTCGCTCGTGAAGGAGCTGGAAGAGGACGGCATCGGCCGCCCCTCCACCTACGCGAGCATCATCACGACCATCCAGGACCGCGAATATGTGAAGAAGGTCGAAGGCCGCTTCAAGCCCACCGAGATCGGCATGGT
>CAYYJN010000116.1:0-2810 GCA_964472275.1 uncultured Solibacteraceae bacterium
AGGAGAAGGGCCCCGCAAGGGGCCCTTTCTTCGTTTGCGGTTATCGCGTCAAAGTCCGAGCAGGTCCTTCAGTTTTGGGGTGGCGGTGCGGCTGGCTTCGAGCTCCACGCCATCGGCGACGCGCAGGGCGGCGCGGCCGCCTTCGAGGGGGCGCAGGCCCAGCACGGCTTCGGGGCGGAGCAGGAGGTGGCGTTGGATGCGGAGCAAGCCGCTCGCGGGGAAGGCGTGCTCCACTTCGGCGAGGGTGCTCCAGCCGGTGCGGAAGCGGCTTCCGCCGCACCAGGCCCACACGATCTCATCTTCCACTTCAAAGTGGGAAGTGCGGCGCAGTTCGAGGAAGACATGGCCTTCGCCGGCGCGCGCGGGGAAGCGGGAAGGCGGCTGCGCCGCAAGCGAAGGCTGAGTCGGTTGGTCGCGCAGGCGGCCGAGGCTTTTGGCGAGACGCTCGGCGGAGACGGGCTTGAGCACATAGTCCACGGCCGCGGCTTCGAAGGCGCGCACGGCGTGCTCGGCGAAGGCGGTGACAAACACGACCGGCAGGCGCGGCGGAAGCTCGGCCATCACCTCCAGACCCGAAGCGCCGGGCATGTGGATGTCGAGGAAGAGCGCGTCCACGGAAGGCGAATCGGGCAGCCACGCCAACACGGCAGGGCCGTCTTCGAGCTCGGCGACGACCTCGCAACCCGCCTCGCGGAGAAGTCGCGCCAGCCGCGCGCGGGCGAGGGGTTCGTCATCGGCGAGGGCGACGCGGAGCTGTTTCATAGGAGGGGCGGCTTCATGGGGCCTCGGGCAGGGTGATCTCGGCGACGGTCGAATCACCTTCTTCGAAGAGTCGGAAGGAGGCCCGGCCTTTGTACGCGAGCTTGAGCCGCGCCTCCAGATTCGCGAGGCCCACGCCCTTGCCCAGCACGAGGGGGAGAGGCTGGCCCGTGTTCACCACGCGCAACGCCGCGCCGTAGAGTTGGCGACGGGCTTCGATGCGCAAGTCGCCGCCCTTGGGCGCGGCGGCGATGCCGTGCTTGAGGGCGTTCTCCACCAAGGGCTGGAGCAGGAAGGGCGGGGCTGCAGCGCGGTCCAGTCCGGAGTCCCAGTCCCAGGTGACGCGGAGCCGGGGGCCGAGGCGCATGCCCTCGACGCCGAGGTAGCGTTCCAGCAAGCGGCGTTCGTCTCCGAGCGGAGCGCGGACCTTGTCGCCATGGTCCAACAGCGAGCGGTAGAGCCCAGCGAGATCGAGGATCGCGGCTTCGGCCGCCTTGGGATCCTGATGCACCAATTCCGCGAGCCCATTCAGCGCGTTGAAGAGCACATGGGGCGAAAGCTGACCTCGGAGCAGGATCCACTGGGCTTCCTGGAGCTGTTCGAGGGCGTGCTCCTTTTCCTCTTCCACCGCCTCACTGACGGCGATGAGTCCGCCGATGACGGTGTAGAGCGGAAGACCGACGAGGAGCTGGGGCCAGAGCTGCGTGAGGAAGCGGTCCGGATCGCCTCCGAACAGGATCGGCGACGGGATCTTCGCGCCACCCGCGTGGAGGATGCCGAGGCCGATGGCGACGAGCGCGGTGATCACCAGCGCGTTGAAGAGGAAGGACTGGGCGAGCCCACGCAGAAAGGGCGCGTGAGGCCGGTCGTCGCCGGTGTAGCGCCAGGGCAGGGGCGTGAGAAAGCAGTAGCTGAAACTCGAAAGGCCTGGGCTCAGGACGGCGTTGAAATTGAGCGCGGCATGCGGTCCTTTGAGTTGGGACACCATCAGGAAGGTGAGGAAGGAGAAGATCGCCCAGAAGATGCCCATCACCGCCCAAGGCGTTGGACGGGAGAGGCGGCGGCGGAAGTGCCGCGCGAGGGTGGTGGCGCGCATGCCTTCAGCATGGCGGAAGCCCCGCGCTGACGCAGCCCTCACCGCCGGGCGGCCCGTCCGGGGCGCCGAGCGGCGGCTGCCATGGGATAATCGGCCATGGGCTTCTTCGACCGCCTCCGCCGTTCCAGATCCGTCCGCCCTCAATTCGATGAGAGCGTCGCCAAGCGGCTGGAAGAGGCCGGGAAGCGGCACGACCGCGTCCAGGCCGTGCCCGCGGAACCCGCCGACATTCCGCCCAAGCCCGCCTTGCCCGGCTTCAAAGGCACCGTGAAGCTGGAGCTGACCTTGGACGACCAGGGCATCGTCCGCGCCGTGTGCATGGATGGCGCCCAAGCCGCCCATGTGGGCGAGTTGGAGGCGTGGGCCCATGGCTGGCGCTTCCGCCCCGCCGTGATGGATGGCAAGGCCCATCCCTGCCGGATGATGTTCGAAGTTTCCTGGAGCTGACATGACCTTCTTCGATCTCAAAGCGACCACGCTTCGCGGCCAGGAGCAGGCATTCGCCGCGTTCAAGGGCAAGGCCGTCCTCGTCGTGAATGTGGCGAGCGAATGCGGCTACACGCCCCAGTACGAGGGGCTGGAGCGCCTTCATGAGGCCTACGCGGAGCAAGGACTCGTGGTGATGGGCTTCCCCTGCAATCAGTTCGGGGCCCAGGAACCGGGCGGCGCGGATGAGATCGAGCGGTTCTGCAGCGTGAAGTTCGGCGTGAAGTTCCCGCTCTTCGCGAAGGTGGAGGTGAAAGGGCCGCGCCAATCGCCGGTCTACGCCTTCCTCACCGAAGGGCGCGAAGCGCCTCAGTGGAACTTCCACAAGTACCTCGTGGGCCGGAACGGTCAGGTCGTCGCGTCCTTCCCGAGTTCCGTGGAGCCCGAAGGCCCCGAACTGAAAGCCGCCCTCGCGGCCGTGTTGGCCTGAGGGCGGCTTCAGATCAACCGGCGGCTAGAACTTGATGCC
>CAYYJN010000117.1:0-2787 GCA_964472275.1 uncultured Solibacteraceae bacterium
CTGCCGAAGGAAGTGCTCGTCACCTCGTTGAAGGAGCATCAGAAGGCCTTCTGCATTGAGGACGCGGATGGCAAGCTACTGCCCCACTTCCTCACGGCGGCGAACCGCGGGGACGATCCCAAGGGCTTCGTGAAGTCGGGCAACGAGTGGGTGCTGAAGGCGCGGCTCTACGACGCGCGCTTCTTCTTCGCCGAGGACCGCAAGCACAAGCTGGAGACGCGCCTCGACGCGCTCAAGCACCTCACCTTCCAGCGGGAGCTGGGCAGCTATCACGACAAGACCGAGCGCGTCATGAAGTTGGCCGAGCGTCTCGCGGGCCCGCTGGACCTGGATGCCGCGCGCGCGAGGGAAGCCGCGCGCCTCGCCAAGTGCGATCTGCGCACGCTCATGGTGGGCGAATTCCCCGAGCTGCAGGGCGTCATGGGCGGCGAATACCTCCTGCGCGAAGGCGCGCCGGAAGCCGTCTGGCGGGCCGTGAAGGAGCACTACCAGCCCGCGGGCGCGGACGACGCGCTGCCCTCTTCCGAGATGGGCGCGCTGCTGTCCATCGCCGACAAGCTGGACACCGTCGCGGGCTGCTTCAGCGTGGGCCTCATCCCCAGCGGATCGAAGGACCCCCTCGCGCTGCGCCGCGCGGGGCAGGGCATCGTCCGCATCGTCTGG
The DNA here is from genome assembly GCA_964472275.1 of uncultured Solibacteraceae bacterium. Classification (GTDB taxonomy): domain Bacteria; phylum Acidobacteriota; class Holophagae; order Holophagales; family Holophagaceae; genus JAFDVN01. The sequence continues at coordinate 664 of CAYYJN010000117.1, forward strand.
GAGCGAGGCTGGGGCGAGCACCTCAAGAGCGCCGTGCTGCGGGCCGTCGAAGGCGTGGGCGCCAAAGCCACCAAGTCCCAGGACGAGACGCTCAAGGCCCTCGAAGCTTTCTTCCAGGACCGCGTGGCCTACCAGCTGGAGCAGGCGGGCTACGCCGGCGCTGTGCGCCGTTCCGCGCTGGCCACGGGCTGGTCGGACCTGCGCGACCTCAAGGCCCGCTGCGAGGCCCTCTCCGCCTTCGCGGAGGATCCCCGCTTCGCCAGCCTGGCCCAGAGCGCCAAGCGCATCGCCAACATCCTGAAGGACGAATCGCCTTCGGACGCGTTGGACGCGGCCGCGCTCCAGGACCCCGCCGAGAAGACCCTCGCGGCGCTGCTAGCGAAGCTCGAAGCGACCCGCGATCACAAGGCCCTCCTCGCGGAACTCGCCGAACTGGCCGCGCCCCTCGCCGCCTTCTTCGACGCCGTGATGGTCAAGGCCGACGATCCCGCCCTCCGCGCCGCGCGCCTGTCCCTGCTGCACCGCCTGCGTCAAGCCTTCCTGCGCGTCGCCGACTTTTCACAGTGGCAATGAGTCTTTTTTAGTCTGCGCCATCTGCGAAATCTGCGGATAAATATCTTTTGAGGCCCTTATGCACCACGAGCGCATCGCCATCCTCGACTACGGCAGCCAATACACGCGGCTGATCACGCGGCGGTTGCGCGAGCTGGGCGCCTTCGGCCTCGTCTACGGTTCCAACGCCACGGCGGCGGAAATCGGCGGCGCGGACCTGAAGGGCGTCATCCTCAGCGGCGGCCCCATGTCCGTGCTGGAGGACGGCGCGCCGGGCCTGGACCCGAAGATCCTCGAGCTGGGCGTGCCGGTGCTGGGCATCTGCTACGGACAGCAGCTCCTCGCCCGCGACCTCGGCGGCCAGATCCACCGCTCCACCAGCCGCGAATACGGCAAGTCGGAGATCGAGGTCTGCGCCGAGTCGGTGCTCTTCCAAGGGCTTTCCCACCATCAAACGGTGTGGATGAGCCACGGCGACCATGTGGAGAAGGCGCCGAAGGGCTACACCGTCACGGCGAAGACGCCGACGGTTCCGGTGGCGGCCATGGAGAACTCGGAGGCTTGCGTTTACGCGATCCAGTTCCATCCCGAAGTCACGCACACGGCGGAGGGCACGCCGCTGCTGCTGAACTTCCTCAAGGCCTGCGCGATGAAGCTCGACTGGAACGCCGGCAACTTCATCGAGGAGAAGATCCAGGCCATCCGCGCCCAGGTGGGCGATGGTAAGGTCGTGCTCGGGCTCAGCGGCGGCGTGGATTCCAGCGTGGCGGCCCTGCTGCTGCACAAGGCCATCGGCGACCAGCTCACCTGCGTCTTCGTGGACCACGGCCTGCTGCGCAAGGACGAGATGAAGCAGGTGCAGGCCATGTTCGCCCCCTTCGCGCTGAAGGTGAACTGGGTGGACGCCTCGGACGAATTCCTCGGCGCGCTGGAGGGCGTCACCGATCCCGAGAAGAAGCGAAAGATCATCGGCGCCAAGTTCATTGATGTCTTCGAGCGCGAAGCGAAGAAGGTCAAGGCGGACTTCCTGGGCCAGGGCACGACCTATCCGGATGTCATCGAGAGCAGCGGCATCGGCGGTGCGATCCTCGTGAAGAGCCACCACAATGTGGGCGGCCTGCCGGAGCGCATGAAGCTCAAGCTCGTCGAGCCCCTTCGCGAGCTGTTCAAGGATGAAGTCCGTGCCACGGGCATCGCGCTCGGCCTGCCCGAGGAGATGAACCAGCGCCATCCCTTCCCTGGGCCTGGCCTCGCCGTGCGCCTGCCTGGCGCCATCACGCGGGAGCGCGTGACGGTGCTGCAGAACGCGGACGCCATCTTCATCCAGGAGCTGAAGGAGAGCGGCTGGTACGGCAAGACCAGCCAGGCCTTCGCCGTGCTGCTGCCGGTGCAGACCGTGGGCATCATGGGCGACGAGCGGACCTTCGAATGGATGTGCGCCATCCGCGCCGTGACGAGCGAGGACTTCATGACCGCCGACTGGGCGCGCCTGCCCTACGAGCTGCTGGACAAGATCGCCCAGCGCATCGTGCGCGAAGTGAAGGGCATCAACCGCGTCGTCTTCGACATCAC
>CAYYJN010000118.1:0-2776 GCA_964472275.1 uncultured Solibacteraceae bacterium
GAGCCGGAAGCCCGCAACCGATCCAAAACGAAGGCCCCGCTCGCGCGGGGCCTTCTTCTTCAGACGCGGAGAAGCTTAGGCGGCCTTCTTGGGCTCGGCCTTCTTCGCTTTTTCGGCGCGCTCTTCGCACGCCTTCATGCACTTCTCGGAGCACTTGCTGTCCGGCATCTTGCAGCCGGTCTTGCAGGCCTCGGCCATCTTGGGCTGTTCCTTCTGCGCGGGCTTGTCCTGGCTCGCGAAGACGGGGAAAGCCATGGCGGCGGTGAGGGCGAACAGGGCGATCTTCTTCATGGGACCTCCGGAATGAGACCCCCAGTCTAACCCCGGCCACAATGAAGGCATGAAAAAGCTCGCGGTCATCCATCACAAATTCCTGGAATGGGTCCCCGCCCTTCAGCAAGCCGAGCCGCGGCTTGAAATCCGAGGCTGGCACCCCCGGGAGCTCGCCGCGGCGGACGACGCCTGGCTGGCGGAGGCCGAAGGGCTCTTCTGCTGGAAACTGCCCGAGGGCCTCGCCGCGCGGATGCCCAGGCTCGCCTGGGTCCAGAACAGCGGCGCGGGCGTGGATCACCTCGTCCACCATCCAGAGCTTCGCGCCGACATCGCCATCACCCGGGCCGACGGCGCCTTCGGCTTCTGGATCGCGCGCTACGCCGCCGCGCATCTGTTGATGGACGCCCAGCGTGTCCATGCCTGCGAAGCGGCCCAGGCGGAGCGGCGCTGGGACGCCAAGCTCGTGCCTGAGGATCTGACGGGCCATCACGCGATCATCGTCGGCTTCGGCCGCATCGGCCGCCAGGTCGGCCGCGCCCTGAAGGAACTCGGCCTGCGCGTGACCGGCATCGTGCGCGAAGCCCGCGCCGATGGGGAGTTCGAATTGCTCGGCAGGAAGGAGCTGCCCGCGTTGCTCGGTTTCGCCCGCGTCCTCGTCCTCACCGCGCCGCTCACGGATGAAACGCGGGGCATGGTGGACGAGCAGCTTCTCGCCCACGGGCACAGCGGCCTCACGCTCATCAACGCCGGCCGCGGCGAATTGGTGGTGGAGCGCGATCTCATCGCCGCGCTGGACGCGGGCCAGCTCGGCCGCGCGGTGCTGGATGTGTTCGTGGAAGAACCCCTGCCCGCCGCGTCGCCGCTATGGGCGCATTCCAAGGTGACGATCACCCCGCACCACGCGGGCCCGAGCCAGGCCGCGCACCTGATCCCGGACATCCTCCCCAACCTGCGGCGCTTCGCGGAAGGGCTGCCCATCCAAGGCGCGGTGGATCGCGCGAAGGGCTACTGAACCGGCTGTGGCACTCTGGAAGGACCATGCGCGCACCGAGCCTTGAGGCCCTTCTCGGGAACCTGCTGGAATCTTCCGCGGCGAGCTCCGCCATGGAGGATCTGCTCCACTGGCTGAAATCCGCGTCGCCGGAAGGCGATCCCGCGCCCCGCACACTCCGGCTTCGCGCCTTGGCGGAGGCGATGGCGACTCATCCCAACGCCGACCAGCTTCGCGCGCGGCTCGCCGCGGCCTGGCATCACGCCAGCGCCATCCGCCTCCTGGCGGAGACTGGCCTGCCGGACCGCGCCACCTTCCTCGGCGAAGCCGCGCGGAAGGTGGTGGATGGCTTCGTGCCCCGAGGCGAGGCGGCGGAAGATCTGCACGCCATCCTCGTGCGCCTGCGCCTCACCGAAGCCGACGCCGCGTGGGTCGCCCGACTCTCCGAAACGGATCTCGAGCCCTTCGCCGCGCTCCTTTCGCCGGAACGCGCCACCTGGTCCCAGGCCATCCAGCTCCTCGCCGCGCGGGCCGCCGCCGTCGGCCTCAGCCGCGATCTGCTGGATTTGAACCCGGGCCATGACGGCGATTCCCCCTTCCTGCGCTTGCCCGACGCCGCCCGGGCCTGGGCCGACGCGCCGGAGGACGCCGCCGCCCAGCGGGCGTGGGACGAGACGCGCGCCGCCTGCCGCGCCGCGCTGCGCCAGGCGGGCGAGCAAATGGAACGGCAAGGCGTCTCCACCGACCTCGTCTTCCGCATGGAGCTGCTGGAAGCTCAAGTGGCGCGCACGGACGCGCTCCTTCACGCCGCGGCGGGCCTGGAAGACCGGCGCGTCCTCGCCGCCCAACTCGTGCGCGACGCGGCGCGCCATCGCAGCCTCCGCGCGCACCTGGGCACCGCGCTCAAGCGGCTCGCCCGCAAGGTCGTCGAGCACACCGGCGAAACGGGCGAGCATTACATCGTCCGCGACCGCAAGGAATGGAACCTCATCGGCCGCGCCGCCATGGGCGCGGGCCTGCTCACCGTGACGACGGCGCTCGGCAAGTACGCGCTGGCTGCCCTGCCCCTGTCGCCGATGGTGGAAGGCCTCGGTCTCGCGGCCAACTACGCCATCAGCTTCATCCTCATGCAGTTCTTCGGGCTCGTCCTCTCCAGCAAGCAACCCGCGATGACCGCCTCCGCCCTCGCCGCGGGCCTGGAGCGAGACGACGGCATGGAAGAGGAAGTGGAACTTGTCGCCGCCATCACGCGCTCCCAGACCGTCGCCGCGCTCGGCAATGTGGTCGCGACGGTGCCCGCGAGCTTCCTCGTCTGCTGGATCTGGTGGAAGGTCTCCGGCGCGCCGGTCCTCAGCGCGGAAACGGCCCACCACGGCGTGACCGGCCTGCATCCGCTCCTTTCGTGGACGATTCCCTTCGCGATCTTCACCGGCGTCTGCCTCTGGCTCCAGAGCCTAGCGGCGGGCTGGGCCGGCAACTGGGCCGCCTACCGCCGCCTGCCCCAGGCCATCG
>CAYYJN010000119.1:0-2685 GCA_964472275.1 uncultured Solibacteraceae bacterium
GAGGAGAGCTTCGACCGGGACCTGGACTTCCTCGAACTGGAGCCGGAAGCCTAGGGCCGCGCGACCCAGCCGATCATGCGGGCGAGGCCGTAGACGGTCACCGCCGCGACCAGGACCCACAGCATCCAGGCGCGGAAGCGCGGGAACGGGCGGCCGGTGAAGGCCCACAGACTCGCCAGCAGGAGCGCCACGAAGGCGAAGGGGCCGAAGGCGTGGTAGTGGAAGGCGAGGCCAAGTTGGCCATGGGCGGTGGCCGCGAAGGAGCGGGTCATGCCGCAGGTGGGGCACGGCAGGCCGGTCATGGCGTGGAAGGCGCAGAGGTCCGCCTGGCCTTGCCAGAAGGAGGGCCCGAGCGCGAAGCTGAGGGCGATGACGGCGAGGCCGATGGCGCCGAGGATCTTCGGTAGCGGCGAGACGGTCCGCTTAGTGCTTGAGAGGGAGTCCATGCTCATCCTTGAGCGCGCCCACGGCGATGAGGATCACATCAATGATATGCCACACGCCGCAGCCCCCCAAGGTGACGAGCTTGAGCAGCCCGAGGCCGATGTGACCCAGGTAGAAGCGATCCACGCCAAAGGTGCCGAGGAACACGCTCAGGAGCAGGGCGATCACCCAGTCCTTGCGCGAAAAGACGCCGGGGATCTCGTCAGCGCTGAACCACGATCCGCCTTCCCGACGGACGAGAGTGCGGCCCGTGATCTGCCCGGCGCGCACCATGGCCTGGAGTTCGCCAAATCCGTAGGGGCCTTCTTCGCGCCCCATGATCTGGATGTAAAAGCCGTTCGTCGCGTCGTTCATGGCCTGCCTCCATTCCGATTACGGAACGATGCCCGGGCCGTTCAGGCCGAGGCTCACGGAATTCGGCGAACGGCCATCTCCCGCCGGTGAATCAGTACGCCGCGTCGGCGCCGCCATCCAAGGGAATGACCGCCCCGGTGGTCCACGCGCTCTCATCCGATAGCAGATGGAGGGCGAGGGCGGCGGCTTCCTCAGGCTTCCCGAGGCGCTGGAGCGGATTCACCTTCGACAGCCGCTCCAAATCACCGACGGGATCGAAACTCGCCGCGAGCCGCGCGTCCACCATGGCCGTGTGGATGGGACCCGGCGCGATGGCGTTGCAGCGGATTTTCCGCGGCGCCCATTCCAGCGCGAGCACCTTGGCGAGCATGTGCAGCCCCGCCTTGGACACGGAATAGGCTGCGGAATCGGGAATGGCGCGAAGGCCGATGTTGGAGCCCACCAGGACGACCGAGCCGCCCTCGCGCAGCTTCGGGCCGAGGTGGTGGCAAAGCAGCCACGGCCCGCGCAGGTTCGCGGCGATCATCTGGTCGAACTGCGCCACGGGCGTGGACGCGACGCTGCCGGTGATGAGTTCTCCCGCGCTGAGCAGCATCCCATCGAGCGATGGACAGTCCTTGGCGAAGGCCGCGACCGCCGCGTCGTCCGCGTGATCGAGCGCCGCGACACGCGCCCCCGGCAAGGTTTCCCGCAGCATCGCCTCGCGCCGGCCCAGCAGGATCAGCTCCGCGCCTCGCGCAGCCAGCGCCCGCGCCGCCGCGCGCCCGATGCCGCTGCCCGCGCCGGAAACGAGGATGCGCTTGCCAGCGAAGGCCATCAGGCTTCCGGAAACTTGAAGGTGCCGGTGCTGGTGCGGACGGGGGCGACGACGCCGCCGCTGATGGCCCAGGTGAGGGCCTGGTCCGGCGTCACATCCACCGGCTGAACCTTCGCGGCGTCCACCATCACCACATAGCCGCTCGTGGGATTGGGCGCGGTGGGAATGTAGACGGCCACCATGTTCTCGCCGCCAGGAACGGCCCAGGAGCAGTCGCGCCGGGCGATGAAGCCGAGGGTACGCGAACCGGGGTGCGGCCATTCCACGAGCACGACCTCTTTGAAGCCGCCGCCCTGGCCGCCCTGCCCGCTCTGGATGGCGTTGATGAGCTGCTTGGTCGCGCCGTAGATGCCCTTCACCACCGGCACATTGAGCATCACATCATCCAGCCAGGTGAGGAGCTGGCGACCGACGAAGTTGCCCACCAGCGCGCCAACGAGGGCCAGGAGCAGCACCGTCGTGATCGCGGAGAGGATCGCCAGCACCCAGAAGGGCGGATCGCCGAAGCCCAGGTGGTGGCTGGCCCAGGTGAAAGGAACCAGATAGATGCCGACGAGGAAGCTGAAGACGCTCTTCAGGATCCACACCGTCACCACCAGCGGCAGCAGCGTGAGCAGGCCCGCAATGATCCAGCGCCGGGTCATTTCCCTTCCTCCCTGGCAGAGTCGGGCTTGCCGGTGAGCCGCCCCTCGCCGCTGAGCAGCGCGGGACCCACCGCCTTCCAGAAGGCGCGGAAGTAGGAGGTCGCGCTCCAGATGGCGAGGATCACCGCCACCCACAGCAACAGCACGCCCAGGCCCCAGAAGAAGCTGTAGGGATAGCGGATGGTGATGAAGTGGATGAAGATCGGCTTCTTCGTCCAGGCGTAGGCCCAGCCGTCCAGCCGCGGCCCCAGGATCAACAGTGAGATGGCCGCCACCTGAAAGCCCAGCTTCCACTTGCCCACCGTGCCCGCCGCGAGGGTCATGCCTTCCTCCGACGCGATGCCGCGCAGGCCCGTCACGGCGAATTCCCTGGCGAGGATGATGAAGACCATCCAGGCTGGCGCGAGCGGCGCGAGGTCGCCGGGG
>CAYYJN010000120.1:0-2639 GCA_964472275.1 uncultured Solibacteraceae bacterium
TCGTCCACGGCGGCGTAGGGGTCGAGTTCGCGGGACACGATGGCGTTCGTGAGCGCCTCCAGCTTGGCGTCCCCGGCTTTGGCCTTGGCGCGGCGGAGGGCCTCTTCGGCGAGCAGCGCGTCGAGCCGCAGGCGCGCGCGGGCGCGGGCTTTGCGGGCGAGGCCATCGCCTTGGCGCAGCCAGGCGCCGTGGGCGCGGATGGCCGCGAGCAGCTCCGCCACGCCTTCGCCGGTGGACGCGATGGTTCGCGCGATGGGCGGGTCCCAGCCGGGATCGAGGCCGATGGGGCCGAGGCTCTTCAAGCCCTCGATTTCCGCCTCCACCTGATCGGCGCCATCGCGGTCGGCCTTGTTGAGCACGAAGAGATCGGCCACTTCCATGATCCCGGCCTTGATGGCCTGCACGCCGTCACCCAGGCCCGGCACGAGCACCACGCAGCAGGTCTCGACGCAGGCCACCACATCCACCTCGTCCTGCCCCACGCCGACCGTCTCGATGAGGATGGTGTCGAATCCGGCGGCGTCCACCAGATCAATGGCGTCCTGGGTCGCCCGGGCGAGTCCGCCCAGCGCGCCGCGCGTCGCCATGCTGCGGATGAAGACGCCTTCATCCTCCGACGCCCGCGCCATGCGGATGCGGTCGCCGAGGATGGCGCCGCCGGTGTAGGGGCTCGTCGGGTCCACGGCGAGGATGCCGACCTTGCGGCCCTCCTTCCGAAGCGCCCGCGCGAGCTGATCCGTGAGCGTGGACTTGCCCGCGCCCGGCGCCCCCGTGAGGCCGATGACTTCCGCGCGGCCGAGGGAGGGCCACAGCGCCGCCATGAGGGGCCGGGCGGCCGGGTGGCCGTTCTCCACCCAGGAAATCGCCCGCGCCAGGGCCCGGGGCTCGCCCGCGCGGAGGGGCACCAGCAACTGCTCAGCGGCATCCATGGGGTCCAGGATGCCCTAGGAGCCCGTTCCGGAAACTGCGATAAACTGGCTTTTCCGCGCCGAGGCGCACACCAGCGGAACCATAGCGATGAATCAGGGACGCTTCCCTTCCTCAGATGATCCGGCCGTGGAACGGCCGGAAGAACCCTCCGCGACGCCCGCCACGGGCAAGGGCGTGCTCCTGAAGAAGCGGACGCCCGCGGCCGAGCCCTCCGCCGCCGCCATCCGCGACAAGGTCTGCGCCCGCTGCGGCCTGCCCTTCCGCCTGGACCCGGGCAAGAAGTTCTTCCTTTGCCCCGACTGCTACCGGCGCGAAGTCGCCTACAAGCGCAAAGGCACCGAGACGCGCGTGATGGCGCTCATCACCTGCATCCAATGCGGCAAGGCGGAATACCTGCCCTTCACGCCCGACGATCCCAAGACCGCCCTTTGCCGAGACTGCTTCCGGGAGCGGAAGCCGGACGCCAAGACGGAACCCAAAGGCCACGGGCCGCATCGCTGAACTGACGCTTTAGAACGGACGGACGAATCCCATGAAGACCCCCCTGCTTCCCCTGCTCCTCTGCCTTCCTGCCGGTGCCGCGATGCCCGGCACCCAGGCGGCCACGCCCAGCGCGGACACGGCCCGCAAGGCCTTCATCCAGTCGCTGGACGCGGTGAACACGAGCTGGTTCGGCGCGCCCTACCAGGGCGTGAAGGCCGTCCACCTGAAGGGCACGCTCACCATCACCCTTTCCGGCGCGGCGGTGGACGCCAAGGTCGGCGATCTGAGCCAGGGCGCGGTGAAGGCCAACAGCAAGGGCGGCAAGGCGGACATGACGGTGGACTCCACCTACTTCGCTTCCGGCGACTACCGCACCCAGCTCACGGGCGATTTCGGCAACCTCCTCGCCACCCGGCGCGGCGATCGCGGCTTCATCTACAGCAAGGAGCAGAACGCCTACACCACGCGCATTGACTCCGCCCCCAGCGACGCGCCGCTCACCTTCCTCGCCTGGTTCCGCCAGACGCTGAACGAGATCCAGGCCGTCTATGTGGACGCGCCCACCTTCAAGGCCAGCGTCGCGGGCCAGGAGGACGGCATGGACCACCTCGTCTTCGACGCGCCGACCCGCGCCTGGGACCCCCGCAAGCGCGAACAGAAGATGGACGACTCGCTCGGCTTCTGGAAGCGCGGGCACCTGGATGTGTGGGTGGACAAGGCCACGCGCCAGCCCCAGCGCATGGCCTTCCGCAACGAGGAGCAGGGCATCCAGACCCGCATGGAGTTCGCCTACGCCGGTGGGAAGCTCCAGGCCATCTCCATCGCCAACGCCTCCCGCGGCTTCGACGGCCCCGGCTGGGTCCGCGTGGGCTACGGCCCCGATGACGCCATGTCCACCTTCTCCGGCGAACTGACCAGCGGCGGCAAGAAGGTCGCCTTCAACCTGGGCATGACCTGGTCCAAGACCCTGGAACCCACGAGCATCCTCACCGTCCCCCCCGCCGGCGCCACCAAGAAGGGCCGCGAAGAACTGGAGACCGGCCTCCTCGTGAAGCTCGCCGGCCAGATCATGGACCTCCAGCACGCCGGCCTCAACCTCCGCAGCGTCGCCCTCGGCGGCAAGTAGCCGCTAGACTGGTTCCACCGTCGGGGCGTGGCGCAGCCTGGTAGCGCATCTGCTTTGGGAGCAGAGGGTCGGAGGTTCGAATCCTCTCGCCCCGACCAAT
>CAYYJN010000121.1:0-2612 GCA_964472275.1 uncultured Solibacteraceae bacterium
TCCTTCGTGAATCTCCAGGCGCTGCCCAAGATGACCGAAGGCAAGCTGCTGGCGGATGTGATCGCGGCCATCGGCACGCTGGATGTCGTGCTCGGCGAAGTGGACAGGTAAGGAAGCACCATGCAGATGACGCTCACCCAGACCCTCCTGATCGCGCTGATCCAGATCGTCGCGATCCTCGCCTTCATCTTCGTCGTCGTGCCCATGCTCACCTTCGCCGAGCGCAAGGTGATCGGCTATGTGCAGGTGCGCCTCGGCGCCACCCGCATCGCCGGCGGCCGCCGCGGCCTCACCGGCGCCGTGAACAAGATCATGTGGTGGATGGGCCACTTCCCCGTCCTGAGCTTCTTCCGCGGCTTGCCCACCTTCATGGCGGACGGGCTCAAACTCGTCACGAAGGAAGACATCATGCCGGCCAAGGCCGACAAGTTCGTCTTCTGGCTCGCGCCGATCATCTGCATGGTCCCGGCCTTCGCGGTCTTCGCCGCCGTCACCTTCTACCCCGGCGTGCTGGGCGTGTTCCCCTCCTGGGTACCCATCGTCGGCGGCCTGCCGGTGGATGGCTACATGACCGACATCAATGTGGGCCTGCTCTACATCCTGGGCCTCGCCAGCGTGGGCGTGTACGGCATCGTGCTCGGCGCCTGGGCGTCGAACTCCAAGTACCCGCTCCTCGGCGGCCTGCGCTCCGCGGCCCAGGTCATCAGCTATGAAGTGCCGCTGACGCTCTCGCTGCTCGCGCCCGTGATCCTCACCGGCAGCCTGAACTTCAAGACCATGAGCGTGGAGCTGGCGACGGGCATGAGCCCCTGGGCGATCCTGCCGCTGTTCATCGGCTTCTTCGCCTACCTCACCTGCGGCTTCGCCGAGACGAACCGTGTGCCCTTCGACCTCGCCGAGGCGGAGAGCGAGCTGGTGAGCGGCTTCCACACCGAGTACACGGGCATGAAGTTCGGGTGGTTCTTCCTCTCCGAGTACACGAACATGATCGTCGTCTCGGCGCTGGCCACGGCCTTCTTCCTGGGCGGCCACTACCTGCTGCCCTTCGGCCTCCAGCAGTTCATCCCCGCCTCAGCGGGTTGGGTGGCCCAGCCACACCTGATCTTCTTCCTGCTCAAGATCTTCTTCCTGCTCTTCGTCTTCCTGTGGGTGCGCGCCACGCTGCCCCGCTACCGCTACGACCAGCTCATGAGCGTGGGCTGGAAGTACTTCATCCCGCTCACGCTGGTGAACCTGTTCATCGCCGGCGCCGTGCGCTTCTTGGCGTAGGAGCGAGCATGAGCATCCTCTCCACCCTCATCCCCTACGACATCTACAAGGGCCTGAAGCTCACCGGCCGCTATTTCGGCCGCAACTTCTTCAGCGCGAACCGCAAGAAGGTCCGGGCCAACCTCAAGCACATCACGGTGGAATACCCGGAAGTGCCCGTCCACCTCGCGCCGCGCTTCCGCGGGCGGCTCCAGATGCTGCGCGACGAGCAGGGCGAGATCAAGTGCATCTGCTGCCTCGCCTGCGAGCGCATCTGCCCGACGCAGGTCATCACCATCGAGAAGGACCGGAAGGACGGCCGCAAGCTGCCCTTCCCGAAGCGCTACACCTTCGAGATGGAGCGCTGCATCTTCTGCGAGTTCTGCGTGGAGGCCTGCGCCTACGATTCCATCATCCTGAACCACCAGTTCGAGCTGGCCGCCTACAACCGCGAGGATTTCTCCCACGGCACCGAAGGCGCCTTCCAGAACATGTTCAAGCCCACGCCCGTCGGAACCTTCTCGGTCGCGGCCGACGACGACGCCAACGCGCCCCACTACTGAGAAGCGGAAGGACGCCATGGACCAGTTCCTCGCCAGCATCGGCCAGCATCTCTTCGTGATCTTCGGGCTCCTGGCCTGCGCCGCGGCCGCGGTGATGATCTTCTCCCGCAGCGCGGTCCACAGCGTGCTGGCCTTCCTCTTCGCCATGCTCTGCGTGTCGGTCTGCTACTTCGCCCAGCAGGCGGAGTTCCTGGGCGTGGCCCAGCTCCTCGTCTACGCCGGCGGCATCGTCGTGCTCTTCCTCTTCGTCGTCATGCTGGTGGAGCTGAGCAAGTTCAAGGAGGGCGGGCTCTTCCAGGCCCAGGCCAAGGTGGCGATCCCGCTCGTGGTCGTCGCGGTGGGCGTCTTCACCTGGTTCTTCCGCCAGGCGCTCTTCGGCGCGCCCTCCAAGGCCGCGCTGACGCTCCCCGCGGAGATTTCCGGCGGACTGGATGTGGCCGCGAACAACGCCCAGGCCGTGAGCCGCGGACTCTTCTCGGGCTGGCTGCTGCCCTTCGAGATCCTTTCCGTGATCCTGCTGGTGGCCCTCGTGGGCGCCATCGTCTTGGCGAAAGCGGAGCGTGCCTGATGGCTTCCCCGAACGCGGTCCTCCTCATCTCCTTTTTGCTCTTCGCCATCGGCATCGCGGGCGTCCTCATCCGCCGCAACGCGCTGGTGATCCTCATGTGCATCGAGCTCATGCTCAACGCCGCGAACCTGAACTTCGTCTCCATGGCCCGCCACAGCGGCACCGTGGGCGGCCACGCCATCGCGCTCCTGGTGATGGGCTACGCCGCCGCGGAAGTCGCCGTGGGCCTCGCC
>CAYYJN010000122.1:0-2599 GCA_964472275.1 uncultured Solibacteraceae bacterium
AACGGCGCGGGGGGTTCGATGCTGGCCCAGGCTTGGGCCACATCTTCGAGGATGGATCGGAAGATTTCCCGGTCCTCGTCGCTGCCCTTGGCGAGCACCTGATCGGCCTCGGAGATGAGGAGCAGCGCGCCTTGGCCGCCCATCCAGGCGAGGTCGGCGAGGGCTTCATCCAGCGCATCCCAGTTGGCGCCAAAGGCGGGCGGGAATTGCAGCGCCGCGGCGAATTCGGCCATCACTCCGGCCTTCGTCGTCATGCGCGACCCGCGCAGGAGGCGCGCCGTCGCATGGACGCGGAGCGCGTCCCAGAGCGCGGCGGCGTCCTCTTTCGTCGCGTGGAGGAAGGGCGGTTGGGGTTTCTGCAGCGCGTCCAGGTTCATGGCGCGTTCACCTCCGTGAAGTGGGCGTAGTGGTCGCCCGTGTACCAGGCGCGGCCATCGCTGCCCGTCACGATGCGTTCCGCACCCCGGTTCACATGCTCGCGATGGGGATGCACATCCCATTCCTGGTACTGGATGCGGCGGCCCGCGGCGTCGCTCTGGGGCAGCGCGCGCTCGTAGTTGCCGAAACGGCGGCTGCCTTCGAAGCCCGGCGGCGCTTCGTGGTGGGCCCGGATGTACGCGAGCGTCTCCCAGGCGTAGGCGGGGATGGCGCTGATGGGAGCCGCCTGGACCCGTGCGGAAGGGTGCGCGGCTGGGGGCGCGGCGCGGGGCGGTGCGGGCGGGCGTCCGCAGGCCAGGCCCAGCAGGGCCATCGTCAGAAGGGCGGGTCGCAGAAAGTTCACCGTCCCAGGCTAGCGCGAGACCCGCGAACAGCGCAGGGTGGAAGGATGTTCCGTCGCGCCTTGCTCCCTCTGATGTCCCTCGCCCTGGTGGCCGTGCCGCCCCGGCCCAAGCTCGTCGTCGTCATCTCCATTGACCAGTTCAGCGCCGACCTGCTCGCCCGCTGCGGCGAGAATCTGCCCGGCGGCCTGGGCCGCCTGGAGCGCGAAGGCGTGTGGTTCACCGACGCCTATCAGGCCCACGGCATCACGGAGACGGGGCCGGGCCACGCGGTGCTGCTTTCCGGGCGCTACCCGGCCAGCACCGGCATCGTGGAGAACGATTGGCGGGACGCCCGCACGGGCAAGACGGTCTACTGCGTCGCCGATCCGCGCGTGCGCGACCTCGGCGAAGAGGCCGCGACACCGGGCATGAGCCAGGTGTGGTTCAAGGGCACGACGCTCGGCGACTGGCTTCAGCGGCAGGTGCCGGGATCGCGCGCCTTCGGGCTCTCCTACAAGGACCGCGCAGCCATTCTGATGAGCGGTCGGCACCCTTCGGCCGTCTACTGGATGGACGGCGCGCAGGGCTTCACCACTTCCACCGCCTACGCCAACGCGCTGCCCGGATGGCTGCTCGCCTTCGACGCGCGGACCCGCGCCGCCTGGGCCAGCGGTCCCATCGTCTGGACCGAAGGCCCGCGCCCCGCCTTCCCCACGCGCGGCTCCGAAACCTTCACTCTGCCCAAGGGGGCGACGCGCGTGGGCCTGCCGCGCAAGATCCTCGGCCTGGGCGATCCGCTCGACGGCAAGTTCGTGGATCGCCTCAAGGCCTCGCCCTTCATGGACGAGCTGACGCTCCAAGCGGCGGAGGCGCTCATCACGAACGAGAAGCTCGGCCAGGGCCGCAGCACGGATCTGCTCGCGCTCAGTCTTTCCGCCACGGACTATGTGTCCCACTTCTACGGCACCTTCGGCCCGGAGATGGCGGATCACCTCTCTCGGCTGGACGCGGCTCTGGGGCGCTTCCTCGATTTCCTGAAGACCCAGGATCCCGGCGTGTGGGTGGCCCTCAGCGCGGATCACGGCGGCCAGGACATTCCCGAGCGGCTCGCGGAAATGGGCTATCCGGCCAAGCGCATCTCCCGCGACGCCTGGTTGGCGGAAGTGGACACGCGCCTTCGCACGCGCTGGAAGCTGAGCGGCCCCGCGCTGCTTCCCGCGGGGTACGGGCCCGACATGCTCTACCTGAGCGACGCCGCGATCCGCGCGGCGGGCGGCCGGGACGCCGCCGAGAGCCAGGCGGCGGAGACGATCAAGCAGATGGACGGCGTGGCGGACGCCTTCCCCGCCTTCCAACTCGCCGCGACCCAGGTGGATCTCCGCGCCGATCCGGCCACCTTCACCCTCGCCCAGCGCATGGCCCTGAGCTACGCGCCCGGCCGAAGCGGCGAGGTGCTCGTGGCCTGGAAGCCCTTCATCGGTTGGTCCGATGGCCCGCCCTATCTGGAGGACCACAGCGCGCCCTGGGACATGGACCGCCGCGTGCCGCTCATCTTCTGGGGCCCGTGGAAGGCCGCGAAGCGGAATGAGCCCGTCGCCCTCGTGGATCTCGCGCCGACGCTCGCCGAAGAGCTCGGCCTCAAGCCTGAAGAGAAACTGGATGGCGTGCCGCTCAGGTTGGATCTGACGCAGGAAAACAAGCCACCGGTTCCCGTCGCTCAGGAGCCGGTGGCCGGTTCTCGCTAGCCGACCTTACTTGGTCGTCCGGTCGTTGTGCTTCTTGCGGTAGATGCGCTTGCTCTCGCGGTTCTGCATGCGGTTGATGTGCGCGGCTTCCTT
>CAYYJN010000123.1:0-2585 GCA_964472275.1 uncultured Solibacteraceae bacterium
TCCTTGGTGACGACGAGGTTGTCTTCGATGCGGATGCCGCCGAAGGGGGTCAGCGCGTCAATGAGCTTCCAGTCGAAGGCGGACGCGGCGCCGCCAACTTGA
The DNA here is from genome assembly GCA_964472275.1 of uncultured Solibacteraceae bacterium. Lineage (GTDB taxonomy): Bacteria > Acidobacteriota > Holophagae > Holophagales > Holophagaceae > JAFDVN01. Next base: position 103 of record CAYYJN010000123.1, read on the forward strand.
GCATCGGCGCGCAGGGGTTTGAGCAGCATGGGGATGAAGTAGAGGCCGGGTTCGACGGTGAAGACCTGACCTTCCTCGATGACGCGCGTGGTGCGGAGGAAGGGATGTTCGGGCGGGGGCGCGGCGTATTCGCCATCGGGGCCCACCTGCTTGCCGGCCACATCGTGCACCTGGATGCCCAGGTGGTGTCCGAGGCCGTGGGGGAAGAAGGCCCGGGACCAGCCCTTCTCGACGGCTTCCTCCGCGCTGCCTTTGAGGATGCCGTGTTCCTTCAGGAGTCCAGCGACGCGTGTGTGGGCGCTTTGATGGAAGGCGCCGTAGTGGAGGCCGGGCCGGACATCCGCGCAAAGCCCGAGCTGGAGTTTCTCCATGCCTTGGATGAGCGCCGCGAAGCGCTCATCGCAGTGGGGCGCGGCGTGGGTGCGGGTGATGTCGGAGCCGTAGCCGTGGTGCTTCGCGCCCGCGTCCAGCAGGAGGACGGCGCCCTTGCGCACATTCGGCCGCTTGCCCTCGTAGTGCAGGATCGCGCCCTTCTCATTGAGCGCGACGATGGTGCCGTAGGGCAGGTCGGCGTCCACCGACCCCACGGCGCGGACAAAGGCCTGGTGGATCTCCAACTCGGACGCGCCGGAGAGGAAGGCTTCTTTCGCGGCGCGATGGCCCAGCGCTCCGAGGCGCGTCGCTTCTTCCAGGCAGGCGATCTCGTAGGGCGTCTTGGTGCTGCGGAGCCAGTCCAGATGCTTGGTGAGCTTGTCGGGATTCACGGCGAGGCCCGCGGCTCCGGCGCGATCCGTTTCGCTGCCGATGTAGGCGCCGCCGGGCTGCGCGCCCACCGCTTCCCACACCGCGTCGAGGCTCCCGGCTTCCACGAGGTCGAAGCCTTCGAGCCAGAAGGGCGTGCCGCCCCACAGCTCCGCGAGTGGAACCTGCTCGTACCAGAAGTCCTCCGGCGCGTAGCGCACGAGCAGCGGCTTCTTCCCGGCGCGGGCGACGACCACATGGTGCGGCCCGGCCATGGGGCACCAATGGGTGAAGTGGGGCACGGCGCGGAAGGGCGCGTCCTGGTCATCGGCGAAGTAGGTGTGCGCCGCACCGCTGCTGATGACGAGCGACGAGAAGCCCGTCCGCGCGAGGGATTCCTCCGCATCGGCCTGCCGCTTGGCGAGGTGGGCGCGGAAGAGAGAGGCGACATCGGTCATGTGATTCACCGCAGAGGCGCGGAGGGCGCGGAGAAAAGATTCTAACCCTGGTGATTATGAACAAGGCGCTTGAGTCCTTGCTTGAGAAGGGTTGAGTTGAAATTCACCAGGAGGCCCACCGTGTGCCCAGAGAGGCGGAGGTAGGTCAGCACTTGGGCCTCATGGATGGGGAGGACGGTTTCCATCGCCTTGATCTCCAGGACGAGGCGATTCTCCACCACGAAATCCATCCGGTAGTTGGCGTCCAGCCTTCTCCCCTTGTAGAGGATTGGCAGGTGGACCTCCTTCTCGAAGGGAATGCCGGCAGATTCCAGTTCAAACGCAAGGCAGGCCTGATAGGCGGATTCCAGCCGTCCTGGGCCGAGATTCCGATGCACCTCGATGCAAAGCCCGATCACGCGATCAGTTAGGAGGTTGATGCTTTTCTCCGCGTCCTCCGCGCCTCTGCGGTGATTATTCACAGGAATCTCAGGTCCTTCCCCTCCGCCGCGAAGCCGTGGCGGATGGCCTTTTCGTAGAAGAGGGCGAGGCTCTGGCGCTCGGCTTCGCCGAGGGTGTGGCTGAGGTTCACGGTGAGGTATTCCTCCAGCTCCAGCCGCGTCCAGCCGATGCTGCGGCGCGCTTCCTCCACGATCTGGTTCAGGGCGGCGCGGCCCAACTCGTAGCTCTTGTGGAAGAACGGCGCGACGCCGCCGGGGGCGGCGACTTCCGGCGCGTCGTCGCGGACGCACCACAGCGCGAAGACGAAGGGAAGCCCGGTCCAGGCGTGCCACTCCTCCGCGAGGTCGAGGACGAAGAGGCCCTCCTTGCGCGCGCGCATGGCGCCGTCGCCGATCATGAGCGCCGCGTCGTGGGCGGCGAGCATGGCCTCCAAGTCCGGGCCCATGTCGTGGACTTCAGGGCTCGCGCCGTAGCGCTCCCGCAGCAGGAGCTGGCCCAGCACGACGGAGGTGCGCGAGCTGGTGTCCAGGGCCAGGGTTCGGATCTCCTCCGGCGGCACCTTGGAAAGGATGACGACGCTGCGGACCCGCTTCGGCGAGGCGATGCAGAGGCCCGGCACGATCTTCAGATCGGGGATGCGCAAGTACTCGATGGAGCTGATGAGCCCGGCGTCCACCTCGCCCTCCCGCAGCCGGTCCGCGCAGACGCTCGGGTAGTGGAATTTCAGGTGGAAGTGCTCCCACCCAAGTCCGTGCTTGAACCCATGGTTCAGCGGCGCCGCGTTCAGGTAATCAATGATGCTGAGACGGAACGGACGCGCGGCCATGGCGCCAGTGTAGCCTT
>CAYYJN010000124.1:0-2524 GCA_964472275.1 uncultured Solibacteraceae bacterium
GGCCCCATCGTCAGCACCACATCGCCTTCGAGGAAGCGCTCGCTTCCCTGGGGATTGAATTTCAGCTTCTCCAGGCCGCGCTGGATGCCGACGACGAGCGCGCCGGTGGTGTCCCGCAGGCGCGCCTCGCGCATGGTGAGGCCGACCAGCTTGGACCCGGGGTGGATGAGGATGCGCTCCATGCCCAGCTCCACCTGGTCCTGATCCAGCACCACATCGAAGAAGCGCATCACATCCGGGTTCAGCAGGAGGCCCGCCATGCGGCGGCCGCCGATCTCGTAGGGGCTCACGATGTGGGTCGCTCCGGCGGCTTTGAGTTGCCGCTCGGTGCCGAGCTTGGCGTTGCGCGCGACGATGGGCAGCGTCGGATTCATCTGCCGCGCCATGAGCACGACGAGCACATTGTCCGCGTCGCTGGCGAGCGCGCTGATGAGCCCCTTCGCGCGGGCGACGCCCGCCTTCTCCAGCACATGCTCGCTGAGCGCGTTGCCGTGGAGGATGAGCTCGCCCTGCATGCGCGGATTGGTGCGGCCCTTCGTCTCGTCCGCCTCGACGATGACGAAGGGCACGCCCGCCTGCTTCAGCTCCCAGGCCGCCTGGAAGCCCATCTTCCCCAGGCCGCACACGATGATGTGGCCTCCGATGCCTTCCAGCCGCTTCTCCATGCGACGCCCCCGTAGATAGCCCTGCAAGTCGCCCTCGACGATGAGGGCGGTGAGATTCGACACCGCGTAGGTGGCCACGCCCAGGCCCAGGATCAAATAGAAGATCGTGAAGACCTTGGTGGCGGCCGTCACATCGCCCATCTCCTTGAAGCCCACGGTGAACAGCGTGGTGATGGACATGTAGAAGGCGTCCACCCAGCCGATGTGGGCAAGCCAGCGGTAACCCACGGCGCCCGCCACCGCCACGAGCAGCAGCAGTTCCAGCGCGTGGGCCAGGCGCTGCGTGGGCGGGGCGGAGCGGATGCGGTACGCCACGGTCAGCCCTTGAGCCCGGGCTTGATGGCGAAGTTCGCCGTGGCGAAGCCCACCATCGTCCCCTCGCACAGCACGCGGCATTCGAGCACCGCCGAACTTTTGGAGAAGCGCACGACGATGGCCTCCGCTTCCACTTCGCCGTAGGCGGGCTCCAGGTAGCGGTAATGCAGGTCCGAAGTGGCGAAGGGCATGAGCCCGTCGAAGGCGGTGCACAGCGCGAAGGCGCAGGCCATGTCCGCCAAATTCGCCAGCCAGCCCCCGTTCATGTTGCCCCGCGGTCCGTTCTGCACCCGCGCCGAAAGCGGCAGGCGGATCCGCGCCCGGCCCGGCTCCAGGCCTTCCAGGGAAAGCCCCAGGCCATCCGTCACCGGCCAATGCTCAAAGCGCGCCCAGACCCGCTGCAGCAGGTCCGGCGCGAGCGATTCCGGCAGCTTGGGGGAGGTCATCCCTTCGGATTCTAGTTGATTCAGAGCCCGAGCTGATCCTTCAGCTTGCCCGCCATCTCCAGGAACACTTTGGCCTGGGGGCTGCCGGGGTGGACTTCGACGAGGGGCTTGCCGGCGTCGCCGCCTTCGCGGAGGGCGAGGTCAATGGGGATCTCGCCGAGGAAGGGCAGGCCCATCTTCGCCGCCGCGGCCTTCACGCCGCCGTGGCCGAAGATCTGGGTCTCCTTGCCGCAGCCGGGGCAGATGAAGCTGCTCATGTTCTCGATGACGCCGGTGATGGGCACCTTCACGGTGTTGAACATGCCGATGGCCTTCTTCGCGTCCAGGAAGGCCACATCCTGGGGCGTGCTCACGACCACGGCGCCGCCCACATGCGCGTTCTGGATGAGGCTGATCTGGATGTCGCCGGTGCCGGGCGGAAGATCAATGAAGAGGATGTCCAGGTCGCCCCACAGCACATCGCCAAGGAACTGCTGCAAGGCCTTGTTCAGCATGGGTCCGCGCCAGATGACCGGCTTGTCCTCCTCCAGCAGGAAACCCATGGACATGAGCTTGATGCCGTACTTCGCGACCGGCTTGATCTTGCCTTCGGGCGTGCCCTCGGGGCCGTCGTCCGCGCCGACGCCGAACATCATGCCCATGGAGGGGCCGTAGAGATCCGCGTCCAGCAGGCCGACTTTCAGTCCGAGCTTCGCCGCAGCCACGGCGAGGTTCGCGGCGACGGTGCTCTTGCCCACGCCGCCCTTGCCGCTGCCCACCACCACCGCGTGCTTGACGGTGGGGAGCATGTTCTTGAATTCCACCTGGGGCGTCTTGTCCCAGGCGATCTCCATGGCCACGGCCTCCACGCCGTCCACGGTGCCGAGGCGCTGCACCAACGCCTTGCGGATCTCCATCTCCCGGTCCTGGTAAGCATCCAGCAGGTGGAGCCGCACCGTCACATTCCCGCCATCCACATCCAGGCCCTTCACGGCCTTGAGCGCCACGAGCGTCGCGCTGGTGCCCGGCACCTGATAGGCGTTCAGGGCGTCGAACAGCGAGGCCCGGCTGATCTTCTTGTCCATGGTTCCACTCCAACCCTTGAGTTTCGCACGGCCC
>CAYYJN010000125.1:0-2510 GCA_964472275.1 uncultured Solibacteraceae bacterium
ACATAGGGCGGGTTGCCGATCACCGCGTCGAACTTGGTGCCGGGGAAGAGCGCGTTCCAATCCGCGGTGAGCGAGTTGGCGGCCTTGATGCGGTCGCTGAGATCCGAGAGCTTGCGGCCCTTCTCGGCCGTCTCTAGCCACAGCGAAAGCTGAGCGAGCATGACGGCTTCTTCGTGCAGGTCCACGCCGTAGAAGCAGCGGTCGAGCGGGCGCAGCGCATCGAGCCGCCGGAGGGCGCGGGCGCGGGGCGTCTCGGGCGCGGGCGCGAAGCCGGGCAGATCCTCGTGGGCCGCGTCTTCCGCCACATCGGGCAGGGACGACGCGAGGGCGCGGGCGCGGCGGTAGTCGGGTTCCAGCAGCTCGCGCAACACGCGCAGGCCCATGGCGAGGAAGGCGCCGCTGCCGCAGGCGGGATCGAGGATGCGCAAGTCGGCGGCCGCGTCCCAGGCGCCTTCGAAGGCGGTGAGGCCCCGCGCGGTTTCGTCTTCGATGGATGAAGCGGCCTTCGCGCCTTCGGCGCGGCAACGCTCCACCAGTGGGGCCAGCACGCGGCGGCAGATGGCGCGGGTCACCCAGTCGGGGGTGTAGTAGATGCCATCCTGATGCCGCGTCTCGCTTTTCTGTTCGGTGTCGAGGTCGCCGAGGCTGGATTCGAAGCAGTGGCCCAGCACGCTGACGGGCAGCTCGGTCACGAAGTCGCGGTCGGCGAGGTGGATGAGCTTGGCGGCCTGTTTCTCCGTGAGCGGGAAGTCGCCGCCATCCACGATGTCGTCTTGGCGGAAGAGGCCGCCGTTGAAGGCTTGGATCTTCAGTTCGGCGTGGCTGCCGCGGAACTCCAGCGTCTTGCCCTTGTCCATGTGGCGGAAGAGCAGCCGCAAGTTGTGGAAGACGGGCTTGTCCTCCATGACGCTGACGCGGGTGGTGAGGTCTTGGAGCAGCCCATCCGGAAGCAGGGCGCGGCTCTGGACGAAGCCCGCGAAGAGGGCGCGGTTCACGGCTTTCTGCGCCGCCTGGAGCGCGGCGGGGGTCGCGTCGGCCCTTCCGAGCTTGTGGAGGATGCCTTCGTAATGGCCGCGCAGTTCGTCCCGCACTTCACGGAACTCGGCGTAGAACTCGCGCGTCACGCGCTCCTTGTCTTTCGGCGCGGCCTGGATGTGGTCGAGCAGCTTGGGCCGTGCGCCTTCGCGGGCGGGGATCAGCCGCTCGGGGGACAGGAAGAAGGCCAGTTCTCTGAGCGCGCGCTCCTTACCGCCATGCTGACCCAGGCTCGCGAAGTCAAACTCCCACGCCTTGAGCTGGCGCGCCTCGCGGGCGTAGAGGCGGATGCGGTGGAAATTCGAGACGAGGATGAATTCGGCGTGGGTGTGCTTGTCCGCGTAGGCGAAGCCCTGCTCCACGGGCGTCTTGCCATAGGCGCCGCCCTGTTTCTGATCCAGGTTCGTTCCGCCGTCCTTCAACTCCAGCACCGCGTAGGTCGCGGACTCCTTCATCGCGCCGCCGAAACGCCCGAACGACGCGTCGGGCCGGTCGGCGTCCAGCTCCGTCTTCTGCTCTTCGCGCATGGTGAAGGGCTGATCCGCCGCCACCGCGCCATCGGGCCTGAAGCCGAGGCCCCGCTCAAAGATGTGGTTCAGGAAGGCGCCGCGGTTCTGCTGTTCTTTGAGGGTCTTGCCTTGGTAGTTGTCGAGACGGTCGGCCCATTCCTCCGCCGCCTTGCGCAGCGCGTCCGTCACCTCGACCTGTTGGAGCAGGGCGGCCAGGTGGGATTCGGGAATGAGCGGGCTGAACTTGGGCATCGTCTATTGTTCCATCCACGCGGGCGCGCGCTGCCCGCGTTTGCGGGCGAGGTCGGCGGCGAGGGGCAGGGCGAGCAGGGCGGCGAGCAGGAGCAGCCACTTGGCGAGGGGGATGGCTTCAGTGGGCGCGTCCACGGGCAGGGCGGTGGTCTCCAGGCGATCCACGGCGGCGAGGGCGCGGGCGAGGCCGCTGGGATCCGCGGCCTGGAAGAACTCCCCGCCGGTGGCGGCGGCGACCTGCTTCAAGGTTTCGGGGTCCGTGTCCACATGGAGCCACACCTTGCCGCCGCCTTCGATGGGGACGAGGCTTTCGCCGCTGTGGCCGATGCCGACGGTGTAGATGCGGATGCCGCTTTGGGCCGCTTCCTGCGCGGCTTCGAGCGGCGTCACGCGGCCGCGGTTCTGCGCGCCGTCCGTGAGCAGCAGGATCGCGCGGGAGCGCGCGGGGCTGTCCGCGAGGCGGCGCACGGCGGTGAGCACGGCGGAGCCGATGGCGGTGCCATCGTCGCGCGTGTCCAGGTCCAGCCCGTCGAGCGTGCGCTCCAGGCGCTTGTGATCGGCGGTGAGCGGCGACAGCGTGATGGGGTGCGCGCTGAAGAGCACGAGGGCGAAGCGGTCGTGGGGGCGGCGGCTGATGAAGGCGCGGAGCAGGCGCCGCGCCGCGCTCCAGCGGTCTTCGTGACCGTCATCGAGGATACGCATGGAGCTGGAGCC
>CAYYJN010000126.1:0-2454 GCA_964472275.1 uncultured Solibacteraceae bacterium
GGCCGTGTTGGCCTGAGGGCGGCTTCAGATCAACCGGCGGCTAGAACTTGATGCCGGTGGAGAAAGTCAGCGTGCGACCGGCCAAGTAGTTCCCGGAAGAGGTCGGAATCCCGAAGGAGGCGCCGGGCTTCCAGCTATTGCCAGGCCCAAGGGTGGCCACGGTGTTGTAGGTGACCACCTGCTGGTGGTTGAAGACATTGGTGAGGTTCACGGAAGTGAACCACACGGCCTTACGCCAGACGGGGAGATCGTAGGCCAACTGCAGGTCCGTGCGGTAGGTGTCCGGGAACCGGAAGTTGCCGCGATCCGCGAAGAACTGGGTGTAGGTGGACCCGCCGATGGTCCCGAGAGTGCCCGTGGGGCCGCCCGCCACGCCCGTGGTCGCCGTCTTGTTGTAGGGCGCGCCGGAGGTGTACTGGAAAATCGCACCGGCGTTGAAACGGCCCGGCCCCAGCTTCCGCGTGTAGTTGGAGAACGCGCGGACACGCAGCGGCACATCCGCGGCGAGCGGGCCCATGGTGTGGCCGAGCTGGAAGGGCGTCGGCTGTCCGGGATAGGCCCCTTGAGGCCCGTAGTTGTTCCACTGTTCGGTGGCGCCCACCTGGCCGCCCTCGTAGTTGCCTTGGAGCTGGCTCAAGGTGGCGTTGCCGCCGAGGCTGAAGGCGTCCGTGAACTGCTTCTGGTACTGGAGCTCGAGGCCCAAGTAGTCGCGGCGGATCGAAGGATCGTTCTTGTAGACCGTGAGGACGAGGTCGTTCGCGTCCACGGGATTCGGCTGGAGATCCTTGAAGTCATCCACGAAGTTCTTCCAGGTGCGCCGGTTCAGCGTGACGCTCCAGAGGCCGTTGTGGCCATCCGCGTGCTTCAGGCTGATGGCGAACTCCTGCATGGAAGGCATCTTCAGATTGGGATCAATGATGTTCGAGTGCCGGTAGAGGCCCGCGTCCAGTGACCGGAAGGGCGTGCTGGAATAGCTCGAGCGGAGATTGCCCGGGCCGCCGGTGTAGATGTAGTCGTACTCAGCCGGATTGCCCACCGTGGACGCGTTGTCCGTGGCGCCCTGGATGACCTGGCCGGTGTAGATGCCCCAAGAGGCCTGGGCCACCCAGGCGCCATCGCCTTTGATGTCCCAAATGGCGGCCAGGCGCGGCGAGTAGGACGAAACATCGTAGTTGGTGGCTTGAATATCGCTCTGCGATTTGTTCTTGTCCACTCGGACGCCGATGTTGAAGCTCCAGTTCTTGTTCACCTTCCACTTGTCGTTCACATAGGCGCCCCAGATGGTGTTCTTGGCGGTGCCGGTGTAGGGGATGAAGATCTGGATGAAGCTGTTGCCATCGAAATGCCGGTTCGCCAGGCTCGTGTCGCCGTTGAGCGGGTTGCCAGCGCCGTCATAGTTGTTGAAGCCGTCGAAATTGATGATCTGGTTGTTCGGCGACTGGCTATTCGCCGCGTTGTGCGCGGACTGGAAGTAGTCCACGCCGAAGTTCAATTCGTGATCGCCCGCCGCCTGGAGGAACCACAGCAGATCGGCGTTGCCGGTCTTGATGGGGCGCTTGTCGGCGTCCGTTCCAAAGAAGCCGTTGTCGTAGACATAGCCTGTGCCCGCGAAGGGCGAGGAGCCGGGTCCGACGCCGTCGTCAATCATCACGGGCACATTGGCGCCACCCTGACCACCGCCGCCGGGGCCGCCAAGCTGCTCGTCCTTCTGACCGTAGTGGATGTTCAGGATGAGGTTGTCGCTGATCTGCCCCTGGTAGCCGAAGGCTCGGTAGGAAAAGGTGTTGGGCTGGTTGCTCAAGGTCGCGAGGGAGGTGCTGCCGCCGAAGAAGGCATTGGCGTAATCTCGGCCCGTCTGATCAATCTCGGTTTTGTTGTACTGTGCGTAGACCCGTTGGCTGGGGGTGATCTGCCAATCCAGCTTGATGTCCTTGCGATCATCGGTGGTGGTGGCGCGGTAGGGCAAACCACCGCCGAACTCGGTGGGGGCTGTGGTCTGGAGCGCATTCACGCGCGCGAAGGGGGCCTGGGCTCGATAACCCACGACGAAGAACAGATGATCCTTGATGATGGGGCCGGAAACGACGATGTTCTGCTGGACATTGTTCGCGTTAGCGAAGGTGAGGGATCCATTCGCGCCGCGGTCGCGAGGGTTGTAGGCCGCCCAGGCGGTGTTCCGGAAGGAGAAGCGGGCGATGCCTTCAAACTCATTTGTCCCGGATTTGGTGACGGCCTGAACGACGCCGCCCGTGAATCGCCCGTACTTGGCGGAGATGCCGCCATCCAACACCTGGACTTCCGAGAGCATGTCCTCGTTGAGTTGCGCGCTGAATCCGCCGGTGACCGGGTCGGCCACATCCACGCCATCCACCAGGTATTGAACTTGAGTGTTCTGGGCGCCGCGGATGGTGAGGCCGTTGGCGTCCGCGCTCACGCCCGGTGCGAGAGCGGCGA
>CAYYJN010000127.1:0-2433 GCA_964472275.1 uncultured Solibacteraceae bacterium
GCCATGCTGCGGGTGGACGCGGTCAATTTCGACGCCCCGGAGACGGCCAAGGACCGGGTCCATTTCGACAATCTCGTTCCGCTCTATCCAAAATCCATGCTGAAGATGGAGCGCGATCCTCAAGAAGTTTCCACGCGGGTCATGGACCTGATGACGCCGCTGGGCAAAGGCCAGCGCGCCCTCATCGTCGCGCCTCCGCGCACGGGCAAGACGGTCCTGCTCCAGAACATCGCCAACTCCATCACGACCAACCACCCGGAGGTCAGCCTCATCGTCCTGCTCATTGACGAGCGGCCCGAGGAAGTGACGGACATGGAGCGCAATGTGAAGGGCGAGGTCATCTCCTCCACCTTCGACGAGCCCGCCACCCGCCATGTCCAGGTGGCCGAGATGGTCATCGAGAAGGCCAAGCGCCTCGTGGAGCACGGCAAGGATGTGGTCATCCTGCTGGACTCCATCACCCGCCTGGCCCGGGCCTACAACACGGTCGTGCCGCCCAGCGGCAAGGTGCTCTCGGGCGGCGTGGACAGCAACGCGCTCCAGCGGCCCAAGCGCTTCTTCGGCGCGGCCCGCAGCATCGAGGAGGGCGGCTCCCTCACCATCGTCGCCACGGCCCTCATCGAGACCGGCAGCCGCATGGACGATGTGATCTTCGAGGAGTTCAAAGGCACGGGCAACAGCGAGATCGTGCTGGACCGCAAACTCAGCGACAAGCGCGTCTTCCCCGCCATGGACATCCAGAAGAGCGGCACCCGCAAAGAAGATCTGCTCCTCGACGCCGCGCGGCTCGCGAAGGTCTGGGTGCTCCGCAAGATCCTCAGCGGCAGCGGCCCCGTGGAATCCATGGAACTGCTCGTGGATCGCCTCGGCAAGACCAAGACCAACGACGAGTTCCTGGCGGGGCTGCAAGAGCCCGCTGGCCGTCGCTAAGGCGCGAACGCTTCTCTCAACCTTCGAGGGCGGGCGGGGTCCATCGAGGATGGAGAACCCCATCATGTCCAAAACTTACAAACTCTTAACCGCCAGTGCCCTCCTGGTCGTGGGCAGCATCGCCTGCGCCACGCCGCGTCCCGTTCCGCCTCCCGCGCCCATGCAGTCCGGCGCCGAGGTGGGCATGGAGATGTGGGCTCAGAACCATCCGGAGGCCAGCCGCGAGCTGGGCGAATGGGTGAAGCGTCACCCCAACGCCGCCCACCTCTTCTTCGACTGGGATGGCCATCACCACGATCGCGCCAAGCATTTCGTCACTTGGACCATCAAGCATCCGAACCAGAACCTGGATGACTTCGCGCTGGAGCACAGCGAGCGCTGGGAGTACCTGGACCAGATCATGGCGAGCCACCGCCCCGCCGCGAACGAATTCATGAACTGGTGCCGCCAGCATCACGAAGCCGCGGAAGCGCTCATGAACCACCCCGGCGGCCTGGAGTGGGCCGGTCACCACCTCTACCAGGACGCCTGGATGATGAAGCACGGCTGAGGAACTTTCACCGCGGAGGCGCTGAGCGCGCAGAGGAGAGCTGCTTTCTCCGCGTCCTCCGCGCCTCCGCGGTGAACAGCTTTTCGAATGGCCTCGCCCAGGGAATCGCTCTAAAATCAAGGGTTCGGCAGAGCCCATGACCTTCCCTCACGCGTCCTTCCAGATCGGTCCCATCGAGATCCCCAACCGTCTCGTCATGGCGCCGCTCCACGAAATCACGGACCAGCCCTTCCGGAAATTCATCCGCGAAGTGGGCGGCCCGGGCCTCGTCGTGTCCGAGATGATCAGCAGCGAAGGCCTCATCCGCCACGCCAAGAAGGCCGAGAAGATGATGGCCAGCAGCGGCGAGCGGCCCTACGCCATGCAGGTGGCGGGCGGGCGGCCCGAAGGCCTGGCGGAAGCCGCCGTCATCTGCGAGCAGAGCGGCGCGGACTTCGTGGACCTCAACATGGGCTGCCCCGCGAGCAATGTGACCAAGGGCGGCGCGGGCTCGGCGCTGCTCAAGGACATCAAGCTCGCGGAGGCCTGTGTCGGCGCCATGGTGAAGGCCGTGAAGATCCCCGTGACGGTGAAGATGCGCGCGGGCTGGGACGAAAGCCAGAAGGAGCGGGCTGAGTTCCTGGACTTCCTCCGCATGTTCGAGGCGGTGGGTATCAAGAGTCTGGCGATCCATCCGCGCACCCGCGCCCAGCACTACGAGGGCAACGCCGACTGGACGATCATCGCCCGCGCGGCGGACGCGGGCACGGCGTATCCCATCATCGGCAACGGCGATGTGAACAGCCCCGAGGACGCGCACCGCATGATCAAAGAGACCGGCTGCGACGCCGTCATGATCGGCCGCGGCGCACTGACGAACCCCTTCATCTTCCGCCAGATCCTGGACCCCAGCTTCGAGGTCAGCGTCGAGATGCGCGTGGACGCCACCCTGCGCTACTTCCGCATCCTCGTGG
>CAYYJN010000128.1:0-2398 GCA_964472275.1 uncultured Solibacteraceae bacterium
CCGGAGGACGCCAAAGACCCCGAAGGCACGCCGGAGGGGTTCCACTACGGCGGCTACCAGATGCTCGTGCGCGGCGACACGATCCGCGGCAAGTTCCGGAACAACATTGAGAAGCCCGAGCCCTTCACGCCCGGCAAGCCGACGAAGGTGGCGTTCACGCTCAACGATGTGTGCCACACCTTCAAGAAGGGCCACCGCATCATGATCCAGGTGCAGTGCTCCTGGTTCCCGGTGGTGGACCGCAACCCGCAGGTCTTCTGCGACATCCCCAGCGCGACACCCGGAATGTTCAAGAAGGCGACGCAGACGATCTTCCACGAAGCCGCCCTGCCCAGCCGCGTCGAGGCGCTGGAACTGGAATGAGGCTCTTGGCTTTCGACTCTCGGCTTTCGCTCGCCCAGGCGTGCGCGGATCCGCTCCGGCACAAGCGTGGGTTGGCGCCAGCAAAAGCCCAAAGCCAAAAGCCGAAAGCCCTACCTGATGGACCAGCCGCCATCCAGCGTCAGCACCTGGCCCGTGAGGTAGGGGCTGTCCGCGGCGTAGCGGATGGCCCGCGCCAGGTCGTCGGGCGTGCCGATGCGGCGCAGCAGGGTCGCGGCCTTGAGCGCTTCCACATCGTCCTGAGGCCCCGGCAGCGCGGTGCCGAGGGCGTGGGCGACGACGCGCACCTTGGGCGCGAGCGCGCGGGCGAGGCCCGGCACGAGCGCCGCGAGACCGGCCTTCGCCGCCGTGTAAGGGAGGCGCTTGAGGAAGGGGCGGTGGATGGCCGCGTCCACGATGAAGTGGAGGCAGGCGCCCTCGCTCATACGCGCCGCGACGGCCTGGGCGACGAGGAGCGGAAAGCCCTGGTTCACGCGCCAAGTCTCTTCCAACTTGTCCAGCGTCCACGAGCCGAGCGGCTGTTCGGGAAAACTGCCCGCGAGGATCACCGCGCCATCCAGATCAAGCGCCGCGAGGTCCGCCTCCATGCGGGCGTGAACCGAAGGGTCATGCGCGTCCCAGACCAGGCGCCGCGCGCCGAGCGTCTCCGCCCACGCCTCGCCGTCCCAAGATCGGGAACTCGTGAGCACCAGATCATGGTCGGGCGCGAGCCGCTCCGCCAAGGCGCGGCCCAGCCGGGAACGCCCCCCGGCGAGCAGCCACTTCGGCCTTTTGTGTTCCCCGCCCGTCTGCATGAGAATCAACTCTAGCTGCACCGAAGAGGCCCGATGAACCCCTATCTCCGCAGGATCCGCTGGCGCCTTGGATGGATGAGCGCCCTGTGCCTGCTGATGGCCATCGGCGGCTTCGTCCTCACCCAGTGGGTCTACAGCTTCTCCGACGACCAGTGCTCCTGGAAGGTCGTGAAGGGCAAGGTGATGATCTCGGAGATCCTCCCCGGCGGCGTGGCGGAGGAAGCGGGTCTGCTGGAGGGCGATCAGCTCCTCAGCATCCAGGGCCACAAGATCGCGGGCACGCTGCAGGGCACGCGGGAGGCTCAGGACCTCATCAATTCCAAGGCCGAGGGCACGGTGCTCTCCTACGCCGTGCAGCGCAAGGACCGCACGCTCTACCTGCCCGTGCGCCTCGTGAAGCCGATGGACTGGAGCCGCGTGGTGGGGCTCATCACGGCGCTGCTGGGCTGGCTCCTGGGGCTGGTGGTGGTGATCTCCGCGCCGGAGCGGAAGAGCAGCCGCCATTTCTTCTACATCGGCTGCACCTGGCTGCTCTTCGTGAACGGCACGGGCTTCGGCGTGGGCTCGGCGCCGCCGTGGGTGCTGGGGCTCCTCACGCTCGGCAACCTCGTCGCCATCGCCCTCGGCCCGCCGCTGATCCTCCACTTCTTCCTGCGCTTCCCCTACCCCCACGAGCTTCGGAAGCGGGTCGGATTCATCAAGGCCATCTACGGCACCTTCGTCGTCCTAGCGGTGGTGGTCGCCATCCGAGTGCTCTTCTCGCCCCTGGGGCAGCCGCTGATGGACGCGCTCCACATTCCGGCGCCTCCGGTTGAGATCGCCCAGCGCTTCGGGCTCGTCTTCAACTCCATCCAGATCACGGCGATGGTCTCGCTCTTCACCGCCTCCATGGTGTTCTTCGCGCGGGGCTTCCTCCGGCTGGAGCCGAAATTCAAGCGGGCCGTGCTGCCCTGCCTGATCGTCACCCTCGCGGTGCTGGTGGAGCAGCTCCTCGCCCTCTACCTCGCCCAGCGGAACCTGGACAGCCTGCTCTTCGCGCGCCAGCGCTGGGTGCTGTTGCTGCCGCTGCCGCTGCTGCCGCTCGCCTTCGCCTATTCGATCATCCGCTTCGGGCTCTTCGATGTGCGCAAGACCCTGCTCCGCTGGCTGAGCTACACGGTCCTCATGGGCGCGGTGCTGGCGCTCTACTTCGGCGGCATCGTGTGGCTCTTCGCCGAAGGCGT
>CAYYJN010000129.1:0-2210 GCA_964472275.1 uncultured Solibacteraceae bacterium
GCGCCGATGCCCATGACCTCGCCCGTGCTCTTCATCTCAGGCCCGAGGATGGGGTCCACGCCGGGGAACTTGGCGAAGGGGAAGACCACGCCCTTCACGCAGACGGCCTTGGCGACGCCGTCCTTCACACCCTGCTCTTTCAGGCTCTGCCCGATGCCGATGCGCGCCGCGACACCGGCCCAGTCCACGCCCGTCGCCTTGCTCACGAAGGGCACCGTGCGGCTGGCGCGGGGGTTGGCTTCGAGGCAGTAGGCCACGCCGTCCTTCACCGCCCACTGCAAATTCAGCAGGCCGCGCACGCCGATCTCCAGTGCGAGCTTCCGGCTCTGCGCCTCCACCGTGGCGAGGATCTTCGGATCAACCCCTTGAGCGGGGATCACCGCGAAGCTGTCGCCGCTATGGATGCCCGCCTCTTCGATGTGGGCGAGCAGGCCCGCGACAGCCGTATCCGCGCCATCACAGACGAGATCAATGTCCAGCTCCTGCGCGCCATCCAGGAAGCGGTCCAGCAGCACCGGCTGATCCTCGCTGACCGCCACCGCCTCGCGCATGTACTTCTCGAGCCCCGCGTCGTCGAAGACCACCGCCATGGCGCGGCCGCCGAGCACGAAGCTGGGGCGGACCATCACGGGATAGCTGAGGCGCTTGGCGACCTCGCGGGCCTCGTCGAGGCTCGTCGCCATGCCCCACTCGGCGGCCGGGATGCCGAGACGGCGCAGCAACTCGCCGAAGCGCTCGCGATCTTCGGCTTCGAGGATGGCCGTGTGGGGCGTGCCCAGGAGCGGCACCTTCGCGCGATCCAGGTGCCCCGCCAACTTGAGCGGCGTCTGGCCCCCGAACTGGGTGAAGACGCCCATGAGCTGGCCCGCCTCAGCCTCGCGGTCCACGATGGCCTTCACATGCTCGAAGGTGAGCGGCTCGAAGTAGAGGCGGTCGGAGGTGTCGAAGTCCGTGCTCACGGTCTCCGGATTGCAGTTGATGAGGATGGCCTCGACGCCGGACGCGCGGATGGCCTCCACCGCTTGCACGCAGCAGCAGTCGAACTCCACGCCCTGGCCGATGCGGTTGGGGCCGCTGCCAAGGACGATGGCCTTCTTCTTCTCCGTGGGTGCGGCTTCGCTGTGGTCCACATAGCGCACCTGCGGCGCGCTACCCTCCGGGCGGAGCTCCGCTCCGTGGGCCTCCGCTGGCGCTCCGGCCTCCCAAGTGCCGTAAAGGTAGGGCGTCTCCGCCACGAACTCGCCGGCGCAGGTGTCAATGCGCTTGAAGGCGGGGCGCAGGTTGAAAGCCTCGCGGCGCGCGCGGACCTCGTCCTCCGCCGCGCCGCAGAAGACCGCGATCTGCGCGTCCCCGAAGCCCGCGCGCTTGGCCTTCTCCAGCAGCTCCTCCGGCAGGCGATCCACGCTGAATCCGCGCAGGCGCCCTTCCAGCACGACGATCTCCTCGATCTCGCGGAGGAACCAGGGCGTGATCTTCGTGAGACGGTGCAGCTCCTCGACGCTGTGGCCCGCCTTGAGCGCGTGGTAGAGCCAGAAGATGCGCTGAGGACCGGGGATGAGCAGGCGCTCGCGCAGGCGCGCGAGGTCCAGCTTGCCTTCCATGGAGCCCGCAAGGCCCGCGTGGCCTTCCTCCAACGAGCGCACGGCCTTCTGCAGCGCTTCCTGGAAGGAGCGGCCGATGGCCATGACTTCGCCCACGCTCTTCATCTGCGTGCCCAGCACCGCGTCGGCCTGGGGGAACTTCTCGAAGGTGAAGCGCGGGATCTTGACGACGATGTAGTCCAGCACCGGCTCGAAGGCGGCCTTGGTCTTGAGCGTGATGGCGTTGGGCAGTTCCCACAGCCGGTAGCCCAGCGCGAGCTTCGTCGCCACCCAGGCGATGGGGAAGCCCGTGGCCTTCGACGCGAGCGCCGAGCTGCGCGACACGCGCGGGTTCATCTCGATGACGATGATGCGGCCCGATTCCGGCTCCAGCGCGAACTGGATGTTGGAACCGCCCGTCTCCACGCCCACGCCGCGGATCACGGCGAGCGCGGCGTTGCGCATGCGCTGGTATTCGGGATCCGTCAGCGTCAATGCGGGCGCGACCGTGATGCTGTCTCCGGTGTGGACGCCCATGGGGTCCAGGTTTTCGATGGAGCAGATGACCTCGACATTGTCGTCCAGGTCGCGCACCACCTCGAGCTCGAACTCCTTCCACCCGAGGATGCT
>CAYYJN010000130.1:0-2171 GCA_964472275.1 uncultured Solibacteraceae bacterium
AGCAGCGCCGTCTCCTTCTCGCCGGAGAAGAAGGCGTCGTGGAGGAACACGACGGACTTCACCGCGCCGGACTTCACGGCCGCGAGCAGCTCGTCGAGGGCCTGGAAGCGGAAGCCCCGCTCCATGAAGCCCCGGCGGTTGATGACGCCATCCGTGCTCTTCTGCGAAGCGATCTGGATGGGCCAGGTCTTGTCGCCGCTGGCGTAGCGGAGCTCCACGCTGGAAGCCAGTTCGCCGAAACGCTGGGCCGCGTCGCAGCCGAAAATGCCTTGGCCGACCACGGCGACCTTGCCCTGGAGTGCGTCGCGGATGGCGTCCACCGTGGCTTCCGCGCCGCGCAGCAGCGGCTTCGCGGGCCGGTCCTGGCGGTTCAACGCCGCGTAGGCGTAGCGGGCCTCGTCGCTGATGAAGTGGGTGTCGTTGCGCCCTTCCAGCGGACGGGGGCGGAAGCGGTACAGCGTGTTGGCCTCGTGGTCCATCCAGATGGGATCGCCCATGGCGGAGTGGCGGCTGATGGAGGGCGTGGATTTCAAGTACCACACGCGCTTGCGGAAGCGAAAGTCGCGGCTCGTCAGCGCGCCCACGGGGCACAGGTCCACCACATTGCCCGCGAAGGGGTTCTGGTCCAGGCTCTTGCCGCTGAAGGTCGTCACTTCCAGCTCCGCGCCGCGCTGGGCGACGGTGAGCTCGGAGCCGCCGGAGATCTCCTTGGTGAAGCGCACGCAGCGGGTGCAGTGGATGCAGCGGTTCTTATCAATGACGATCTTCGCGCCCAGGTCCTCGTAGCGGTAGCGGCGCTTCACCTCGCGCATCTTGCTGTCGCCGCCGCCGTACTGGAAGCTGTAGTCCTGGAGCTTGCACTCGCCCGCCTGGTCGCAGATGGGGCAGTCCAGCGGATGGTTCATGAGCAGGAAGTCCATGACGCCCGCGCGGGCGTCCGCCACCTGCGGCGTGTTCGTGAGGATCTCCATGGCGAGACCTTCGGGATTGTCCTTGGGCGCGGGGCCGACGGTGGTCGTGCAGCTCGTCGCCAATTTCGGCATGCCCTTGATCTCCACCATGCACATGCGGCAGGTGGCCACGGGCGTGAGCGCCGGGTGGTAGCAGTAGTGGGGGATGTCAATGCCCGCCTGCTTGCAGGCGTCCAGCACCAGGGTGCCGATGGGCACCTCGCGCTCCATTCCATTGATGGCGATCTTGGGCATGGCAACCGCTCCGGCCTTCCAGGATCGCGCCTCCGGGGCCTCCCCGGCAAGCGAGCCTTCCAAGGGCGGAAGGCCCATGAGAAACTTGAGGTTTCGGGGGATGCCCATGCCGACCGCGCTGCTCTCGGTGCACGACAAGACGGGGCTGGTGGACCTGGGCCGTGGCCTTTCGGCGCTTGGCTGGCGTCTGCTGGCCACCGGCGGCACGCTCCGCGCCCTCCAGGAGGCGGGGCTCCCGGCCCAGGAAGTGGCGGAATTCACCGGCGCGCCCGAATGCTTCGACGGCCGGGTGAAGACGCTCCATCCCAAGATCCACGGCGGGCTCCTCTTCCGCCGGGACCAGGAAGCCCACCGCGCCGACGCGGCCAAGCTGGGCATCGAGCCCATTGATCTGGTGGTCGTGAACCTCTATCCCTTCGAGGCCACCATCGCCCGGGAAGGCGTCACCTGGGCCGAGGCCATCGAGCAGATTGATATCGGCGGGCCGAGCATGATCCGTTCGGCGGCGAAGAACCACGCCTCCGTCACCGTGCTCTCCCATCCCGACCAGTACGCGACCTTCGTGGAGAAGGTGAAGGCGAACGCCTGGAGCGAGGCGGACCGCCGCCGTTGCGCGCTCGAAGCCTTCCAGCGCACCGCCGCCTACGACGCGGCCATCAGCGCCTGGGTGGAGAAGCAGCTCGCCCACGAGGACGCGGGCAGCGCCATGCCCAGCCGCCTCAGCCTCATCCTCGTGCAGGAGCAGACGCTCCGCTACGGCGAGAACCCGCACCAGCAGGCGGCCTTCTACACGCGGCCCGGTTCGCCCAAGGAAGGCGTCGCCGCCTGCAAGCAGCACCAGGGCAAGGAGCTGAGCTTCAACAACCTGCTGGACTCGGACGCCGCCGCGCGTCTCGTCTGGCAGTTCCAGCAGCCCGCCTGCGTCATCGTGAAGCACAACAATCCCTGCGGCGTCGCCTACGGCGC
>CAYYJN010000131.1:0-2085 GCA_964472275.1 uncultured Solibacteraceae bacterium
CCGTTGGTGTCGCCGTGGCCGCCGGTGATGGAGAAGGCCGGGCCGGAGACGAGCATGCGCGGGCCTTCGAGTTCGCCGCGCGCGATGGCGTTCCGCAGGGCCACATCGCCGAAATCCGTGTCGCTGCCGCAATCGCGGACGGTGGTGAAGCCCGCCTCCAGCACCTTGCGGGCGTTCACGACGCCCACGAGCACCTGATCCGCCTTGGATTCCTTGAGCTGGGAAAGTTCGTCCACCCCGGCGCGAATGGTGAGATGCACATGGCAGTCAATGAGCCCCGGCAGCAGCGTGCGGTCGCCCAGGTCCACCACCTCCGTCCCCGCGGGCGGCGCGCCGGGCTGGATGCAACCCCCTTTCACCCAGACTTGGCCGGGACGGACGATGCGCCCGGCCTTCGCGTCGAACATCCGCGCGGCTTTGAGGACGACGGCGTGATCCTGGCCAAGGAGGGACAAAGACGCGGCGAGGGCGAGCAGGACGCGGCGCATGGATTCTCCGGAATGGGCTTTCAGGGTAGCGCCGCGGCCATGCGGCGCACGGCCTCTTTCAGTTCGGCGGGGTTGAGCGCGGCGAAGCCGAGGCGCAGGAAGGGGATGGGCCGCTGGCGGAAATCGAAGGCGGCGCCCCAGTGAAAGACGACACCCTTCTTCCGACAGCGCTCGACCCAGCGCGGCAGAGAGAGTCCTTCGGCCTTGGCCCACAAGCTCATGCCGCCGGTGGGCAGCTCGAAGGAGAGGCGCGGGCCGAGACGCTTCTCCAGCTCCTCCGCCAGCACGGCGCGGCGCTCCTCGTAGACGCGGCGCATCTTGCGCACATGGCGCTGCAAGAGGCCATCCTCCATCAGCTCGGCGACCGCGCGCTCGAAGGCCTGGTTGCCCATGTAATCCATGACGGAGCGATGGGCGGCGATGGCCTCCGCGAAGGCCGGCGGCGCGGCGAGGAAGCCCAGGCGCAGGCCCGGCGCGAGCACCTTGGACAGCGTGCCCACATAGATGACCGTGCCCGCCGTGTCCGCGCTGGCCAGCGGCAGCACGGGGCGGCCGTCGTAGTGAAACTCGAAGTCGTAGTCGTCCTCGATGATGGCGAAGCGATGCTTGCGGGCCAATTCCAGCAGGCGCAGACGCCGGGGCGCGGAGAGCGTGGCCATGGTCGGGTACTGGTGGTGGGGCGTCGTGTAAAGCGCGCGCAGCGACCCCTTGTCCAGCAGGGCTTCAAGGGCCTCGATCACGAGCCCTTCGCCATCCACCGGAAGCGGCGCGAGCGTCGCTCCGGCGGCGCGGAGAGCGGCCCAGGCCCTCGGGTAGCCGGGGTCCTCCACCGCGACGACCTCGCCGGGCCGGATCAGCGCGCGGCCGACGAGGTCCAAAGCCTGCTGGCTCCCCGCCGTGACGACGATCTCCTCAGGGCCGACCGCGAGCCCGCGCATCTCGCCGAGCATGACGCCGAGCGCGGCGCGGAAGCGCAGGTCGCCTTGGGGATCGCCGTAGTCCAGGGGCGCGGCTTTGGCCTTCAGCGCCCGGCGCAGCGCCCGCGCCAGCAGGTCCGTAGGCACGAGACGCCCATCGGGGAAGCCGCCGCCGAGGGAGATCGTCCCCTTCGGCGGAAGCGGCGAATCCGGCAGCGGCGAGAAGGGCTCCAGCGCGAAGGCGGGGGATCGCCGCGCGGCGGCTCCGCGCGAGAGCGTCGAAGGCAGGTCCGTCGCGATCCGAGTGTTCCTGCCGCCCGCTTCGAGCCAGCCTTCGGCCTCCAGCTCGCGGTAGGCCGCCAGCACCGTGTTGCGGTGGACGCCCAGGGTGGCGGCGAGGGTGCGGGATCCCGGCAGCGCCGCGCCCGGCTTCAGGCGACCGCGGCGGATGTCGCCCGTGATGGCCCGGGAGATCTGCAAAGACAACGAGCCCGAGCGGGGGGCGAGCGCGATGGGGAAGGTCCAAGGGCGGGTCATGGGATGGTCCATTCATTATTTCCAAAATGGTCCATTTGGATAGACCATGGACGCGGATGATGAAGCCATCAAGGAGCTCCCATGACGGCATCGGCCAAAGGACTGGATCTCTGGGCGCCACGCTACGCCCGCCTGGCGCTAGC
>CAYYJN010000132.1:0-2000 GCA_964472275.1 uncultured Solibacteraceae bacterium
GAGGTCTCCCCGGCGTAGATGCCGGTCTTGGCCCGTTTGCAGGCGAGTCCGCCCCCCACGAGCAGGAGGGACAGGGCGGCGATCGGTAGGACGCGGGTCTTCATTCGGAATGCCTCTGACCCTCTAGCGTGGCAGAACTGGGCCGATCGTTCCCGTAGAACTGCGCCCGGAGAACTGCGTGAGCCAGGCCTCGACCAGGGCCTGAGCCTCGGCCCGAAGCCGGTCGTGGAAGATTTCGTGGTAGAACCCCGGCAGCCGGTGGCGCTCCAGAAGGTCAGGGTCCACCTGGGACCAGAGCGCCTCGGAGCGGTCCGGGTCCACCACCGTGTCCGCGCCCGCCTCCAGGAGCAGCATGGGCCGGGACAGCTCGGCGCCGTAGGGGAGCAGCTCCTTCCGCCCCTCGGCCAGGGCGGCGCCGAAGGCGGGAGTCGCCCACTTGTGGCAGAGCGGATCGGCCCAGTAGCGCTGCACGAGGATCGGATCCGAGCAGACCTTGGACTTGTCGCCGCCGATGTTGAGCCGGAGGTGCGGCGCCAGCCAGTAGAGGAGATGCCCCAGGATCTGCAAGGCCCGCGTGCCCTGGCGCAGCGCCACGGCCGGGCTCGACAGGATGAGGCCATCCAGCGTGTCCTGGTGCCAGAGCAGGGTGAGCAGGGACACGAGCCCGCCGAAGCTGTGGGCGAGGACGATCTGGGGCCAGACCGGGTGGGGCGGCAAGGGCATCCCATCCACCATCCGGGGCTGGGCGCCGATGCGGTCCGCGTCCGCCCGCCGCTCCCGGCGCAGGAAAAGGGCGAGGTCTTCGGCGAAGGGGCGGATGCCATCCGCGTCGCCGCGCGGACCTTCGGAGCGGCCGAAGCCCCGCTGATCCAGGCTGGACACGGCCCATCCGAGATCGTGCAGCCACTTCGCCGTGTGCCGGTAGCGCTCGCCGTGCTCGCCGTAGCCGTGGACGATCACCACGCGACCCTTGGGCGAGGGGTGGTCCCACCGGGCGAAGGCCAGCCGACAGCCGCCCAGCCCCACCAGAGTCCCCCGTTCGGAGGGCTCCAGATCCTCCGGGATCAGCGCGGCGTCGGCCATGGCCATGAGGATACCTTGGCGGAGGCCGTGCCGTTCCTCCGCTAGAATGGAGGGTTCGGAAGGATCGTGATGGATTTCGAAAGCCTGGTGAGGGCGAAGAACGAGCTGAAGCCGCGCGTGGAGCAGTTGTTCCGCCACCTGGACCCGGAGCGGAAAGCCCTGGAGCTGGAGCAGGTGGAGGAGCGCACCCTCGCGCCGGGTTTCTGGGACGATCCCGATGGCGCGCGGCCTATCCTCAAGCAGCGGGGCGTGCTCACCGATGAGATCGCGCTGGCCAAGAAGCTCAAGGGCGGCCTCGAGGACCTGGAGACGGCCCTGGAGCTGGCGAAGGAAGACGACTCCATGCTGGGCGAGGCCGAGAGCGTCGAAGGCGCCTTGCGCCAGACCGTCGAGGACGCCGAGCTGCGCATGATGCTCAGCGGCGACCTGGACCAGAACAACGCCATCGTCTCCATCAGCGCCGGCGCGGGCGGCACCGAAAGCCAGGACTGGGCGGCCATGCTGCTGCGCATGTACCTGCGCTACTGCGACAGCCGCGGCTGGAAGACCGAGATCATTGATCAGCAGGACGGCGAAGAGGCGGGCATCAAGGGCGCGACCTTCACGGTGGAAGCGCCGTTCGCGTATGGCTATCTGCGCGCTGAAGCGGGCGTCCATCGCCTCGTGCGCATCAGCCCCTACGATTCCGCCAAACGCCGCCACACGAGCTTCGCCGCCGTCTATGTTTCACCGGAGCTGGACGACACCATTGATGTGGAGATCCCGGACAAGGATCTGAAGATTGATGTGTTCCGCGCCAGCGGCGCCGGCGGCCAGCATGTGAACCGCACCGAATCCGCCGTGCGCTTCACCCACCTCCCCACGGGCATCGTCGTGAGCTGCCAGAACGAGCGCAGCCAGATCAAGAACCGCGCGAC
>CAYYJN010000133.1:0-1994 GCA_964472275.1 uncultured Solibacteraceae bacterium
CCTAGCTTGGGAATGGCCCTTCACGGAAGGGGCACACCAGGAGAATCGCCATGAACGCATCCATCAGCAGCATCGCCGAAGCCACCCGGCGCAAGAGCACCATGGTCTCGGGCATCGTCACCGGGCAAGTCGCGGGGCTCATCATGGCCGTCGTCATGATGGCGGTCTTCGCCCTCTTCCTCGGCAAGAGCCCGCTCTATCCGGTCCAGGTCATCGGTTCCACCTTCACGGGCGAAGCGAGCCTGCACGGCTTCCACCTCAACGCGCTCCTCGCCGGATTGCTGATCCACCAGCTCGGGCCTTCCCTGCTCTGGGGCGCCGTCTTCGGGTTCTTCGCGAGCCGCTGGTATGTGGAATCGGCCGGACAGGCGGTGGCCCTCGGCCTCGGCATCGGCGTCTTCGCCATGCTCGGCCCCTACCTGCTCATCCCGCCGGTCATGCGCGCCCTGCAAGGCGCGGACATCTGGAACCGCGAAGTCCCGATGCTCTGGGACTGGGCCGCGCACCTCGTCTTCGGCCTCTGCTTCGCGCTCTTCCCTGCCATCCACCGGAAGCTCGCCGACTGAACGGTTGGCATCCGGATCTCACCCCAAACCCACCTTCCTTTGGAGGACACCATGCACGCTCCCGAATCCCTTCTCCGCGCACGGTCGGCTCCGGCCCTCCTCGCCGCGCTGATCCTGCTCGCGCCGGCCGCCCAGGCCAAGGCGCTTCCCGCAGGCGACCACCACCACGCCATGGCGATGACCAGCGGCACCCGCACCGCGAGCATGAACGCGCTTTATTCCGCGATGCAGGAACTCTGGTCCCAGCACATGGAGTGGACCTACGCGGCCGTCACGGCCTATGTGTCCAACCCCGCCGCCTTCGACGCCACCGCGGCGCGCCTCATGCGGAACCAGCAGGACATCGGCGACGCCATCAAGCCCTACTACGGCGACGCCGCGGGCGAGGCCCTGGCCAAGCTGCTCAAGGAGCACATCGCCGGCGCGGTGGAGGTCGTGAAGGACGCGAAGGCGGGCGACAAGGCGGCGACCGACAAGGCCATCGCCGCGGCCTACGCCAACGCCCAGGAGATCGCCGACTTCCTCGCCAAGGCCAACCCCGCCTGGAAGCAGGATGAGGTGCGCGAAATGATGAAGGGGCACATTGACACGACCCTGGTCTACGCGGTGGCCGTCATCCAAGGCAAGTACGCCGATGGCATCGCGGCCTACGGGAAGGCGGAATCCCACATGATGCAGATGGCGGACGCCCTCAGCGCCGGGATCATCAAGGCCTTCCCGGACAAGTTCAGGAAGTGACGCGCCACCGGGTGGCGGCCCCGCATCCAGGGCCGCCACTCTTTTCATGGGAACCGCCATGGCCGTTGTGACCGGACCCTCTCTGCCGCCGATGCAGACCCTCTTCATCGCGCAGGCCATCATCCCGACCTTGTTCGGAACCTTCGAGGTGTCGGGCTTCCTGGAGACGGGCACGGGGCGCGAGCACTTGGCCATCGCGGCGGGCGTGCTCGATCCCGCCCGCCCCGTGCCGGTGCGCATCCACAGCGAATGCTGGACCGGAGATGTGCTCGGCAGCCTGCGCTGCGACTGCCGGGCGCAGTTCCATTCGGCGCTGGACGCCATGGGAAGCGAGGGCGGCCTCCTCATCTACCTGCGGCAGGAGGGGCGCGGCATCGGCCTGCTCAACAAGCTGAAAGCCTATGAGCTTCAGGAGCGAGGCCTCGACACGGTGGAGGCGAACCACGCGCTCGGCTTCCCCGATGACCTGCGCACCTACGAGGCCGCGGTGGCTATCCTCCGGCACTTCGGGCTTCACCGCGTGCGGCTATTCACCAACAACCCGCGCAAGGTGGCCGCCCTGGAGCAGAGCGGTTTCGAGGTGACGCGCGTCCCCCATCAGACCGGCGTCCACTCGGGCAACCTGCGCTACCTCCAGACCAAGGCCACCAAGAGCGGGCACCTGCTCGACCTGGCTTGAACCCGCCTAGG
>CAYYJN010000134.1:0-1927 GCA_964472275.1 uncultured Solibacteraceae bacterium
CTTCCTGGGCGCGCACCTGCTCAAGCTGTGGATGGGCACGCTGCGGGTGCGCTTCCAGAACCTCGACGCCGTGCAGGAACTCGTGGACCGGGATGAGCGCTTCATCCTGACCTTCTGGCATCGCCGCCTCGTGATGATGCCGCTGGCCTACGCCTTCCGGCGCCGCGCGGGCGGGGAGGATCGCGGCGTCGCCATCCTCGCCAGCGACAGCCGCGATGGGGAGCGCTCCACCGCCACCTGGTCCTACTTCCGCATCCACGCCGTGCGCGGCACCGCCAGCGACGACGGCGCGAAGGCGCTCGTGCGCATGATCCGCGCCGTGAAGGAAGGCTGGGATTTCGGCATCACGCCCGACGGCCCGCGCGGCCCGCGCCAGAAACTCAAACCCGGCGTCCTCGCCCTCGCGCGCAAGACCGGCGCATGGATCGTGCCCGTCTGCGTCGCCGCGGACCACACCATCACGCTCAAGACCTGGGACGCCATGGTGCTGCCCCTCCCCTTCTCGCGCGTCACCGTGCGCTACGGCGCGCCCACGCGCCACGGGACGCAAGAGGATGAGGCTATCGATGCCACTGATCTGGAAACGGTGCTGAACGCGATGGAAACCTGGGCGGAGGATATGTTGTGATTTCTGTGCGGCAGAGAGAAATCATTCAATGGCTTCGACAAGATGCTGAAGATCAGCGGCTGATGGGCCGTCCTTGGCGGTTAAGGGAGCAGGTCGACCTGCTGGATTCCGCAGAAGAGCGGCGGCATGGGCCTCCAGCGAACCCTGGTGCCGAAAGATTCCTGCGCGAGTGGTCCGAAGTGGTCGGACAAGTGCACGGAGAAGAATTCAAGGTCAACCACTCTTCCTTCGCAAGGGAGGACTGGCCTCTATTGGTAGACCAGCTTGCCGATTGGCTTGAGCATGAAACCAAGATCCGAGACGCGCGCCTCTGGAGATATTTGTGAAGCTCGCCGTCGTCTCCCTTTCCGGCGGCATGGATTCCACGGTCACCGCCGCGATCGCGCGGGCCGAAGGCTTCGAGCTGGCCCTGCTCCACGCGGATTACGGCCAGCGCACCGAAGCCCGCGAACGCCGCGCCTTCGCCGAAGTCGCGGACCATTACGGCGTGCCCGCCGCGCGACGCCTCGTCGTGGACTTCTCCGGCCTCCGCATCATCGGCGGATCGGCGTTGACGGACGCGTCCATCGCGCTGCCCGAAGGCGACCTCGCCCGGACGGGCGTGCCGAGCAGCTATGTGCCCTTCCGCAACGCGCACCTGCTCAGCGCGGCCACGAGCTGGGCCGAGGTCATCGGCGCGGAAGCCATCTTCGTCGGCTTCGTGGAAGAGGATTCCAGCGGCTACCCCGACTGCCGCGAAGCCTTTTTGAAGAGCTTCGAGCAGACCGCCAACCTCGGCACCAAGCCCGAGACGCGCCTCGCCTTCCACGCGCCGCTGCTCCACTCGCGCAAATCCGAGATTGTGAAGCGCGGCCTCGACCTTGGCGCGCCCCTGCACCTGTCCTGGTCCTGCTACCAGGGCGAAGCCGAGGCCTGCGGCCGCTGCGACTCCTGCCTCCTGCGCCTGCGCGGCTTCAAGGAAGCGGGCGTGGCGGACCCCATTCCCTATGCGTTCATCCCCGAGGAACTGAAAATGTAATCCGCAGATTTCGCCGATGACGCCGATTTTTAATCTGCGCAATCGGCGTAATCTGCGGATCACCCTGGAGTGCTCATGCCCACCAAGAAGAAACCTGTCCCCAAAGCCTCCCTCCCCGACAAGCTGCCGAAGTATGTGGTGACGCGGCCCACGAAGCGCCTCGACACCTTCACGAGTCCGCGGCCGGGGCGGCCCTTCGAGATCGTCTTCACGACGGAGGAGTTCACCTGCCTCTGCCCGCTGACGGGTCAGCCGGACTTCGCGCACCTCACCATCCGCTA
>CAYYJN010000135.1:0-1863 GCA_964472275.1 uncultured Solibacteraceae bacterium
CCATCGTCTACAAGCTGAACGCGCTGACGGCCTTCGCGGCGAGGCGCCTCGTGAAGCTGCCCCAGGTCGGCCTCGCCAACATCGTCGTGGGGCGGGAAGTCGCCCCCGAATTGTTGCAGGGCGAAGTGAATTCCGCGAAGCTCTCCTCCGTGCTCGCCACCTTGCTTGATCCCGAGGAGGCCGCGCGCCGCCGCGCGCTCCTCGCCACCGTCCGTCCCCACTTGGGCGAACCCGGCGCAGCCGGGCGCGTCGCCGATGACCTTCTTTCGAGGCTGCCATGAAGCTCCGTCCGCTGTCCCTCCTGCTCGCCGCGTCCGTGCTCGCGGCTTCCGCACCCAAGCCTGACGCCAACGCGCGCCTCGACAAGTTCATGGACGCTTACTGGCAATATGTCCTGCGAACTTCGCCCGAGACGGCGACCTACCTGGGCGACGCCCGCTACAACGACCGGCTCAGCGATGTCTCCCGCGCGGCCACGCTCAAGGACTACGCCAAGCAGCGGGAGTTCCTCGCTCAGACGCTCGCCTTCAAGGACGCGGACCTGGACGCGGATCACCGGCTGGACAAGGAACTGCTCGCCTATCAACTCAAGCTGAATCTCGAAGGCGAGCGCTTCAAGCCGTGGGAGATGCCCCTCAACCAGATGCAGGGCGTGCAGGTGAACTTCCCGCAGCTCATCTCGGTGCAGCCCCTCAAGACCGCCCAGGATTTCGACAACTACCTGGCGCGCCTGCGGGCCTTCCCGAAGGTCATGGACGACACCCTCGCGAACCTGCGCGCGGGCGTGAAGGACGGCATCACGCTGCCCAAGCTGCTCACCCATGATGTGATCGCTCAAGTGAAGGGCATGGTGAAGGACGACGCCATCGCCAAGGTCTTCCTCGACCCGCTGGATCAGCTTCCGAAGGATCTGGACGCGGCGACGAAGGCCAAGCTGGATGCGGAGATCCGCGCGGCGGTGAAGGGCGGCGTGATGCCCGCCTACGGCCGCCTACTCGCCTTCCTGGAAAAGGACTACCTCGCGGCTTCCAAACCCCAACCCGGCGAATGGGCGCTGCCCGATGGCAAGGCGCGCTACGCCTACGATGTGAAGGCCATGACGACGACGGACCTCACGCCCGCCGAGATCCACGCCATCGGCCTCAGGGAAGTCGCCCGCATCGAAGGCGAGATGACCGCCATCGCCAAGAGCCAGGGCTACGCGGACCTCGCCAGCTTCCGCGCCTTCATCGTCAAGGACGCGAAGCTCCACCCCAAGGACGGCGCCGAACTCATCGCGCGCTTCAGCGGCTACCTGGATGGCATGAAGGCGAAGCTGCCCGAGTATTTCGGCATCCTGCCCAAGGCGCCCCTCGTCGTCATGGCGACGGAGCCCTACCGCGAGAAGGACGCGCCCTTCGCGGAATATCAGGGCGCGACGCCGGATGGCTCGCGGCCCGGCCGCTTCTATGTGGACACCTACCATGCGCCCGAACGCTCCATGCTCTCCTGTGAAAGCACCGCCTACCACGAGGGCCTGCCGGGCCATCACCTGCAGATCTCCATCGCCCAGGAGTTGAAGGGCCTGCCTGAGTTCCGCAAGGAGGGCGGCAACAGCGCCTACGCCGAAGGCTGGGCGCTCTACTGCGAAGGCCTCGGCAAGGTGATGGGCTTCTACAAGGACCCCATCAGCGATTACGGCCGCCTCAGCGACGAGATGCTCCGCGCCGTGCGCCTCGTGGTGGACACGGGCGTTCACGACCTGCATTGGACCCGCCAGCAGATGGTGGATTACTTCCACGCCCACGCCTCGAACGACGAGGTGGAGATCCAGGCCGAGACGGACCGCTACATCGCGTGGCCCGGCCAGGCCCTGTCCTACAA
>CAYYJN010000136.1:0-1861 GCA_964472275.1 uncultured Solibacteraceae bacterium
GGAAGACCGTGTCCACCGTGTCGCGCGTCGTGCCCGCGACTTCGCTCACGAGGCTACGCTCGTAGCCCAACAGGCGGTTCGTGAGTGAGCTCTTGCCCACATTGGGGCGGCCGATGAAGGCGAAGCGCAGCTCCGCGTCGGCTTCGGGGATGTCCGCCTCTTCCGGCGTGCGGTGGAAGGGCAGGCGCGTCTGCACCTCGTCGAGGAGATCCGAGATGCCGCGCCCGTGGGCGGCGGAGAGCGTCACCATCGGTTCGAAGCCGAGCGCGTAGAAGGCCGCGTCCGGCGCGCCGCCCTTCATGCCGTCTTCCTTGTTCACGGCGAGGATGACGGGCTTGCCGAGGCGCTGCAGGCGCAGCGCGATCTCCTCGTCGCCCGTCGTGCAGCCGTCGTGGCCGTCCACCAGGAAGATGACCACATGAGATTCGCCGAGCGCGCGCTCGGCCATGCGCGTGATGCCTGAGGTGATGACATCGTCGCCTTCGAAATCGAGGCCGCCGGTGTCCACCAGCTCGAAGAGCTCGGAGGGCGCGCCTTCGTCATCCAGCAGCGCGACGCGGCCATAGCTGCGGTCGCGGGTCATGCCGGGCAGGTCATGCACCAGCGCCGCGCGGCTGCGGGTAAGCCGGTTGAAGAGGGTGGACTTGCCCACATTGGGGCGGCCGCAGAGGGCAACGCGGGGGAGTTTCATGGAAGGCCAGTGTCGCATGGGGCGCTGGAAGGGACGCGCTCGGGCTTCGCCCATCGCGGGCGTGGTGGGGGCGAATGGGCGCGCCGACCCATGTCCGCGGGGCTCGAACTGTGGCCGCGCTTCGCGCGTCCACCGGTAAGCCGGCCGCTACTCCGGCAGTCCACTGGACTGCCTCCGCTGACGCGGCCGACTTCCCACTCGCGGGTTCGAGCCCCGTCCACCCCAAACGCCAAAAAGCTCCCCGAAGGGAGCTTTTTGGCGGGGTTGACGGGGCTCGAACCCGCGACTTCCAGCGTGACAGGCTGGCACTCTAACCGACTGAGCTACAACCCCAAGTTGTCACCAGCAGGACTGGTGGGCGATGACGGGCTCGAACCGCCGACATGCTGCGTGTAAAGCAGCTGCTCTACCGACTGAGCTAATCGCCCGATCGCCGAAGGAAGAGCTTCCCATGGAGCGGCCCGACGGTCAACGGGAAACCTTAGCGTTGAGCCATCGCGTGGCTGCTGGTAGATTTTTAAGGTTCCGCGCCCAGGCGCTCCGGCCATGTCCGGACCGGGGCCCTGCCGATGCGCGGGACTGCGTGGAGACGCCCGTGGCGCTGATGGAGCTGGCGAATCTGGGATGGGCTGCCCCCGCCTCTGGCGGTGGCGGCGGCTTGGACGCGTTCCTGGCCCAGTTGCCGGACCCCATGCGCCCCTACCTCTGGCAGTTGCTTTTCGTCATCGCCCTGGTGACGGCGCTGCACTGGATTTTGAAGCTGGCCTTCTACAAGCCCATCTCCAAGGTGATGTCGGATCGCGAGGACGCCCTCAGCGCGGGCTCGGACACCAAGGCGAAGGCCGCCGTGCTCATCGAGGCCCGTCAGCGGGAATACCGCGAGAAGCTGAAGGACCTGCGCGCGAAGGCCGCCGCCCATCGCAAGACGCTGGCGGACGCGGCCGGAGCGGAGAAGCAGACCCTGCTGGACGCCGCCCGCGCCAAGGCCGCGGCCCAGCGCAAGGCCGCCACGGAAGCGCTCACCGCCGAGACCGCTCAGGCCAAGCAGGATCTGGTGGCGCAAGCGGATCAGTTGGCCGAGACCATGGCCGCCCGTTTGATGGCCCAGGCGTAGAGGTGGAGATGAAGACGCGCAGCCTGATCCTCCCTTCCGCCTTCGCCGCGATCCTC
>CAYYJN010000137.1:0-1633 GCA_964472275.1 uncultured Solibacteraceae bacterium
TTCCGGTTGGGGTCCAGCGCCTCCGGATTCCAGCGGTGGATGCGCTCGTAGGCCCACGGACTCACGCAAGGAACGGCCAGCAGGTTGATGCGCCCCGCGTAGGCCTGGGCGTGGCGTTCCAGGAACAGCAGCGCGCCATGCACCCCGCTCGTCTCATAGCCATGCACGCCGCCCGTCACCACCATGAGCGGCAGGTCCGGATTCCAGCTCCGGCTCTTCACCGCGAAGAGCGGGTAGCGCTCGGACCCATAGTCCAGGCGGCCGTACTCGGTCACCTCGAAGCTCCCGCGCAGCGCCTCGACGCGGGCCTGCACATCCTCCGCATAGCCGCGATGGCGGACCTGCCTCGCCCGCCAAGCCGCGACCTCCGCCGCGCCCCACGGGGTGCCGGGCGTTCCGATGGGATAGATGGCGTCGGTCTTCATGAGGGCTCCCATTCAAAGAATACGGCTCATCGAATCAGAAAAGCGGAACACAGAGGGCGCAGAGGATCACGGAGGGCACAGAGGGGACGAGGCACATCGCCGCCCAAGGTCACTTTCGCGCGTCGCGCGAAAGCCGCCGCGCGCGGCGGGCCCTGGCCTGATGGGTCGGCGCGCCTTGCGTCCTTCGCGTCCTTCGCGTCTTTGCGTTGAATGGCGTTTCTCCGCGATCCCAGTCTCCTCACCGTTCGGCGGCGAGCTTGTAGAGGTCGGAGGCGTTCGCGCCCAAGTGCTTGGCCAAAGGCTTCACGGCCTCGCGGAGCGTCATGCCGCCTTCCCGCGCCGCGTCGAGGTAGCGGTGCGCCCAGTCGGGCAGCGCGCCATCGAAGGCGGCGCAATCCTCCGCCACGACGCGCTTGGCCGCCGCGCCCGCGATCACGAGCACCATCTCGCCGCGATCCTCCTTGCCCAGCGCGCGGATGACTTCCGAAGGCGCGCCGCGGTACCAGGTTTCGTGCAGCTTCGTCAGCTCGCGGCCGAGGGCGATCTCGCGATCCGGAAGCAGCTCGGAAAGCTGCGACAGCGTCTCCTGGATGCGATGCGGCGTCTCGAAGACGACGCTCGTCTCCTCGCGCCCGGCGAGCGCTTTCAGGAAGGTCCGGCGCGGCTCCGAGCGCGACGGCAGGTAGCCCAGGAAGCTGAAGGCGTGGCAGGGCAGGCCCGACGCGACGACGGCGAGCAGCACGGCGCTCGCGCCTGGCAGCACCTCCACCTCCGCGCCCGCTTCCCGCGCGGCCCGCGCGATCTCGAAGCCCGGATCGTTGATGCCCGGCATGCCCGCGTCCGAGCAGTAGGCGATCACCTTCCCCTGCCCCAGCTCCGCCGCGACCCGCAGGAAGGCCTCCTCGCCCGCGTGGTCGTCGAAGCGCAGCAGCGGCTTTTCGATCCCGAGGTGCTTCAGCAGCCCGCCCGTGCGCCGCGTGTCCTCGCAGGCGACGAGATCCGCCGAGGCCAGCGCCGCCTTCGCCCGCTCCGTGAGGTCGCCGAGGTTGCCGATGGGCGTGGGGACGAGGATCAGATGGCCGCGCATGGGGCCATTGTCCCATCAAGCCGGATCCTCAGGTCACCCGCTCCAGCTGCCGCTCGGATCCGATGAGGCGGCTGTAGAGGACGCCCACGCGGTACCAGTGGAGGAGGAAGGCTTCGAAGGC
>CAYYJN010000138.1:0-1603 GCA_964472275.1 uncultured Solibacteraceae bacterium
GGTGAGGATGAGGCTGCTGGTGCGGATGCCGTGGCTGAAGAAGCGGACGCCTTCGAGCAGGTTGCCGCCGGTCACGCCGGTGGCGGCGAAGACGATGTGCTTGCCGGGGGCGAGGTCGTCGGTGGTGTAGATGCGGTCGAAGCGGGCGCCCATGGCCTCGGCCTTCTCCTTCGACGCGGTGTTGGTGTCCACCACGAGGCGGCCCTGGATCTCGCCGCCGAGGCACTTCAGCGCGGCCGCGGCCAGCACGCCTTCGGGCGCGCCGCCCGTGCCCATCACGGCGTGGATGCCCGTGCCGGAGACGGCGGCGGAGATGCCCGCGCTCAGGTCGCCATCGCCGATGAGCTGGATGCGCGCGCCCGCGGCGCGGATGTCCTCGATGAGCTTCTGGTGGCGCTCGCGGTCGAGCACGGTGACGACGAGGTCGCCCACGCCCCGGTCCAGGGCCTTGGCGATGGCTTTCAGGTTCTCGGCCACGGGCGCGTCCAGGCTCACCTTGCCCTTGGCGGCGGGGCCGACGACGAGCTTCTCCATGTAGAGGTCCGGCGCGTGCAGGAGGCCGCCCTTCTCGGACGCCGCCAGCACGGCGATGGCGTTGGGCGCGCCGGTGGCGCAGAGGTTGGTGCCTTCCAGCGGGTCCACGGCGATGTCCACCGCCGGATTGCCCTTGCCCATGCCCACCTTCTCGCCGATGTAGAGCATCGGCGCCTCATCCCGCTCGCCCTCGCCGATGACGATGGTGCCGTCCATGCGCACCGACTCCATGGCCTTGCGCATGGCTTCCACCGCGAGCATATCGCTGTGCTTGCGGCGGCCGTGGCCGATGCTGCGGGCGCAGGCGATGGCCGCCTCTTCGGCGACGCGGAGGAATTCGAGGCTGAGGGTCTGTTCCACGATCGGGCTCCAGGCTGCGGGCTCCAGGCTACCGGGCCGGGTGCGTCGGGACCAGCCGCGTAGTCCGTAGCCGGAAGCCTGGAGCCAAAGTCTTAGACGGCGCGGCTGACGCTGCCGCGGATCCAGTCGAGGATGGAGGCGCTGCCCTGCTCGACGGGGACCATGAGGATCTCGGGGATCTCGTAGGTGTGCAGGTCGGCGATGACTTCCGCCACGCGGTCGTAGCGGTCGCGGGTGGTCTTGATGACGAGGAGGACCTCCTCGTCCAGGTGGGTCTCGCCCTTGAAGTAGTAGTAGCTCTTGAGGCCCGGCAGGATGTTGACGCAGGCCGCGAAGCCTTGGTCCACGAGCGCCGAGGCGATGGTGAGGGCCGTTTCCTCGCTGCCGCAGGTGGTCAGGATCATGCAGGCGTCGGTCATGGTCGCTCCCCGCCCCAGGCGGACCATCCAGCTTACACCTGGATGACACGCGGGCCGAGGCCTCGGGGTGCGAGGGAAGGGCGCTGGAGGCTCGCTGGCGCATCGCGGGGGACGCCTCCAAATTAGGGCTTGGCATGCCATCGCCGTCCCTTGCCGCCAAGCGGTTCGCGCTTTCTTCCGCTCCGACGCTCCACTGGAGCGTCTCCACGGCGCGCTCACCGGGCGGCTGCGGCTCGGAGGTCCGAATCCTCTCGCCTGGCAGAAAGAGAAAGGGCGCCCGAGGGCGCCTC
>CAYYJN010000139.1:0-1574 GCA_964472275.1 uncultured Solibacteraceae bacterium
TGCTGCTCCGCGCGGACAAGGATCTGGCCCTCGCCTTCGCCCAGGCCTGGGCGCCGGAGCATCTCGAATTGCAGGTGTGCGATCCCGAAGCCTGGCTTCCGCGCCTCACCGCCGCCAGTGCCGTCTTCCTCGGCGGCGCCAGCGCGGAGGCCTTCGGTGACTATGGCGCGGGCCCGAACCATGTGCTGCCGACGATGCGCAGCGCCCGCTTCAGCTCACCCCTCGGCGTCGCCAGCTTCATGAAACGCCAAAGCCTACTGAGGCTTTCAAAAGCCGACGCCGCCGCCATGTCGCCTTGGGTGGCCGAACTCGCCATGGCCGAAGGCCTGCCCCATCACGCCGCCAGCGCCGCCCTCCGCGCCCATCACGCCCACGCCTAGCGCGGCCTTCCTGCCGCGCCCGCGCTTCGATTCCCGAGGCCTTCTTTCCGTGCATCCATGACCTTCCTTCGACCCGATCTCGACGACCTGCGCCCCTACACCCGGCCTCCGGAGCCGGAAGGCCTCGCGCGCCTGCACATGAACGAGGCCGCCGCCGACTGGCCCGCGCCCGCGCGGGACGCGCTCCTGGCGCGCCTGCGGGAGCTGCCTTTCCGCCAGTATCCGGAGCGGCAAGGCGAGCTCACGGAACGGCTGCGACTCCGCCTCGGCGCGCCCGCGGGCGGCGTGCTGCTGGGTCCTTCCAGCGGCGCGCTGCTGGACCTCGTCGCCCTCGCGGGACTTTCGGAAGGGGACACGGTCGCCGTGCCCGAGCCCGGCTTCTCCCTCTACCCGCTGCTCGTGAAGCGGAATCGCGGACAATTGGCGCGCGTTCCGGTGGGCGATGGTTTCCCGCTTGAGCCTTGGTTCGAAGCGCTCGACGCGAAGCCGCGCCAGCTCTGGCTCACGCTGCCCAACAATCCCAGTGGCGCGTGGCTGGATCCGGAAGCCATCGAGCCCCTGCTCCGCTCGGCGGAAGCGCGCGGCATCCTCGTCGTGCTGGACGAGGCCTACGCCGAATTCGCGCCTCGCACGCACCGCCTCGCGCCCGAGCGCTTCCCGAATCTCCTGCTGCTTCGCACTTTCTCGAAGGCCTTCGCCTGCGCGGCGTGGCGTCTGGGTTATCTGATCGGCGATCCCGCGCTGGTGGGGCGACTCGCCGCGCTCCAGCTTCCCTACTCCATCCCGGCGCCGAGCCTGGAAGCCCTGGATGTGGCCATGGACTTCGCCGCCGAATTCGAGCGGGAGATCCGCGCGACAGCGCTTAGGCGAGATCGCCTCGCCGCGGGCCTGGCTGGATTCACAGCCGCGCCCAGCGCGGCGAACTTCCTCCTCGTTCGCCCTGATCCGAGCCCGAAGCTTCGGGAAGGCGGCCAGCTCGCGCGGGCCTTGCCAGAAACGGACGCGGCCCGGGTGAGCATCGGCGACGAAGCCACCACCGTGAGGACCGCTCATCTCCTGGATGGCCGCCTCGCCGATCTGCCCGCGCCGCCGCGCCGCCTCCTCGTGCTGGATGTTGACGGCGTCCTCATTGACGCTACGGCGAGCTTCCAGGAGGCCGTGCGCCGCGCCCTCGCGGAGCTGCGGCCGGAGCTG
>CAYYJN010000140.1:0-1541 GCA_964472275.1 uncultured Solibacteraceae bacterium
ACTTCAAGCGGGACTTTCCGGAGGCGGCGGAGATCAAGCTGGAGCAGAACTACCGCTCCACGCAGAGCATCCTGGACGCGGCCAGCACGGTCATCGCCAACAACACGCAGCGTCTGGGCAAGACGCTGTGGACGGACAAGGGCGAAGGCGAGCGGCTGCTCTTCAAGCTGGCGGACGATGGCCGCTTCGAGGCCGAGTGGGTGGCGCGGACGATTCTTTCGGAGCGCGAACGGGACCGCGATGCGCGCATGGCTGTGCTCTATCGCGCCAATTGGCAAAGCCGCCAGATTGAAGACGCGCTGCGGGCGCTGGACATCCCCTACAAGCTCATCGGCGGCGTGAAGTTCTACGAGCGGCAGGAGGTGAAGGATCTCCTCGCCTATCTGCGCCTGCTCCAGAATCCCTTCGACCTGACCTCCTTCCGCCGTTGCGTGAACGCGCCGAGCCGCGGCGTCGGCCCGACGACCCTCGGGCGCATCGAGGCCTCCATGCCCGACAACGGCACGCCGCTGGAAGGCGTCGTCGCGCTGCTCCGTTCAGGTGAATTGAAGGGCCGCGCTCAACGCGAATTAGCCCGGTTCGTCGCCTTCTTCGACCGCGCCGCGAAGGAGCAGTCCGCGCTCACGCTGGGCGGCCTCGTGCGCTGGGTCATGGTGGAGAGCGGCTACCTCCAGAGCCTCGTGGACGAAGGCACGCTCGAAGCTGAAAGCCGTGTGCGCAACCTGGAGGAGTTCGTCGCCGCGGCCACGGAACTGGAAGGCCAGGGCCTGCGCCTCGCGGAGTTTCTGGACCGCATCACCCTCGCGGCGGACGCGGACCAGGTGGAGCAGGACGCGCGGCTCAGCCTCATGACCATCCACTGCGCGAAGGGTCTGGAGTTCCCCGTCGTGTTCGTCGTGGGCCTCGAAGAGGATGTCTTTCCCAACCGCATGGCCCGCGAAACGCCTGAAGGCGTTGAGGAGGAGCGCCGCCTCTTCTATGTGGCCATCACCCGCGCGCAACGGAAGCTGTACCTCTCCGCCGCGCGCCGCCGCCGCATCTTCGCGAGTGAAGTGATCGGCATGCCGAGCCGCTTCCTGAAAGAGCTGCCCGAGCCCGCGCTGGAAGCGCCCATCCGCTGGGGCACGGAACTCTACCGCGCGGGGCAGGGCTGGCAGTCGGCCTCCACGCCGCGCGGCGGGAGCGGCGCCGATCTCGCGGGCGAACTTCGCCGCATCCGCTCCTTCTTCAACAAGGCGCGTTCTGAGAACGAAACGCCCGAACCGGAAGAGGAACCCGGCGAGCGCGAGACGCCGAGCGGCGCGTTCCCGCCGGGCACCAAGGTCCGCAGCCCCCGCTTCGGCACCGGCGTCGTCCTCGCCGCCACCGGCCGCGGCGACGGCCTCACCTACACCGTGCGTTTCCTCGACGCCGGCGACAAGCGCATCGTGGCGCGGTTCGGCATGCTGGAGAAGGAATAGTCATCCGCAGATTACGCAGATGGAGCCGATTCAAAAGCAAAGGCAATCTGCGTAATCGGCGTAATCTGCGGACTAAATATC